>NZ_JBQWLT010000010.1:0-127873 GCF_052545375.1 Halobellus sp. GM3 | reverse complement strand
AGCAGGTCTGCGAGCATCTCTGGATAAGATACTCAACGACCTGCTCGTTCCTCAATCTACGCTAACTAGACAGTGCCTACTTAGAAGAATGGCCTGAATACTGAGATTCGTTAGAGCTTGGCGTGGCTTTTGTTCTCCACGAATCATCACGGCCTAGCCGAGATCAATCCCTTTCAGACATACTCAATCAGAAAGCGCTACACCTCACTTTTTGGCCTTTATTTGAACACTCAGTTCGAATCGGAAACGTTTCGCAGAATCGTTCCTGCAGGCGAATCGGTTGTGTTAGTTGGTGAGTCATCAGATCCGAGTTCACTAGAGTTGTTCCAAGTGGTTTCCGGTCGGCTTTGAAGTATGTAATACCGTTTGTCGTCATCATCCTCCTCGATCGCCCACTCTATGTCTTGGGGTTTTCCGAAGTAGTCTTCGATGGTTTTCGCGCGGTCGGTTAGCGCGATAATCTCGTCAGCGCTCAACGACGGGACATCACGTTTCTCAGGATCTGGTTTGGTTTCGACAACCCCCTCGTTGGTCATAACGGTCATAACCTGTTTCTCGGGGATTTCACGGTCAACAATCTTATACACTGGTTTGTCAACGAGGAAGCTGTCAGGGGTTACTTGACCACCAACTACCGCCTCACCAAGGCCCCAGTTGGCCTCGATGCGAACCTTCGATCGATCACCATTCGCCGGGTTTAGTGTAAACATAACACCGGAAGTCCTCGCATCCACCATCCGTTGAACGCCAACGCTGATCTTCACGTCTCTATGATCGAAACCACGTTCTTCCCGGTAGCTGATCGCACGTGCCGTAAACAGGCTGGCAATGCAGTCTCTGACCCGTTTTTTGACCGAGGATAGAGACCTGACTCCTAGGTAAGTGTCTTGTTGACCCGCGAAACTCGCATCGGGGAGGTCCTCGGCCGTTGCACTCGATCGAACGGCGACAGACAGGTCCGCAGCGTCTTTGGCGGTTTCAGCGAGTAGACTGTCCCAAGCACTCTCCAGTGCAGTTTCGAGTTCAGCCGGGAAATTCTCTTCTCGAATGCGCTGTCTCACGCCCTCGCTTGCGGCTCGAACTGCTTGTGTCTCGGAAAGGTCGCCGTCGAGTCGCTGTTCGATATCGGTGTCAAGTCCAGTTCGGTCTAGAAATACGTCGTAGAAATCAGTCGTCACCGCAAATCCGGGCGGGACCTTCACACCTGCGTTTAGCAGTTCTCCTAATGAGGCACACTTCCCACCAACGAGATCAACCTGATTCTTGTTGCACTCCTCAGCCGCAAATGGTAGCGTGTATGTCGACATAGTGTGTTCAATTAGCATTCTTTGTAATTAATATTTATATCTTTTGTCCCTAGGTGTTAAGGTTCGTATGCTAGGCAAACAGATGCGACGAATACGCTCAAGAAGTACGTCCCACAACTCACGACGACGACTCGGCTGAGGATGTGGCGCGGTTGACCGCGCCACAAGACAGCCACACCGGTACTGACACACAGCAGGCGACGTGTGGAACGGATGCGTCTTGAAACAGTAAGACCATACCTGGCCTGAAATCCCGTAGTGGGATTCCCACGTCTTCAGGCGCGGAAGGAGGTCAACCTACTAGAAGCTGGTAATTACGGAGATGCCCGTCGTCTCAAAGTTATCCATGGCGAAGAGTACATCCGACGTTTCGGAAAGATCGACTCGGTCTGAGATAATCAACTCGGGGTCCAGTTTTCCGCTTTCTATCATCCGGAATATTTCTTCGTACTTGGTCGCCTGCATCCCCTTGGACCCGATAAATTCGATCTCGTTGAGAGCGATAGTATCTGTAGGGAGGGGGATGGTCCCTTGTTCCGCCTGAGTGCTAATACCGACCTGAACGTGTGTCCCGGTTTCGCGCACAGATTGAACAGAATTCCGGCAGGTCTCTTCGATGCCAAGCGCGTCGATTGAGATATCTACTCCCCCGTCTGTGATATCTTTGACTGCTTTAGGGACATCGTCGATCTCACCGCCATTGACGGTGGCTTCGGCACCAAGTTCGTCCGCTCGTTGAAGTTTATCCTGAGTAATGTCAACCGCTACAACGTTCGCACCAAGTGCATTCGCAATCTGAATTGCGGACTGTCCGACGCCACCACAGCCATGAATAGCTACCCTGTCTCCCGCACTCACCTCGGCTTGATGGGCAAGAGCGTGGAATGCAGTCATATATCGACAGCCAAGCGCTGCCATCTCTGCCGGTGAGACGTCATCAGGAGTCTGGACAGCATTCACATGAGCTTTCGGCACGTGCACGTACTCTGCCCACGCTCCTTGTACCCCCTTGTGGAACCCCAAGCTCTGACCGTTCGCACAGAGGTTTGACTTCCCCTCCAAGCACATATGACACGTTCCATCAGCGAGATTGAACGGAATTGCGACCTGATCACCTTCCTCAAACTGTGTGACCTCCTCGCCAGTTTCGATAACGGTGCCGGCGGGTTCATGCCCGAGTATCTGTCCCTTTTCAATACTATTGCCCATATGGGACCAGTCACCACGCCACACGTGCCAGTCCGATCGACAGATGCCACATGCCTCCGTTTCAACAATGACACCATCTGGATCGGGTTCGGGGCGTTCCACGTCTGATATGACGAGGGGTTCATTCGTCTCTTGGAATACAGCAGCTCGCATTCTACATATGTAATAGATCTTGTAATCACATAAATGGTCCGGTCCAGTGGCTTTGTCGAACTGCTTCTTCCTCAAATTCTGGGCGCTCCAGACGTTGTCATTCAATAGTTGCGTTTGCAACTATTTGTGTATCCGATCGCACGCAGTCTTGCTATCGAGTGTGCACTGGCGTGCAAACGCTACTATAACAATGGCTCAATCGAGTCATAACAGGTAGAGAACTGTTGCTATGATAGGTGACAGACCATTACCAACCGATACGTCACCGATTAACTGCAAAGTGAAAACCCTCGTCTTAGTCAACGGCGCGCTCGAGGATTTCAACCTCGCCAGCTTCACCATCAACCTGCACTATATCGCCAGTCTCGATTTGGTCTGTGGCAGATCCGGTTCCAGTAACCGCAGGAGTCCCATATTCACGACAAACGATCGCAGCATGACTAGTAATACCACCGTCATCCGTCACTGCCCCCTTAATCCGTGGGAAGACCGGGGCCCACGCGGGACTGGTTCGTGGACAGACAATGATCTCTCCGTCCTCTAAGTCGTCGAGTTCTCCAGTATTTCGGACAATGCGGGCTTTACCCGTTACCGTTCCATTTGAAGACCCAAAGCCAGTGATCTGCCCAGACTGATCTTCCTCTGAATCGTCGTCCAGCCATTCTTCAACTGTTTCGGTTGTGATTCCCCAGAGCATAACGACTAACGGATCGGTAATCTCCTCCGGGGGCTCACCGAGAGCTGGCGGTGGGCTCCACTCGCGTGCTGCATCCATCATCTTTCGTCGATTTTCGGCTGTCTGTTTCCACTCGATGGGGGTGTGAGCCTGTGGACCCAGACCCCACGTCTCACAAACCTCCTCAAGTAACTCGGCGACCTCAAACTTGGTAAACATAAAGATGTCTTCTGGATCGTCAAGCAGCCCTTCGCTCGCAACAAGCGCACCGAATTCACGCATCTTCTGGAAGATGATGGTGTGAAGTCGGTGTTCGACCCAGAACTGGTGGTCCTCAGCGTATTCGTAGACATCCAGACACGTCCGGTGAGCTTTATCAAATTGTTCGCGTTCGGCGTCGGAGCCGAGGTACCCCCGGTACTCTTCGACGATCTCGTCACGTTCTGCTTGCAGCTGATCGAAGTCTCGACCGATCGATTCCCCCGATTGTAGGCGTTCTATTTTTGAGGAGAGGTGTTGATACGGTGCAACCATATCATCGATCCACGATCCATCACTACTGTGGAACCCGTCACCATACGAGACGTAAAACCACGGATCTTTGGCATCGTCGAGGGCTTCGAGGAACCGGTCGCCACCGTGTGCGTCGCTGAGCCGTTTTCGCTTGGTAGCGGGGTCATCCTCGCTGGTGAGGATATCGACGACCTCTCCGCCGATGTCGACGGCCAGTTTGGCTAACGTGTTAAGTTCTTCATCCGGGCGGAACAGGTCAGCTTCCATTCCAGAGACCATCTTTCCGACCGCGTCATCTGAAATTCCGGGGAAAAGCTCGTAACAGGTCTCTCGGAACGAGAGATACGAGAAATACACGAGATAGAGGTACTCGAAATGACGCTGCCAAGCTTCCATCACCAGTTCAGTTAATCTATTGTAGTTTCGGATGAGTGTGAGTGTATCTTGGCTTTGCCCTTTTGCCTCGATGACTGTCTCTTCAGGAACATACCGCGGAAGATCGTCTGGGACATCAAGTGATGCAATTTCATCACCGATTTCCTTCACTCGAGGCTTCCAAATTCCGTGATACAACGCATCAAAATTTTCGTAGAAATAATCACTTCGTTCAGTAAACACCTCAGTCCGTTCAGTAAGGAGTTCTTCGTCACTACACGAGACAGGAGAGACGTAGAAATATCCACCAACAATCCGCCATTCAAGAGACATATTCGGAGGTATGGCAAAGACCCGGCTTAGGTTCTGTCCACTCGTCATATGAGCAGCTTCGGCACTGATAGTCGCATCCCAAGGAAGAATCGGTTCCGAGGTATCTTTCTTGTCGTAGAACCAGAAGAGATCCCGTTCGTAGGATGCCCGGTCGGAGTTCCGGCCGAACTGGAAGAAATCGGGATACATCTCCTCGCTTCCTTCCAGCTCCGGTGGGATATCCAGTTCGTCTGGCCACGGGAATCTATCTGATGGTATATCCTGCGTCGGATTGGATTGGGTGGTATTATCGCTCATAGTTCCGAACGTCAATTAGTGAGACAGTAGAATACTAAATAAACCTTTGGGACAATGAGTAGATCGTGTGTAGTTACGCGATTGTTGGCCGAAAAGGCGCTATCAGTCGGGACTGGAGGGAGAGGGAGCTTTTGAGGAAGCTATAGTAGCGTTTGCAACTGATTGCAGGACGGGATCCGAGGGCTGAACCGACCCCCATCGAGTCGAAAGAGCGGCGGGATTTCGAGGGCTTCTCCAGGCCGTTCCCGGCGATAACAAAACTGTATCCCGGTAGTTCAACCAGAATGTATAAGTAAACTAGTGAGGCTACATTGAGTATGCGTATTGGCCTGCTTAGTGATGTACATGCGAATGCACCTGCACTCAAAGCCGTCCTCAACGATATGCCGCCGGTTGACAAACTAGTGCACGCAGGGGACCTAATCGGGTACGGTGCCTTCCCCCAGACGGTTATCGAACTGTTCCAGCATCACGAAATAACGTCAATCCGAGGCAATCACGAAGTAGGTATCCTCGATGGTTTTTCCGATCCTCCCCGAATTCCGGAAGTGTGTTTTGAATGGACGCGGAGCCAACTCAACGAAGACCACCTCGAGTACCTTGATGCGTTGCCCGTCGAGATTGATCTGCTGGATAGTCAGGTTCACGTCGCTCACGGGGCGCCGGATAGCCCCCGAGAGTACACTTTTCCCAGTGACTTCAGTCCATCACTCGTCGATGATGAGCGGGTACTTGTTCTAGGCCATACTCACGTCCAAGCCGTCCGTTCGTTTGAGGACTCGACAATCGTGAATCCCGGCAGTGTTGGCTTACCGCGTGACGGAGATCCACGTGCAGCGTATGCGCTCCTCGATTGCGAAGAGTGGGAAGTCGGACTCAGACGGGTATCATACGATATTGAACAGGCACAGGAGGCACTAAGACAGAACGAACTTCCGGAAGAACTAATCGACGGTTTGGAGAACGGAGAACTGCTATTCGGTCGCACGAAGACCGCATACGAAAAGTCCCAATACAAGTGAAAGAGCAAGACTCCCTCGAGGTCTGCTGATAGGATAGCTTCTCTCGTTATCGACAAACGCGCTGTGCTCCCAAATATCAGGGGATAGCTCGTACCGGCACTCAAACGAATACCCGGATGACGCTACTACTCAAAAGAGGTCCTCTTGGACATTTACCGCAATACGGCAATCACTCTTGGCGTAGGAACTGCAGAGTAAGGCATATCCATCGTCTTCCTCGCTGAGATCGAGTGCTGTCCCACCGCGGTCAACTTCTCCTTCGAGAACTTTTCCGACACAGGATGTACAATTTCCTTCCCGACAAGAGAACGGGAGATCGATTCCTGCCTCTAGGGCACAATCCAGTATGTACCGATCTTCAGCGACACCGGATAGTTTGTACTCGTCCTGTTTGTCTTCGAGGACGATTTTGTGCTTCGTCATTGGTTCGTCTGGCTAGTGGCGGAACTACCCGAAGTCCAAGGCACAATGCTTGGTGGAGAGGTCCTATACTTGACCATCGTCGTTCGTTGGGACACGGCTATCATCGGAATCATTACGCTGATCTCTACCTATTTCCCGGTCTGGATGCGAGACCGATACCGTCTTCGTACTCCCGGAGATCTTGAGCAGCGGATCGATTGTGTTCGATCGTCGCTAGAAACGCCTCTGTGTCTGGGACTGATCCTCTAATCTCGTCTATGGCTGCTCTCAACTGTAGCTCGATATTGTCATCGTCGTATCCGGGAAGGGCCAAAGTTTCCCGGAAGATATCGTTGAGGTATCGCATTCGTAATTTCACGTGATGGTCAACTTGGTCATCGAATTCCTCATCAGCTAGCCTTTCATCTTTGACTATCTGCATCTGGAAAATGGAACCTAAGGCGCCTTTCGCAAGTAGTTTGACTGCGTCCTGCAGCTGAGTCAAGACGGTATCGCTGACGCCTTGGTAATCAGCAATTCCGTCTTTTTCTTTCTCAACGAGCTCTTTGATAAGTTCCACCTGGCCAGTAATATGTCGACCTTCGTCAGTCGAAATCTCCTCAATCGCAGTGAGCCAAGTCCGAAGATCTGTCTCTTCGGCCATCTCTTTCATATGACTATACCGAACCCGGGCTCGAACACCCTCAGTGAAGATTCCATAATTCGTCGCAGCACGGGCGATATCATGTGGCTGTTTCGTATAGACAGCCGTATTCAGTATATCTTCGATCCGTTCGGAAAAATGATCGGCCTTAGAGCTATCATCCAGCCGACTGAGTCCGTGTCGCGAACCTTTTCCAATCGTTGGGAACACTTGATCTGGGACAACGTTCTCTGCGTACCATGCACAGAACTGAGTATGTTTCACCTCCTCGAACTGGAGTCCCGTATAAAACGCCTCTTTGTTCGCGGAATCATCAATATACGGCGAGTCAACCATCTGAACTAGCTTTGTCGCATCGATCGCGACGTTCTGTTCTCCGTCCAGAAATCGAGCGACGAGGTTACTCCAGACGAGTTGCTGTTCATCGGTCATTCTTTTCCACTCGGTTTTGTCTTGCTGAACCGGGGCGTCTGCGATCAACGCCTCTACATCCCATGTCCCGATTTCCACTCCCTTCTGGTACAGCTCGAAGAACTTGTCTTGGTGGCCGCCAGGAAAGCGAGCGCCGTACGTTGGGTTATTTGCATCTGCGTACGTCTCATCCATAGCTACATACTTCAATTTATGACTTTACTATATAAACATTGCGCCGATCTGGTTGCCCCTCGACTCAGCGACTCCCCAAATGGGTATGCTGAATCCATTGTGGAATATATCAGTTAGGCACATCAGCAGGCTGTGAATCCTGCCCAGTAGGCGTTGATGCTGTAGGGACACTGTCCACAGAACGACAGTGGGCATTAGTCGCTATCGCCGACGAACCGCAGCGTATACCGTTGGTTTCACCCGCGCGTGGAGGGTCCGTTGGAGTGACAAGCGATGGTCCCTCGTTTGGCCTGTGAGAAATACAGAGACTTGTGTTCTCTGTTAGTGAACGTCTGATGGCAAAGAGGAGCGGATCGAGGGGAAGAAAGGCTAAAGTACAAAAAAGAAAATTGTAAGGATATGAATGAAGGGCCTAATCAGAAAGGAATGATAAAGTCAGATGAAACACTGTTATCTATTATCGAAATCCTCCGTGATCTCGACGGTGCAGGTGTCACCGAAGTGGCGAACTCCCTTGGAATAGCCAAGAGCGCGGTGCATAAACATCTGAAAACGCTTGTCCACCACGGCTATGCGACCAAACACGAGCAAGAATACAAACTTGGATTCGAGTTTCTGGTCCTAGGAGGAAAAGTACGAAACTCAAACGAACTCTGCCAGAGAGCGAGACCGAAAGTATACGAACTGGCCGATGAACTCGGTATTGCGTCGACTTTCTCTGTCGCATCCTTCGATTATGAAATCATCACATATCGAGCGAACCAGCTCTCCCTCGATGTCAAAACCCACATTGGATCCCGTTCACCCCTCCATCAATCGGCGCGCGGGAAGGCAATCCTTGCTTCGCTTCCTGATCACCGTATCAATAATTTCGTAGAGCGAACAGAACTCCCGCCAGCGACCCCGCAAACAGTCACGGATCCAGAGGACTTGTGGGTGGAGGTCGAGCAGATCCGTTCAGACGGATTTGCAACCAGTATCGAAGAGGGAGCAGACGGAAAAGCAAGCGTCGGCGTCGCTATCGAAGATCCAGCCTCCCAGACGGTGGGGGCGCTTTCAATCACTTGTCCGGTGACGAGAGACATTCGATCAAAACTCGAAACTCAGTACTCCGAGCGGTTATTGCAGGCCGTCAGCGAGATCCGATATCTCCTACACTCTTAGTTACTGTTATCCATTAGAGAACAGCCTTTTTGATATGTACGCCTCTGTCAGCGTACAGGCTATTTCCGTATCCCCACACCTGCTTGTTCGACTTCCAATACATCGGAACCGTCATAAAATAACAGGTGTACAGTCGTTATATGTTCTGGTATAGAGAATCGTTATGTGTTTGTTCTGACTATTGGTCGTTCAAAGCTCGCTTATCTGAATCTATGAAAGTTCTGCCATACCTATAGGTCGTGTAAAGTATGATTCCTCCAGACGGCGTGAGCTTGCAGCCACGTTTCACAGTCGATGAACCGCCGTGGCGGAACAGTTTGGGAACAAATAGGTTCGTTATTATAATTCGTGGAATATACGTTTGATGCCGTTACAAATGACGCGGATTTCGCCACGATAGCTGAAGATTTTCTCAGCGGAATGCTCCGTTAAGATCGTCAGCATCACCGTCGAGAAACACGGCATCTTCGATGTCGTGTTTCGCGGCTAACCCCGCGAGAAACTTCGATCTATTGAAATCGTATACGTTGAAAACAGCCGTAAATAGAAGATTCTGTTCGTTACTAGATCGATGGCAGCATGCCACCAGCACTGCTCGTGGTTGATTCGGGTGGCCTTCTGATCGACCGCCACGCGATCCGGACCCGTACCGTCAGCTGGCTGTAAATCCGATTTCTGCACTCAGTTAGCACAGCAATACGACTCCGTTCGACACCCAACTCCTCGAGAAGAATAACTGTATTTGAAAGTTATAACTCAGCAAGGTGGTGGCGAATACCCTTTCAGTGATCGCTTTGGCTGTCCGTTCTCGCTCCCCAAACCCCGAGATCACCCAGTAGACTCGCTGAGGCGGATAGTTTTCGGCAGAGAGCACTGTATCCTCGTCACGCCTCTCCCTATACTTAACGCGGTCTCGACTGCGAAAGGGTGCAACGTTGTACATCTGATATAGTGGCGTTTGCAACTGAGTGCGCATTCGATCGCACGCAGTCGTGCGATGGGATGCGCGAAGACTTGCAAACGCTACTATAGTAATACGATAAAGAGTACAACCGAGAAGGACGGGTCATCAATCTGAGTCAGAAAGGCCAAGCCACAATCCCCAAAGATCTTCGAGAGAAGCACGGAATCGAACCCGACAGCGGAGTTCGAATCCGGGACAACGAGGACGGAGAGATTGTCGTCGAACGGCTCCCGAACCTCCAATACTTCTGTGGAGCCGCAACCACGTCGGAACGCGGGACGGACATCCTCCGAGATGAGCGTGAGGGTGACGAAGCACGTAGTCAGCGTCTTGATCGGGAATACTAAAGGACCACGTCGTAGTCGAAGCAGAACCACTGATGCTTATTACTGGGACGATCCCGGAAGCGCTGCGGTCGAAGCGATCATCGACCGCGTGGTGAGCTGAAGGGGACGTGAATACGGTACGTGCACTGAGGTGCCGTACGTCTGTGGTCGTGACGACCCACAGACAGCGCAAGCGTACGTCACTCGTATTCGAGACTGGTTTGATGTCGTTCCCGCCGAGGGGCCGGGGAGTCGGCCGTCGGTTCCAAACGTGACTACGTCGCTGGTGACGCACACACACTTGCCACAGCAGCGGCGAAAGAGGCGACAGCCTGCACGGGTTCTGACGGCGATTTCGACGATGTCAACGTGGCCGTGAATCGATTCCGCGAAGAGGACAGTGAAATACGACCTTGATCGCCGAACCCAATCAGATGCGTTGAGACGGCTGGTCTCAAATGTTGGACAGCGCTTCCATATATCGTAATACAGTATATTAACAGGAATCAAGGAGGGATAAATGGTCATAGAGCCCGTCCGCTTCGTCACCGCAGCGTGTTCATTGCTACCATTGGGTACTCGAAGCAATCGTCAAAGACGTGTAAACCCTACTGGACAACCACGGCGCTGAGCCGATACAGACTATCCACCGTTTCCGAATACATAGCGCCTGACCGCCTCCCAGTCAGACCATACCCGCAACAGGGGACTCCCCACTCGTCGCACGTGTGGGCCGTGCGCCCCGACCGCGATAGCGGGCTTCATCCACCTCTGTCCGGGCATCCGTACCGCGGACTCGGGAGCACCACGCACCAGTATGCGTTTTCCACGCTCTCGGGGCCACCCTACGACTGAAGTCGTTGGCTGTCCCCGGTCTGTAAACTGCCTAGTGGTATGCCAATTCGACCGGTTTTTCGCGGCGGCGTTGCCCTGTGACGCGATTGAACAGTTGACGTCCTCCGTAGCCCCGGTAGTAAACCGTATTCTGATATATTGAAATGGGCACCTATCGGTAACAACACCTTACCCGGCACGTCCCGCAGTGATACACAGAAACGAAGATGGCGCGTCTCCGGTGGCTATTACAGCGGCGAAGCTGGCTTCCCGTCCCGCGGCGAGACGGCCGAATCCGTCTCGTTCGGTGGTTGCTGCTCGACGCACACCGGTACGCGGTCGCGGGCGCGCTGCTCACAGTCGTCTTTCTCTCGCTGATGGTGATCGGGACCGTCTGGACGTTCGAGATGCAGCAACTGCTCACGGAGACGCGAGCGGTCGAGACGATTCTCACGGCGTTCCTCCGGGGGATCATCCTGCTCGTCTCGATCGTCGTCTCGATCAACTCGATCATTCTGTCGCACGACATCACGTCCGTGCAGACCCAGAGAGGTCGCATCGAGGGCGTGATGGAGTTTCGACAGCGCGTCGGAGAGTTGTCCGAAGACGGGGACTCCCCGGTCGATCCAGCGTCGTTTCTGGCGGTGATGGCCGCAGTGATCTCGCGGCGTGCGTCGGCGCTCCAAACACTCACAGAGGAGGAGGAGGAGACCGAACTCTCGAGGGACGTCGCGGCCTGTGCCGCCGCGCTGGAGGAGGCGACGAACGAACTGAAGCGGGAGTCCGACCAGATCAGCGGCGCGGAGTTCGGTGTTCTCTGGATGGGGATGGAGTTCGCCTACGGACGGTATCTCGACTGGGTAGATCGGATCAAGCGAACGCACGAACGGGAGCTGTCGGACCCGATGCGGGAGGGACTCGACGACCTCATCAGGGTGCTGGAGCTGTTCGCTATCGGCAAAGAGTACTTCAAGACGCTGTATTACAGCCGCGAGATATCGCAGTTGTCGCTCTGGCTGCTCGCAGTCTCGTTGCCGGCAATTATCAGTACGGCTGCGACAATTCTGGCGATCAACGCAGGTGTCCTTCCGGAGACGAGCGTCTTGGGGTTGCCGCCGCTACTGAGCTTTGTCGCGGCCGCCTTCACCGTCTCGCTCGCGCCGTACCTCGTCTTGACAGCGTATATGCTCCGACTGGTGACCGTCGCCAAAGAGACGGCGAGAGCCGGACCGTTTACGCTTCGGTAGCGGTTGGAGCGGTTGCACCTACAGTGGCGTTTGCAGCTGAATACGGACCGATCGCACGCGGTCTTGCGATCAAGTGAGCGGAGGCGTGTGACCGCTACAATGACTAGCTGAGCGGCAGACGTTGCTGCGCGATGCGATGGTCCTGCGGCCGGTTGATCTCCAAGTGGTCCTCCGGAGAGATCGGAACGCCCGTGGTCGGGACGACCTGATACAGCGAAGGGTACCACTCGCGGCGGTTTTCCCGGAGGAAGGAGGCAGCCTCGTCGGCGTACGTGCGGTCGATGATCCCGAGCCCAGCGTGGCGGTGTCCGGGGAGTTTGCCGTACGCGGTCACCCGACCGTCGCCGTCGAGACGGACGGCGGTGTGCTCAGACTGGATCCCGGGCACGTACGCGACCACGTTCTCGCCGACGCTCCGGTGTCGTTCGTAGACCGCGTCGACGGCGCGAGCGGTGACGACGACGTCGCCGTTGAGGACGAATAGGTCGTCGTCGCGGACGTGCTCCAGTGCGCGGTAGAGCGATTCGGCGTTGTCGTACTCGTCCCAGCGGTCGACGATCACCCGTCGAGACGGGCCGAACCGCTCCAGCACTGTCTCGTGCTGGTACCCGAGGACGACAGTCAGCTCGTCGACGTACGGCTCCAAGACGGCGCGCTGACGGTTGTACAGCGTCTTCCCCTGGATCTCCATAAACGCCTTCGGTACGTCGATCGTCTGCTCGCCCATCCGACTTCCCTCACCCGCCGCGAGTATTACTCCGTGCATGTCTGAATGTGTGTCGCCGCCCGCTCACCTGCCTGCCCGTCCATCGGGATGCCGAGGCTGGCCCGAAACCGATCGCGGCGGTCGCGGACTTCCGGCGGGGGGCCGTGATCGTACAGGTCGTCGACGAGCGCGAGCGAGACGGAGTCGGTCACCGTTCCCGCCCGGGGGACCGAGCGATCCCCGGCCAAGTCGGTCAGTTGCACGAACGGCCGGTCGGTGTGCAGCCATTCGGTGACGATACCGGAGTAATCGGAGACGAGAATGTCCGCCGCACGGAGGCTCTCGGCGGGCGTACCGCTGTCGTCGAACGTGACGTTCGGGAGGTCGTCGATTCGGGAGCGACACCGCTCAGTCACGGACTTCCCGGGCTCCTCGATGCGGTCCATCGGATGCGGGCGGAACAGGAGTTCGTAGTCCGTGTCCGCGAACGTATCGAGGACGTGCTCGGCCGTCTGTACGTAGCTTCCCGACCCGTAGTTGTGATTCGTCGGGGCGTACAGTACGCGTCGGTCCCGCGGCGGATCGCTGTGGACGAGGTGATCGGCCTCCGGGATACCGACGACAGCGACCGTGACGTCCTCGGGGAAGCCGTCGCGGTATCGCGCCGCCCATCGTTCGCCCGGCGCGAGCGCGACGTCGACGACGTCGCCGAGGCGCTCGACCGTCACGGACGCCTCGTCGCGCCCCACCGACGCGCCGTGGCGAATGTGGACGACCGTCCGTTCGGAATCGAACCCGAACGCTCCCGGTCGGAGCGTGTGATTCCGGACCACGACGTCGGGGTCGACGTCGGTGACGGCCTCGTCCACCGATCGGCCCTCCCGCCGCACCTCGCGGAGGGCGGTCGAACACCCTCGTGCCTCCGGTCCTAACGCGAGATACGCGGCGTCGACATCGACGTGCCGGTCGATGGCTTCGTACGTTTTCCGCATAAACGCCCTGTCGAACGTGTAGAGTACTATCGTCATCGGATCTCACGGAGCGGTTCCGCTTGCAGTTGCCGCCGAATCCGCATAAAGCGACAGCACGCAGACGAGCGGGGTATATACCGGTCCTGATCGAAACCGACCACAGTCCGGGGGGGCACGCACCGAGAACAGGCACTCGCAGATCGGGTCGATAGGTCCCGACCGACGGGCAGCACCTCAGCGGAGCGTGGATTCGATGAGCGAGCTCATACCTCGACGCAACCGCTCAGAGAGCGCTTGGTGGGAGATATCCCACTCGTCTGCGAGCTCTTCGAGCGTGCACTCGCGCGGGATACTGAAGAATCCACGCTCGCTCGCGGTGACGAGGGTCTGCGCCTGAACGGGCGTCAGTCCGAACCGTTCGGTCGCGTTCGAACTGTCCGTTCGAGAGAGGCGGATCGGGCTGAAATCGATCGTGCGGTCCTCGCAGTAGGCGACGTAGCGTTGTAAGCTGTCCTCGTCGGGAAACTGAATACGGAATCGCCAGCTGTCGCGCCGGCGGTTCCCGTCGAGGAACACGGCCCCGCTCTCCGACCAGCAGGGGTACGTCACCAGCTCTCGGCCCTGCTCGGTCAGCGTGAGCCGATACCGCCGGCAGTCGTCGCTGTCGGAAAACCGGACCCAGTCTTCGATGGTTCCGTCGGCGTCCAATCCCCGCTCGAAATCGTCGAACGCCGCCCGGGAGACGTTCACGACGACGTCCAGTCGGCCGGATTCGCAGGCGGTCTGTTGGATGATCGATGCGTCTATCTGCGGCGCGTGCCGAAACGCCGACTGCATCGCTTGGGTGTCGATATCGAATTCTGCTATCATAATCGCGGTCTGTAAGCGCCCTGTCGACGAGCCCGCAGTGGCGGCCCCCTCGCAGGCTACGATAAGCGGACGCGCCCCTCGTACAAAGGTCGAGAAGACTGTTTCACGGTAAAGCGAGACGTAAAAGCGGTGCCGGCACACACAAGGCCGACCTAAGTGACCTTGCAATTGAAACCGTCTATCGGAAGGGGGTGTCCGGATAACGGGGACACGGGAGCGATAGTAGCTTAGAGTAGCGTTTGCAAGTCTTCGCGCATCTGATCGCACGCAGTCGTGCGATCGAATGCGCAATCAGTTGCAAACGCGACTATAGCCGACGCGTACGCCGGTACCCTGACTGTACCTGCAATGGCAGGCCGACCGCTCTTTGCGGTCGACGCCGTCGACACAGGTGAAATGCGCCGATCCACCGAGAGTCATCCGGGCTCCACAGACCGATCCGCGAGGATCGAAACCGCGACAACGCTCGCGAAACACCTGATTCAAGAGCCCGTCCGACGGGCGGTCCGAGACGCACTGGCAGAAGAGAAACGAGCGGCCGAGCGGAATCAGGAAGACGCGCACCACGAGGGGAAAGAAGACACACACCGCGACGTGACAACGGGCGGCCGGACGCGCCGGCGACAGGCGTTCGGTGTCGCTCTCGCCGTCCTCGCCGTAGCGCTCATCGTCGGTCGGCGAAGCGGACTACTGGATCGAACGTCGCTCCGCGATCGCGGTGGCACCGGGACAGCGACAGACAGAACCGCACCACACGATACGACAGTCGTCGACGAGCGGACGAGCGCGCGGATTACGGACGACGAACGGACCGTTCAGAGCTGAGTGTGGTTCGCAAACCGCTTTTCTCGACGACGGGACGCATGGAGGCGTACGCGGGACAAAGCCGGGGTGTCGCCCGCGTGATCATCGGGTTCGACGGACCCGACGACCGCTGCCCGATTTGTATCGGCGGTTCACCGGAGTAGGAATCGCATACCGCGGACGAGCGGTATCCTAGTGGACCACAATGGATTACATACCTAGTTCTGTAACGCGATTGCGTCGTGCGGCGGCAGAACGCGAGCGGACACCGCGGAATCTCGTGGAGTGAGTAACGGAACCGAACCGCCGCCCTTCGGCACAGTAGAGTCGGATTACCGAGTGACCGCGCCGCGTACCCCCCGAAGTCGACACTGCGCGTCGGGACACAGCGGGAATCCGACGTCGCCTCCCGACCGATGTGAGGCGGATCGGGTGGCAATCGAGTCGGGGGCGACGTCGTGTTCGCCGGAGGCTCGTACGCCCGCAGGGATTCTCGCCAAAACGGGGCGACAAGAATCTATGAGCAGTGACGACGACTCCGATCACTCGATCGCGGCCGATCCCGCGTGATCAGGGGGCGACCGCGGGAACGGACCGCGTCGGCTCCGTAGTGCCCTCAGCGGTTACATCCGCTGAGACGTGACGGCCCCACCCGTCGTCTGCGCGTGTCCGCCGTGCAGCGCGCTTTCGGACCCGAGCGACTGGAGCAACTGCTGTGTCGCTTGGATCGCCTGTTCGAGCGTCTGCGCACACGCTTGGCAATGAGCGTGCTGGTGTTTCGAACACTCCTGTGCGCACTCCTGCGCCGCCGTAACGAACAACTGGGCGAGGTCGGGTCCGAACACCGAATCGCGGGCGATGAAGCGGGCGTTCAGCGACGCCAGCTCGCTCACGTCCCGACAGAGCCTGAGACACTCCGCCATCTCCGGACCCTCGTCGACGCACCGCTCGGCGCACCACTCGCAGGCGTTCGATGCCTCGAAGAACTGTTGTAGGGCGTGCTCCATCGACGGAGACAGCGAGTGGCGAAGCGTTCCCGCCGTTCCCGAGGCCTGTGATGCGGGGGGTTGCTGGACGGCGTGTTGTGCCCCGGTCCCCTGCTGGCTCTGACCGGTCGCTTGGTACTGTGCCGCAGAGGGATCGGAGACGTACTGCTGTGTCGGGGCGGACATCTCACAGATCACTCCGAAGGTGGACCTCGTCGTCCGTGATGTGCTGGACCGAATCGGCCGAGAGGGCGTATGAGTCCGCGTCTGATGTCCCCCACCCGAGTTTCGCTCGAATCTGATCGGTGAGTCCGGGGTCCGGATCGACGTGGGCGGTCCCCCCTTTGATCTCCGAGACGATCCCGATCTCGTCGCCCGCGGCGTTGATGACTCGTTTCCCCTCGTCGTCGTCGGTGAACGTCGTTCGCTGACTCATTGGTTATCGGTAGTCCTCCTGGCGGTCGGTCGGTCCTCGGATTGGGGCAACTGCTGGAGCCCTTGGGAGTGGCGGAGCTCTTGAGTAGCCTGGCCGGAGGCCTCCGGTTGGCCGCGCTGCCCCGGTTGCGTCCGCTGTTCGGGCGGTGCCTGCTGTTCGGGCGGTGTCTGCTGTTGCCCGTGCTGAGGCTGTGCGCGAGCGGACGTGCCTTGCGGCTCGAATCGCGGTTGTGGGTTCTGCCCGTGCTGCCGCTGTTGGCTCCGGGTGTGCGGCGGCTGCTGGCCGTGCTGGCCCCCCGGGCTCTGCTGGCCCCGCTGCTGGGTGACCGGCTGGCTCTGTTGACCCGGTTCGTACTGACCGAGCGTAGACTGCTGCCCCGACTGCCCGTACTGACGGGGCTGTTGGTCTGTCACCTCCCGTTGACTGCCCGGTTCCTGCTGGCTGTGCGACTGCTGTCGATTCGACTGTCGTAATCCGTATCGTCTCATAGATATTTTCGGCGAGCGGCGATCCGTCGACGCCCGCCACACGTGGGGAGCCACGCCGACCGCATTGTAATAAACTACCTATCCGTACTGCGCCGAATCTGGGTTTGTTAGGCGTCCTACCGGCTGTTTGTATCCTCATCATATCGATCATACACCGAGGCGTAACGGCGCAGTAGTGTCCGACAGTGTCGGGTTTCCGGACGCCGTGGAAAATGGACCGAACGCTATCAATACGGTATGGTAGCGATACGAGACGTCCAGCGAACCCGCGAGCGGGCCCGAGTGCGGTCGTCGGACGCTCGCGCCGCACACGTGCCCGCCTCGGAGAACAGCGGCTGTTCACCGATCGCAGCGGGTGAGGCCTTCACGCACTCGGACCGAACGACAGCGTGCGGTCAGATGCGCGATCAGTCGCAGTCGCTACGATAGCGAACGGGCGCTTCCGCGGCTCAGAACCGCGGGGACTGCGCTTTGATGACATCCGCCACGGTGTTGAGTTCGCCGGCGAGGAACACGGTGATGTCGTCGAGGGTGACGATCCCCTCGAGCGTTCCGGACTCGTCGACGATGGGTAGCCGACGGATCTCGCCGTCGCTCAGCCGCTGGATGGCGTCGAAAACGGTCATGTCGATGGACGCCGTGATCAACTCATCGCCCGTGAGTTCCGCCACTGTTCGCTCGCCGATGTCCGGCATCGATTCCAGCGAGAGCGCCACCCTCCGGTCCGTGAGAATGCCCCGCGGCCGTCGATCGGCGTCGACCACGACGACCGAACCGACGTCTTCTGCGTTCATCTTCGCGACGGCCGTCGCGACCGGGGTGTCCTCTTCGACGGTCACAACGTCGGTCTGCAGGAGCTGCTCGACCGTCGCAGACCGGAGTTGCGGCTGTTGCATCCCGGATTGGATCTGCGCGCCCGTGCCGCTGACGAAGGTCCCCGGAACTCCCATCGATCGCGTCGGCTGCATCTGCTGGCCCGCCATCTGCGGTGGCTGGTGCGCCTGCTGGGCGGGCGTCTGTGATGGCTGCTGTGCCGGCTGTCCCGGCATCTGCGATGGCTGATTCGCCTGCTGTTCAGCCGTCTGAGGCGGCCGACCGGCCGGCTGGTGCGCAGTTCCGGCCGTCTCGATCTGTCCCGAGAACTGCTGTCGCTGCGGGTCCATCGGCGACTGGGCAGCGGGAGGCTGCTGGACGGATGAGGCCGGCTGCGGCGCCTGCGGAGCCGGCTGTCCGGGTTGTGCTTGGGGGTTCTGGTACGGTTGTTGCCCGTGGGCGAACTGCTGGGATGCCCCCTGCGAAAGCCGCTGGGGGGACTGCTCGATAGCCGATTGCTGCGGCGGTGACGGCGAGACGGCCGCGGGTGACTGCTGTGTCGGCGGTTGCGATGGCTGCTGTGTCGGCGGTTGCGATGGCTGCTGTGTCGGCGGTTGCGATTGGGTACGAGTCGACGGCGTGGCTCCGAGGTCCGACTGCGTGGCGCTTTGTTCGCCACTCTGCTGTGTCGGCGTCTGTTGCTGCTGGTACTGTTCGCCCCGTGTTTCGGTGGTTCCGTATCGGTCGATCATAGGGATAGCTACTGGCTGTCGCGGCGGACAGCGGGTATTGGATCTCGGAAACGAGCGCGGCCCGCCGCGCTACGCGGCGTCTCAGAGCGATTGTAGCAGTTACACACACTACATATTACACGTACTGAGACGCCGCCAGCCACGTTGACGTACGTCGGTCGGCGCACTAAACGTGCTGCTTGCACGCGGAGGCCGATTGATACCGAACCGGACGCAAATCGAGGTAATTCGTAACACCGTTTATTGCCGCAGACCGAGCACCACCGTACGAGAGCGCGAACCGAAAACCGACCGGGGGCGGCGACTCCGCTCACGTCCACGGATACTGCAGAGCGTGAGCGAGCCACCACCCGGTGATAGCAGCAGATGACACAGAAGGCTCATCGAGACAGCCGAACGCGACACGCTGCCGAAATCCGACGGTCGCTGAGGAGACTCGCCGCACTGACGCTCGTCTGCTTCGTCGCCGTGCTGCTGGTCGTGGGGCAGGCCGCCGCCGATCGGACCGGACCTGCCGACGCCGTCGACAAAAACGGGAGAGGCGACAGCCTCGTCTCGATCGACGAGCCGGGCCCGACGGAACGAACCGACGGTCGCACCCGCCTCCCCGGTGCGGACGTCGCCGACGCGTCGTTTCGAGAGAAGACGCTCCTCGCGTTCGCCGGCGTGGTGCTCGCGACGGTACTGCTCGCGGTCCTCGGCGTGCGGTCGCCGTCGCTGTTCCGCTCCGGGGGGACGTCCCGAGGAGATCGATCGACCGGCACCACCGCGCCTCAGCGTCCCGGCGCGTTGGAGTCCCGGCGTGAGGACGCCCGTTCCGACGAGGAGGTCGTTCGTCGGCTCCTCGAGCGGCACGACGGACAGCTGCGACAGTCGGCGATCGTCGAGGAGACGGAGTGGTCGAAGGCGAAAGTGAGTCGCCTCCTCGGAGCCATGGCGGACGACGGCGAGATCGTCAAGGTCTCGGTCGGTCGGCAGAACATCATCTACCTCGACGGTCGGGAGCCGTCGATCGCCAAGTCGCACGACAGATAGACCACGGCGTTCGATGGGGCGCCCGTCGATCAGCCTGAGTCACTGACGGGTCGGTTTCGACGGAGAGCGTCGCAGTCACCCGGAGAGAGCGTTCGTCGGCTCCGAATCCGACCGGTGATAGTCGACGAACTGCACCTGAACGGTCACCGGGCGGTCCGTTCGTTCGGTGATGGTGGCGTCGAGTTCCTGCGGCAGAGCGGGGTACGACCGGTCCGCGGACCGCACGAGCGTGAGAGAGATCGTCGCTCGCTCCGAGAGGCCGGGCGAAGCGTATTCAACCGTCGTCGCGCGGACATCCAGTCCCTCGTATAGGCCCCTGCTCAACACGTCCGTCGTCGCGTCGTTGACCGTGCGCTCGAAGGCGCTCTGCTGTACGAACGCCACGCCGACGACGCCCACCGTAGCAATCACGAACAGCACCGTAACGAGGGCGACGACCGCCTGTTTCGAGGACGCTCGGGTAAGGACACCGTCGTCCACCTCGTCCGGCCGGTAGTCGAGGTAATACAGTATCGCGGCCCCGCCGACGTTGACGCCGATGAGCGAGAGCAACAGGAGAAAGAGCGCACCGACCGCGAGGAGTGAATTCCCCCAGGCGACGCCGATACCGACGGCCGATGCGGTCGGGATGAGCGCGGCCGCGATCATCACGCCGACGATGGTCGTCTGTCCCTTCGTCGCCAGCCCGTACGCGCCCGCGGCACCCGCCGCGACGGCGACCGTCAGCGGGACCATCCCCGGGGAGAGGCGAAGCGCCACGAGCGCTAACTGATCGACGGCCAGAGTCGCGGGCACGACGTGCAACGCTCGGGCCAGCCAGCCGACGGCGGTCGCGGTCCCGATGGCGGTACCGAGGCCGAGCGCCTGCATATGGACGCTATCGACGACCATCTCGCGGTCGTCCCGAACGGCGCCGACACTCGCGGTGATGGCCGGGCTGACGATCGGCGCGATGACCATCGCGCCGACGACGACCGCCGGCGAGCTCGCGAGTAATCCGGCTGTCGCCACGATCGCACTGAGTACCATCATCCAGAGGTACGAGCGCGTGTTGAGACGCATATCCTTGGCCTTTGATCGGAGCGCTCTCGGAGCGAGACGGTTCGGCGATTTCGCCCACCGGTTCTGCACCTCCTCGACGTGGTCGTAGTCAGCGAACTCGGCTTCGACCGAGACGGTGAATGTACTCCTGTCTACCCCCGCTGCCTCGAGGTCCTCCAGTACGTGTTCGACCGCGTCTGCGGGAGCCACGAACGTGATGACGGCGGAGCCATCCTGTGCGCTCGCCCCGTCGAGAACGGTGTACCCGAACTGCTCCTCGCGGAGCACGTCGATGACGACGTCTCGCTGCCCGCGGGGGACCGCGATCTGGATGAGTCGCATACAGATGAACTGCCGTTGTACCCGAAAAGTTAGTCGCCACCAACCGCTGACGGCCGTTCTCCCTCGCACGGCCGGTCGCTGCGAGGATGATCCGGACGCCCATCCGTCGACGGAAGCGTACCCCAGCGCTGAACGACTCGGTGGCAGTTAGTCGGCTGCGGCAGCCAGTCGGCCTAGTAGCGTTTGCAACTGATTGCGCATCCGATCGCACGCTGTCGGGCGATCGGGTGAGTGAAGACTTGCAGACGCTGCTATAGCCCTCCGCGCGAGCCGGTGCAGCGAGAGCGACGACTCGGACGCCGGGGCGAACCGGGCAGAGCCTAATCAGTTCTAGGGCACACTTACGGCCGAACGGGGTCTCTACGACGTACGGGGAGACAGAAAGTGAGTATTCGTACGCTGTTCGCCGGCGTTCGCGGCCGCGTGAGTCGAGCGAGCGCTGCGGACGGAGGGTACTCACGGAGAACCCGGAGAAAGAGAATGTCTAACACTACCAGCGAATTCACGAGCAAGCGCGGGGGGACAGTCAATCTGACAGAGAGCCAGCGGCACCAGCTGCTCGCGTCCGACCGTCGCAGACTGGCCATTGAGATCCTCACAGAACGGATCGCTCCGGTCGATCTCGACGCCCTCGCGGCGGCGATCTCGGCGCGGGAAGAACGCGACGAAGCCGTCGATCGAGTGGCGATTTCGCTGCACCACGCGCACCTTCCCAAGATGGACGACGCCGGCGTACTCGACTACAATGCGGAGTCACACCGGATCGAACGGATCTGGTGATCCACCGCGCCATCGCCGCGAACCAAGAGCGTCCACGTCGCCGACCACTTCTTCTGTGTCAGTCGCGAGGGGAGCGAGCGCGGCGTTCACCACGTCACGAGCCGGGCGAGTACGAACACTAGCAGGGCCGAGAGCAGCGTCCCGAGCGTCGTTTCCACGGTCGCGAGCAGCCGCGCCCACGTCCCGATCGGCTGGATATCCCCGTACCCGAGCGTCGCGAAGGTCACGACGCTGAAATACATACTCTTGAACAGGACCTGAACGAGCCACCACTGCGGCGCCTCCGTGGGATCGTCGATCGCGTACGTGATCACCTGCTCTCCCTGCGTCTCTTGGATCCCGCCGGTCAGCGGGAACAGCAGCGCGGACACCGTGATCACCCCCAGCGAAGCGATGAAAATCCGGTACGGGCTGTTTCCGTAGCGCATCACCCACCGGGAGAGCTCCAGCGCGATGGCCTTCGGGTAGTCCCGCGTGCTCCACGCGAGCTTCCGGCGGGCGTCTTTCTCCCGGTTGTAGCTCCGCCGGGCAAGGTCCGGGAGGCTGTTGCCGCGGTAGACCTGCTGGAGCTGTCGGTACGCCCACGCGGCGGCCAAGAGCGGATGTTTCGCCCCGAGAACCGGATCCGCCCGCTCGCGCTCGTAGACCGACAGCTCACCGAACGTCGTGGTCCCGTCGATGTGAACGTCCTTCAGGACCGCGTCGTTGAGGTGGGCGTTCTCGAGCGTGGCGCGGCGGAGGTCGCCGTTCGTGAGGATCGCCCCTTCGAGATTCACCCCGCGGAGGTCGGTGTTGAGCGCGCTCACGTCCTTCAACGAGGAGAGCATCAGGTTGGCGCCCGAGAGGTCCGAGCCGTTGAGACGCGCGCCGGTGAGGTCCGCCCCGACGAGCGACGCTCCCCGGAGCCAGTCGAGATCGACCAGTTCGGCGTCTCGGAGATACGCCCCGTCGAGACTGTTCTCGACGTCCGCGCGCCGATCATCGAACGTCGCCGCCGTCTTGCCGTCGACGGTCGCGTGCCAGACGCATCGGTCGTGATCCTCCCAGACGGGGCGCTCGCACGGGTCGGCGGCGGACGCCTGACTGTCCAGTCCGATGTGAAGCCGAAATCCGCACCGCTCGTCGGTCGTCGGGGACATACCGGTTCCTACGCAGCACGCCCTCAAGGTACTTCTGACGCGGGCGGTGACGATCGGTCCCGGAACGACACCGACCGGGGTTGAACGGACCCGAACGATCGGTGACCGGTTACGCCGGCGTAGTTCCGGGCGGAATGATCGAGGGCGAGAGGACGCTTTCGAGGACCTTACGCTCGGCCTTCCGGAGGTGCTGATGGAACGTCGGAGACGAGATCCCCATCGCCTCGGCGACGTCCTCGCCGGTCGCCGAGCGCGGCCACTCGAAGAAGCCGGCGTGGTAGGCCACCTCCAGCGCGGTTCGCTGGCGGTCAGTCAGGTCTGCCGTGGCGTCTGGCCTGCCGCGATCGGGGGCGTCCAGAGCCCGAGAGATCTGTTGTCGCTTGAGGAGCCGGGCCGTGGGGTACGTCTCTCTGACAGCGTCGATGAGACGCCGCACGTCTGCGCTCGGGGAGAGGTGAAACGTCATACAGTAGTCGCCGTCCTCGATGACGGCCCGTTCGACGGACGCGCCGAGCGACGCGGCCGCCGAGAGGACGGGCGGTTCGGAGAGACGCAGCTCGAACTTCGCCTCATCTCCGTTTTCGCGGACGACGACGCCGTCCCCGTGGGGCATCGCCTCCGAGAGCGCGCGGAGCCCCGCCACCGCGTCGGGCGTCACCGTGCCGTAGGCGAGGAACTCCTCGTCCCCGAGCGGCACGATGTGCTCGAACGCGATGGTTCCCGTCGTCCCCTCGACACCGTCGAGGGGCCCGAAGACGTCCCGAATTCGGAAGTCGAGTTCGACGACCTCATCCGACATCAGCGCGCGCTTCCGCTCCGTCGCGGCGATGGCGTGTCCGACGACCTCGCCGAGTCGCTCGATGACCGAACGCTGCTGCCCCTCGAAGGCGTCGGGTCGATCCGCATAGAGGTTCAAGACGCCGTATATCGTCCCCTCGTGAACGATCGGGACCGCCGCGGCCGACCACACATCGGAGCCGTCCGCCCATTCGTGCCACGGCTCCGCTCCCAAGTCGCCGTCGGAGCGATGTGAGACCTGCATCTCGCCCGTCCGGAAGGCCCTGCTGATCGGTCCGGTGCTCCGCTCATCGTCGGGGTCGACCGAGATGACGACGTCGTCGAGGATCCCCTCGACACCCGCCTCGGCCCGCACGTCCACGGTCTGTGTGGTCACGTCGACATCGCTGATCCACGCGAACCGGTACGAACCCGAGCCCGCGAGATAGTTACAGACGGTCGATTCGATCTCCTCGCGGGTGGGTCGGTTGATGACCGCCTCGGTGATCTCCTGGACGACGGCGTTGAGGTTGTTCAGCGCGGCCAACTGCTCGCGCTGGCGACGCAGCGCTCGCTCGTCCTCGTGTCGGCCGAGCGCGGCCGCGAGGATCGCCGCCGCCGACTGCACGAAGTTGACGTCGTGGTCGCTGAACTCCCGCGCGTCGGTGTGATGCGTACAGAGGATTCCCCACGGGTCGTCCGGGGGGCCGATGAGCGTACAGATGCCGCTCCGTACGTCGTGCGCCGCGAGGAAGTCCGGACGGCCGAATCGACGCTCCGTCTCGAAGTCCGTCACGACGATGGGTTCCGCCGACCGGAGCGTGTGAGCGGCCTGTGACCCGTCCTCGATGGGCGAGACGCTCGCTCGTTCGAGGACCTCCTCGTCCCAGCCGACGCCCTCGCGGAGACGGAGCGTCTCCGCCGACGAGTCGAGTTCGAGCACCCGGCAGTAGTCGGTCTCGAGTGTCGACGCGACTCGCGCCGCGGCGTCCGAAAGGAGCGTGTCGATGTCCGCGTGATCGAGCGCGTACTGGCTGAGATCCGCGACGGTCTCCTGCTGGCTGATCCGCTGTTCGAGTTCCCGCTGCCGGATCCGCTGTTCGGTGACGTCCTGTGACATCCCGATCGCGGCGAGGACATCGTCGCCGTCGCGGTCACGGACCGGCACCGTCCGGAACTTGTAGGTACGGGTGCCGACCGTCGCCTCGAAGGAACTGACCTCGCCGTCCAGCGCGTTCCGGTAGTGCGTGACCACCCGGTCGGCCAGTTCCGACGGCACCGCCTCCCGAACGTGACGTCCCTCGAATTCGTCGTAGGCGGAGGCCTCCTGATCGACCGTCGTCCCGCCGAAGGCGACGTACCGGAGGTCATCGTCGACGAGGGCGATCGCCCCGTTCGGGAAGTGATCCACGATCGTCCGGAGCCGCCGTCTCGACTCCTCGAGTTGGCGCTCGCGGTCTTTGCGCTCGGTCACGTCGCGGAAGTACACCGACAGCCCGTTTTCGTCGGGGTAGGCGGCCACCTCGAACCACCGGTCCATCGGCGCGAAGTACTCCTCGAACGTGACCGACTCCTGCGTGTCGAGCGCGCGCTCGTACCGCTCTTGGAACGTGGTCCCGCGTATCTCCGGAAACGACTCCCAGAAGTTCTGTCCCACGACGTCGTCGGCGGACCGATCGAGGACGGTCGACGCTCGCTCGTTGAGGTGGACGACGGTCCAGTCATCGTCGAGGGCGAAGAACGCCTCGTCGCCGCGTTCGTACGCCCGGAGCAGTTCGTTCTCGATCTCGTCGCGCTGCCGTTCGAGCTGCCGCTGGGACCGCTTCAGTTCCGTGACGTCCTTGCCCGCGACGACGACCCGTTCGAGGCGCCCGTCGTCGTCGAACACGGGCGAGGCGGTGATCGAGACCCACAGCAGCTCGCCGTCCGGCCCGTCGTGTTGGAGGACCAGCTCCGAGACCGACTCCCCGGAGTCGATGACTCGCTGCACCGGATACGCCGACGCGTCGAGTGGGTTCCCCTCGTCGTCGTAGAGGCGGCGCTGCTTCAGTGCCCGTCCCAAGTCGTCGGGGTCCCCGATGCCGAGTTTCTCTCGCACCCGCGTGTTGATGCGGTCGATCGAGCCGTCGGGCTCGTAGATGGAGAGCCCGACCGGGGCGGTCTCGAGAATCCGGTCGATGAGGTCCCGCTCCCGTCGGAGCTGTCGCTCCTGTTCCCGGCGGGCGGACAGATCGCGGACGACGGTCGCGTAGCCGATCAGGTCGCCGTCCGCCTCGCGGATCTCGCTGGTCCGAACGGCGGCCCAGAACCGCGATCCGTCCGATCGGATCAGCCGTCGCTCCGCGTCCGTCGAGCGGTCGGTGACATCCGCTTCGCGGTCGTCGTAGAGCGTCGAGACGTGTTCGCCGAGAACCGAACGGTCCTCGTATCCGAGGAGTCGTTCGGCGCCGGCGTTCCAAGAGCGAACGCGGCCGTTGCGATCGAGGAGGATCACGGCGTACTCCTCGGCGGCCGTCACGAACGCCTCGAACAGCTCCGCTCGCAGGGACTGACGCGTCGATCGCGTCGCCGCGGCGAGGGGCCCCTCACCGGCCGCCTCCGACGGACCGGTTTGCTCGGACGGACCAACTGCCTCGGACAGGGACGAGTCGACAGGTCGCCACCACACGCGCGCGTTCGCGCCGACTTTCTTCGTCTCGAGCCGCTCCCGTTCGACGAGTCGAGTCAGGCGTTCGTAGGTGCTTCGGCGGCCGAGGTCGAGCCGGTCGGCTACCTCGCGTGTCGCCATCGGTTCGCCGCAGCGATCGAAGGCGAGGAGCGTCTCCTGAAGGGCTTCCGTCAGCGAGCGACGGCTCATTACACCGGCTAGTGCAGAGCGGGTTATATGAGCGCGTCGGTGACGGATTCGAGCCTCACGCAACCCTCACTATCCGAACGGATGACACTGCCACGTGCGAGCAAACGAAGGGATATGGAACCACGTGGGCGCCAGCGAAATCCGGGGTCGGATGTGAACCCACGAGAGCGAGTAACGCGACGATAGCGTCGGCAACGGAGGGCGTTCCCGGGAGTAGGTATGCTATGTCACATCGTGTGTCGACCGGGGAGCGGTGCCCGAATCCGATCGCCAGTCGCAGCCGGTATCGATCGGCATCGACAGTGGTGACCGGGAGAGTCTGTCGACTACGCGGATCTTACCCGCGGCGTCGCCGATAGCGACCGAGCGTTACCCGCGGCCAACGACCGCACGCCGAGCGCGGTAGAGCGGCCGGACGGAGGGGGTGATCGGGGACGGCCGCCGCGGGTCGACGTACGACCGGCTTAAATCGCCGCCGAACGACCGGCCAGCGGTAGCAGAAATATAATAATAGTGCATACCCGCCAGAGGACAATCGCACCATGCCAACGAAGTTAGCGATCGTACACGACGATCAGTCGTCCGGACAGACGCGGTGTCTCACCTGCGGCAGCTACGTCACTGAGGGGTTCGTCCGCGTGTTCGGCGATAACGAGAACGACCTGTACGCATGTCTCGAATGCACGACGATGGGAGCGCTCCGCGCCGGTGACGGCGTGCATCCGGACTGACGACCGCCGCAGACGGTTCCGCGGGCGATCCCTCCCCCCACGAATCGTCTCCCCGGGATCAGTTCGCCGACGGGGGCAGTTCGGCGTCGAGGGGAATCCACTCTCCGTCCCGGTGGCTGCGTTCGGTCGCGTCGAGCGTCCGCTGCACAACCAGCCCATCTCGGAAGTCGGGGCGGAACCGCTGAGCCGACTCGGCCTCCCGGACCGACTCACTCTGTCGAGTCGACTCACCTCTCCGAGCCGACGCGACCGCCGTGAGGAACTCGTAGTCCTCGTGGACGAAGGTGTGCTCCCATCCGAGGACGTGCCCCGGGGGCCACCAGTGGTCGACGTAGGGATCCGACTCGTCGGTGACGAGGACCCGCTCGTACCCCCGACCGCCCCGGCGCTTCACCGCCAGTTCGTTGAGCCGCTCCAGCGAGAACCGGAGGCTGCCCTCGGTCCCGTGGACCGCGATCGCGTGGTCGTTCGCGTGCCCGTCGGCGACGCGGGAGGCCTCGACCGTTCCGACGGCGCCGCCCTCGAACGCGAGCTGCGCGGAGAAGGCGTCGTCCACGGTCACCGGCCGCGTCCCCTCGCCGCGCGGGTCGGGACGCTCCTCCACGAAGGTCCGCAGGTGGCCGGAGACGGCGTCGACGTCCCCCACGAGATACCTCGCGAGGTCGAGCGTGTGCGCGCCAAGATCACCGAGCGCGCCGCTCCCGGCCAGCGACTCGTCCAGCCGCCACGACCACGGCTCGGCCGGGTCACAGAGCCAGTCTTGGAGGTACCGCCCGCGGAACTGGCGGATCTCGCCGAGCTCGCCGGCCGCGATCAGCCGCTTCGCGAGCGCGATCGCCGGCACGAACCGGTAGTTGAAGCCGATCGCCGCGACGGCGTCGCTGTCGCGCGCCGCCGTCGCCATCCGCTCGGCCAGGTCCAGCTCGTGCGCCAGCGGTTTCTCACAGAAGACGTGGACGCCGCGGTCGAGCGCCGCGATAGACGGCTCCGGGTGGAGGTGGTTCGGCCCGAGGTTGTACAGCACGTCGATCTCCCCGAGCGCGTCGCGCCAGTCGGTCGCGCCGCGATCGAACCCGAGCGTGTCGACGGCGGCGGCGAGCGCCGCCTCGTCGCGGCCGATCAGGACCGCCCGCTCGACGTCGGGGGCGTCGGGGAAGAACATCGGCAGGCGCGCCAGGGCGTTCGCGTGTGCGCGGCCCATAAACCGGTAGCCGAGCATTCCGATTCGGAGCGTCATCGGGTCCAGAACGCCTCCCCCGGCCGCGTCTCGACGACGACCCGATCGAGCAACTCGACGGCCTTCTCGAGCCCCTCCCGCGAGCTCATCAGCGCGTCCTCGTGCTCGATGCTCAGCGCCCCGTCGTAGCCGACGAGCCTGAGCGCGCTCACGAGCGTCCGCCAGTGGTGCGCCCCGTGCCCGTAGCCGACCGTCCGAAACAGCCACGAGCGGTCGCGCTCGTCCCCGTAGGACTGGGCGTCGAGGACGCCGCGCGTCCGGACGTTCGCCTCGTAGATCTCGGTGTCTTTGGCGTGAACGTGGTGGACGGCGTCGTGTCGGCCGAGGTATCGGATCGCGGCGGTCGGCTCGATCCGCTGCCAGTAGAGGTGCGAGGGATCGACGTTCGCGCCGATGCGCGCGCCCGTCGCCTCCCGGAGGCGAACGAGCCCGTGCGGTTCGTGGACCAGCATATTCGGGTGCATCTCGACGGCGACGTCGACGCCGTGCCGCTCAGCGTGCGAGGCGACGTCCCGCCAGTACTCGATCGCGACGTCCCACTGGTAGGCGAGCGCCTCGCGGTGCTCCGGCGGCCACGGTGCGGTGATCCAGTTGGGCGTCTCGTCCCCCGGAGCGCCGGCCGGGAGCCCCGAGAAGCACGTCACCGTGTCGACGTCGAGCAGATCCGCCAGCTCGATCGCGCGGCGGAGATCCGCGTCGGCGTCGGCGGCCCGCTCGCTGTCGGGGTGCAGCGGGTTGTTGTGTGTCGCCAGCGCGCTGACCGTCATCTCGTGCGCGTCGAGCGCCTCCCTGAGGGCGGCCCGCTCGTCCGCGTCGTCGAGGAGGGCCCGCGGTGAGAGGTGGTCGGTTCCGGGGTGACCGCCCGCCCCCAGTTCGACCGCGTCCACGCCCAGCTCGTCCAGGTACTCGAGCGCCCGGTCGAGCGGCCACTCGCCTAACGGAACGGTAAGCACGCCAACGTCCATACGAACGGTACGGACGCTCGCGACAAATACTTCGGGGGCGCGGGTGGGCCGGCGCCGATCGAGGCGGTGTGAGCGTCGGGGGAGGTACAGTGCGGGCCGCGAAGCGTCATCCGGGGATAGAGTTATGGTTTTCACCGCCGCGTGTTTGTATAATGGCAATCGCTCTGGGTATCATCGGGATCGGTGGCCTCGGCTATCTCCAGACGGAGGCGTATTCGGCGATGGACGAGGTCACGATCGTCGCCGGCGCGGACATCGCACAGGAGGCCCAAGAGCTCTTTCAGCGCGAGTTCGATCGCCCGGTGTACACCGAGTACGAGACGATGCTCCAGCACCACGGCGACGAACTGGACGCGGTCACGGTCGTGACGCCGCACACCCTCCACTACGAGCAGTCGATGGCGTGTCTCGAACGCGGCCTCCACGTCCTCGTCGAGAAACCGATGGTGACGGACATCGAGCAGGCGAAAGAGTTGATCGACGCCGCTGCCGAGCGGAACCTGATCCTGCAGGTGGGCTATCAGCGGCGGTTCGATCCCGTGTTCCAAGAGCTCCACCGGCTGCTCGCGAGCGGCCGGATCGGGTCCCTCCACACGATCACCGGCTACATCGGACAGGACTGGATACACAACAACCAAGGGACGTGGCGGGTCGATCCCGCGCTGTCCGGTGGCGGGCAACTGTACGACACGGGATCGCACCTCATCGACGCGCTGCTGTGGGTGACCGAGGCCGAGCCGCTCTCGGTGACTGCGAGCGTGCAGTACGCCGACCCGGGGGTCGACGTGAACAGCGCGTTCACGCTCAGGCTCCGTCGGGACGGTCGTCCGATCACCGCGAGCGTCGGCATCTCGGGAGACGGCGTCGAAGTCGACCCCGAGGAGGGATACATGTTCTTCGGGACGGAAGGGAGGCTCAGGTACACCGACGGCGTCATCCACGTCGAGCGCCGAGACGGGACGTCGTTCCAGACGGAGTTCGAGGGCGGCTCGGAGTTCACGGCGCTCAACCGGCGGAAACTGCAGCACTTCGCGGCCTCCATCGAAGGCACCGCCGAGCCCGCAGTCCCGGGGGAAGTCGGGCTGACCGTGACCGCCGTCACGGAAGCGGTGTACAGCGCCGCAGAGAGCGGTACCGAGGTCTCGGTGCAGTCGCTGATCTGAGGTGGAGTCGCGCAGCGAACGGACCGGACGGGCCGGTGTGACCCTCTCGATCGACGGAACTCCCGGCCCGGTCGGACGGTACGCCTCGATTCCCCCGACGACACCCCCGATCTCCCGGACGATACCCCCGATCAGCTGGGCGACGACCACGGCCACTCCACGGCGACGACGTCGTGTCCGGTCGCGCGCTGGTGGGCGGCGCCGATGCGCCGAGCGACGTCTCGGCTCTCGACCTCGTGTGACAGCGGGCAGTGCTCACACGCCACCAAGAAGCGCTTTCCACCCGGTTTGGATGCGTCCGCCGCCTCCGAGTCCGTCTTTATCGATACCCCCGCCTCCGGCCGTGAGGACGGCCGCTCGTTGTCGGACATATCACAACCGTCCACGCCGAGAGGGATGAATCGTGCGCCGAAAGAGATAGGCTTCCCACAAGCGGTCTCGCCGGCGGCAGCGGCGAAACCGGCCGACCGGGCGGACTCGGTCGCCCGTCGGATCGAGTATCGCGATCAGTGTCGCCGCTCGGGAGCAGAGATCACGATCTGTCCGTTGCTGTAGACCGTCACGCCGTAGCCCCAGATGTGGAGGTTCACGTGACTCGACGTCCGGGGAGCGTCCGAACCGGCGGGCGTGAAGAGGGCGTCGAGCGCCTCCGGGTTGACGTGCTGGAACAGGGCGGACTCCGCGCGGGTGATATCGGCGTTGGCGACCTCCGAGATCGTGTGGACGACCGTGGTCGAGAGTTTCGCCGGGCCGTCGAAGTCGTGCTGAGCGTAGTACGTGTCCGGTCTGGCGTACTGACCCCGCATCTCGAACTGGGTTTCTGTCGCGTTCCGGGTCATCGAATTCGGCCGAAGGTAGCTACTGGGAGCGTAAAAGCCTTGTCTAACGTTCAGTTTCGAATACAGTACCGAGTCGGATCGCGTCGCGCAGCGGCGCTCGGAACGGGCCAACGAGTGACTGCGGAGACGGTCGCTTGAAGTCCGGACGGTGGCCTAGACGGTCGATGCCCGGTTAGTGAGAGCGGTGAGTAGCCGACGGCAAAACGCCGTCGGCGAGCGAAACGGTTATGCTACCACTCGGCCCAGTGATAGACACGCCTACGCACGATGTCTGAGGATCCACGGCTGACCGGGGAGTTCGTCCGCCGCCTTCCGGCGACCTCCGACGGCGGCCCAGTGACGCTCGTTGGCGTCGTCCACGACCACCCCGCGAGCACGTACCGCACGCGTCGAATCGTCTCCGAGGCAGCACCGGATGTCCTCGCGCTCGAACTGCCATCGCTCGCGGTGCCGCTGTTCGTCGAGTACGCGCGGGACGGCGATTCGCCGCCGTCGTTCGGCGGCGAGATGAGTACGGCGATTCGGGCGGCGGAGACCGAGCGCGTCGTCGGGATCGACGGTCCGTCGGTCGGATTCGCTCGCCGGCTGCTCGCTCGGGTCGCGACCGAACGGCCCCCGGCCGATGTCGTTCGGTCGGTCCTCTCCGGTCTCTGGTCCGCCACGGCGCACGCCGCCGTCTGCCGGGCCGCCGCGGTCTGTTCGCGGTCGGCCGGGTTCCGGGTGGAGGTCGACAGGCCGATCGCTCACGAGAGTACGATAGCGGACGACCCGTCGGTACAGGCCGCCGACGAGAGAGCGCAGGTCCGCCAGTCGAAGACGATACTGAACGCGTTCCAGACGTCGGGCGCGAGCGCCGTCCGACGGTCGGCGAGAGAAGCGCATATGGCCGATCGAATCCACCGGCTCCGGGGAGAGGGGGCAGTCACCGCCGTCGTCGGCATCGGCCACCTCGACCCGCTAGCCGAGGCGCTCGGCGGCGAGTGAGCGGCAGCGACCGGGGGCGTGCAGATGGTGCACAGCGGGTCACAGGATAAACGAAACGATCGCGAGGACGACAAAGATGATCACGAACCACTTCGCGACGCGCATACTTATCCCGGCGACGCCGCGGGCGCCGACCAGCGCGGCGACGAGGGCGAGCACGACGAAGACGATCGCCAGCGTGAGAAACTCGCCGCTGAAGAACTGAAGCGGGACGGGGCCAGCGGTCGATCCAATCGGCTGCAGGACGCTCGTGAACTGGGGGATCATCCGACGATCGATAGGTGTCGTCAGCGAGCCTTCGTAATACGGGACATACCGCCGAGAGCGATCGATCGAACGGCGGTCTGACTGACGGTGTGGGACGGCGAGCACAGAGGGTGAGACGACGCACCCAAGAAACGATCACGTGCGGCGGGCGGACGCGGCTAGCGGACTCTCGCCGCTCTCTGGCGGCGAAATATCACAGTCCTACCGCCGCAGCGCCGCGTAAGCGCCGACATTCGGGACGGAGGGGTTTTTCGAAGCCTCTAAGCGTTTGCTCGGAAAGCTACGCGTAATCGATGACTCACTCGTTCGATGCGTCGGCGAGCGAACGGGAGCTGTTCGTGCAGATGGCCCGGGAGTTCCCCGTTCGCACGCTGATTTTCACGTTCGGCCTACCGATCTTCGCGCTCGCGCAGGTCGTGAACGGATACGTCAACGAGGGCTCGCTCGCGCTCCTCGGTGCGCTGGCGCTGTTGACGGTGGCGTTCTCGGTCCACCTCACGCGGTATCAGTTAGCCGTGTATCGGCGTCGCGGCGTCACCGGGCGGTTCGCCTGACTGTCCCGAGAACGAAGTCGACCGATCAGGCCGCCGCCCGCGGCGTCTCCTGCCAGTTTCGGAACTTGTAGGCGCTGTACGCGCCGAGCGCGAACGTGATCAGCCCGGCGAGGAGGTCGTTCCACGCGCCGAAGGCGGCCCCGGTCGCTCCCGCGGCGAACCCGTCGCCGAACACGAACGGCGTCACGATGATCCAGAGGCCGATCAGCGCGGCGATCGACGCGGCGCCGACGCTGCCGAACCGCTCGTTCGCCTGTCGGTAGTAGTTGTACCCGCCGACTGCGAGGAGCAACAGCCCGATGACGGCATCGTTCCACAGTTGCGCCGCCGTCAGGTCGAACAGGAAGCCCTCCGCGATCATCCACAGGCCGACGAGCGCGATCAGCGCCGAGATCCACTTCCCGCGCTCGGTGGGGTTCCGGTCGCGCTCGGTGCCGCTTTCCCGTCGGGTCGCGTCGTCTCTCGGGGACCGCTGTCCCACGTCTCGGTCACTCATAGTTCCTCGGCGGGGATTGACCCCTGAGCGGGAAGTACGCGCGGGTTGCGATCGCAGGGGACACCGAAGAGACAGCGATGAACGGACTCGAGAGGGCCGCTCCGGCGACATACACAGTCTAAACGTCGCCCCCTCTCGAACGTCCGATGGACCTGCGTTCTGCGGTCACCTGAGCCGTAATTGTGACATAACAAAGCGTTCACCCGCAGAAAAGCCACAGTATGGCCCTCGTCGACTCGCTTCTCGTGTTCGTGATCAGCCTGCTGATCGGAGCGCTGGGCATCTATCTCGGCGCGCGGATCATCACCGACGTTGAAGACTACACGTACGCGATCGTCACCGCGCTGATCGCGTCCGTGATCTGGGTGATCGTGACGGCGCTGCTCGGCTGGATCCCGCTTCTCGGCCCCGTGCTCGCGCTCGTCGTGTACCTCGGCGTGATTAAATACCGGTATCCCGGCGGTTGGGGAGCCGCGATCGGTATCGCGCTGATCGCGTGGATCGCGTCCCTCGTCGTGCTCTACGCGCTCGCCGTCGCCGGCATCACCGCGTTCGACGCGGTCGGCGTCCCCGGCGCCTGAATCGCTCGGCGGAACGAGGAACGCTTCTCGCGGAATAGCCGCTCCACGGTCGACGACACCGATCGGTCTGTCATACCTATAGTAGCGTTTGCAAGTCTGTACACACTCGACCGCACGCCGTCGTGCGGTCGGATGTGCAATCAGTTGCAAACGCTACTGTAATTTCGACCGTCGAGGGCGTCGCGATGAGCGCCCGACGCCGCACCGACAGCTCGCGTCCGCCGGATTCTCAGTAAGGCGACCGTTCGAGCGGTAGCGCCCGGATAGCCCCTTCTCCCGTCGCGGGCGATACTACCTCGAAGGAGTTAAGACCGGCTTACACCTGCATATGGTAAATGGAACTGATCGGACATCGCGGCTGTGCGATGCAGTATCCGGAAAATACCGTCGGCGCCGTCTCGAAGGCCGCCCAGTACGTCGGCGCCGTCGAGGTCGACGTCCGCCGGTGTGCGACGGGCGAACTGGTCGTCTTCCACGACGAGACGGTCGATCGACTGACGGAGGGGACGGGGCGGGTCGCAGAACTCCCGTGGGAGACCCTCAGCGAGTACGAGGTGCTCGAATCAGGTGAGACGGTGCCCCGGCTCTCCGGCGTCCTCGACGCCGTCCCCGAGACGGTCGACCTCCAGATCGAGCTGAAAGAGACCGGGCTCGCGGCTGACGTCCGAGCGGCGGTAGCGGGGACGGGTCACGACGTGACCGTCTCGTCGTTCCTCCCGGGGGCGATCGAGGAGGTCAACGCCAGCGGCTGGACGGTCCCGACGGGCTATCTCTTCGAGTCGGAGCCCGACGCGGGGCTCGAAACGGCGCTCGAGCTCTCGTGTGCGGTCGTCCACCCGCACTACGACCTCTGTCTCTCCTCGGGCGTGGTCGAGTCGGCGCACGACGCCGGTCTCCGGGTCGTCGCGTGGAAAGCCGCTCGAACGGCCGAGGAGGTGCGCGTCCTCGAATCGGTCGGCGTCGACGCGGTCACGGCCGACCGCTGGGACATCGCGTAGCGCTCGGCCGCCTCCGGGGCGTTCGGCCGCTGCGACCGTCAGGGCGCAGTGCGGGAACAGAGCCACTCGAGCAGCGTCGCCACGCCGTCGACGTCGGGGACCCGAACGGCCGCGGCCGAGTCGGTCCGGTCACCGACCAGCACGCCGTACCCGTCGGCGGCGACCGCGCGGAAGCCGTCTTCGTCGGTGCGGTCGTCGCCGACGAAAAGCGGGAGGGCGTTCGGGTGGCGCTCGCGGAGTCGCTCGACCGCGAGGCCCTTGCCGGCGGGGACGTCCGGCCTGAGTTCGACGATCTGTTTCCCGCGCGTGAGCCGCACGTCGTCGACGGATTCGACAACGTCCGCGGTCGTCTCGATCACGTCGGGGACGCGGCCGGGCGGCGTCCGCCGGTAGTGGACGGTCGCCGTGAGCGATTTGTCCTCGACGGTCGCCCCGTCGACGCCGTCGAGTTCGTCGCGGAGCGACTCCACGGCCGCTCCGACGGACGAGCGCGACGGGCGCGCCGACGGCAGCACCGATCGGCCGCTCCCGTCGTCCCACTCGAGCCCGTGGTTGCCGGCGTAGTGGACGCCGTCGACGCCGACCCGCTCGCGGAGGTCCGAGAGCGAGCGCCCGCTCACGACCGCGACCGCAGCGTCCGAGCGGTCGGCCAAGCATCGGAGCGCCGTCCGGATCGCCGGCCGGATGGCCGCCTGCGACGGGTCCTCGACGATCGGTGCGAGCGTGCCGTCGAAGTCGAAACACGCCAAGAGCCCGTCCGCCTCGGTGAGCCGCTCGCCCAGCGTTCGGAGCCACGCGTCGTCGAGCGGCGGCGTTCCCAAGTTCGCCGCGTCGGTCACAACGACACTCCGGGGGATTCGCCATCGCGGATCGCCGCGGCCGCCCCGAGCACGTCGTCGAGCCACGCGGAGAGGTCCGCCGCGTGTACCCCACGACGCAGCGAGCGCATCCGCAAGTGCCGTTCGGGGAGCCCCATCTCCATCGCCCGCTCGATCGACGCGGCGGCCGCCTCCGTGTCGTAAGGGTCGAACTCGACGGCGGATTCACTCAGCTGTTCGCCGGCGCCGGCGAGCGGGCTGAGGAGGAGGACGCCGTCGTTCTCGGTCTGCGCGGCCACGTACTCCTTCGCGACGAGGTTCATCCCGTCGCGCAGCGGGCCGACCAGCCCGATGTCCGCGTGTCGGTACAGCGACAGCAGATCCGCGCGGTCGTACATCTCGGTCGTGTACACGACCGGCGACCACTCGTCGGTTCCGAACCGCTCGTTGAGCGCCCGCACCTTCGATTCGACGGTTTCGCGCAGTCGCTGATAGGCGGGGATCTCCTCGCGGGTCGCACACCCCTTCTGGACGTACGTGAGGTCGCCGCGGCGCTCCGGTCGAGTCTCGAAGAAGCGTTCGAGCGCGTCGAGTCGCTCCGGGACGCCCTTGGTGTAATCGAGCCGCTCGACGCCGACGGCGACAGCGGTGTCCTCATCGAGGTCGTGTTCGGCTCTGAATCGGGTCCAGAAGCGGTCGTCCGCTTCCGTCACCGTCCGGCGGATGTCGTCGGCGTCGACGCTGAACGGAAAGGCGTCGACGCGCGTCGTGTGCCCCTCGTAGGCGACGCTCCCGGCCGCCCAGTCGACGGTCGCGCCCGCGAGCAGTTGCTCGGCGCACTGCAGGAACTGCGCGCCGTATCGAGGGAGGTGAAAACCGAGGAGGTCGTTTCCGAGGAGTCCCTCGAGCAGCGCCGTCGCCTGCGGGCAGACGCGGAACACGTCGGGCGCGGGCCACGGGACGTGAACGAAGTGCATCAGGAACGCGTCGGGCTCTCGCTCCCTGAGGAGCTTCGGCGCGAGCGCGAAGTGGTAATCCTGAAACCAGACCGGCTTTCCCGCGGGGTCGTGGGACAGCACGGCGTCGGCGAAGCGTTCGTTGACCTCGCGGTAGCGTCGGTAGTGGTCGGCCTCGAAGTTCGCCTTGCTGGGCATCGAGTGACAGAGCGGCCACAGCGCCTGGTTGGCGTACCCGTAGTAGTACTCGCTGACCTCCGCCTCGGAGAGGCGAAGTCGCTGGAGCGTGTACGCCGGAGCGGACGGCGGGACATCGACCTGCCCGTCGCCGTCGGCACTGTCGAAGTCGGCGTCACCGTCGCCCCACGCGATCCACGTGCCGTCGAGCCGCTGCATCACCGGGTCGAGACCCGTCGCCAGCCCCCCGGCCGGTGTGTCCACGGAGACGCCGTCGCCGTCGTCGTCGTATCGGTGGCGGTACGGTTCGCGGTTCGAGACCAGCACGAGGTCGTCGATCGATGCCGGTGCCGCGCGGTCGTCCTCGGATACTGCCGACTCCAAGTGGCGTGTCATTTCCTCAGGGGAGGTTGCCCGGTTCCGGGTAAACGCCCGTTCCCGGCGTATCCAAGCCGCATATTACGGGGGTGATAGGACCGATTTCGGGGGAAGTGCGTCGGACACCGAGAGGGGCGTTTGCACGTCTTCACGCGATCGCACGACAGTGTTCGATTGATGCGTACTCACTCGCACACGCTACGATAGAGTGGTCAGGGGGACGCGAAAACTGGGCGAAGCCACGAGCGGCTCAGGGACCGAAAAGGCAGTCAGAAGGGGCCCCGAGGGAGCCGACGGCTTGGCTCTATCGCCGGTACTGCTCCCGACGGTCGACCTCCGCGAGCTGCGCTTCGAGTCTGGCTTCCAGAGAGCGCACGCGTCGCGAGAGACTGTCGCTCGTCTGTGACATCTCGCTTGCGAGGGCCTCTAAGCGCTCTGCCTGCTCGTGGGAGCCCTCGCTGAGCCCGTCACAGTACTGCTCGTGGGTCGGCAACTGCTCGTACGATACGACGCGCTCACAGCCGGGACAGATTGGCATAGCTTCACACGCTAGGATGACGCGGAGCCTCTTTACTGTTCACCCGAAAGGTGTAGGTTCTCACCGCACCCGTGACTTATCGGTGATCGAGACACGACCCCCTCGACGTTTCCGGGTCCACAACGCGGCATCGGGCCCGCAGCCGTACCCCGCTTGCACTTGCAGGGTCCTGATTTTTGTCCGAGAACGGAGAACTGTAAGGTGGATAAGATGATTTCCGAGATAACTTCACCAGTGCTCCAAGTAGACCTTCCGACGTCACTCGAACAGACACTCGCCGCGTTCATCGGCTTCCTCCCGCGACTGCTGGGTGCGGTCGTCATCCTGCTGATCGGGTGGGTTGTCGGGGTCCTCGTGGGGAGAGTCGTGCGGTCCCTCATCGATCGCACCGAGATCGATAAGAAAGTCCTCGAAACGCCGCTGGGAAGGATGATGGGCCGCTCCGAGCGGGCGGTCAGCCGCACGTTCGGCGTCATCGCAAAGTGGTTCGTGTACGCGATCGCGATCCTCGCGGCCGCGAACGTCCTCGCGATCGCGCTGCTCTCCGAATGGATTCAGACCGTGGTCTCGTATCTGCCGGCGTTCGTCGCCGGCCTCGCGGTCATCCTCCTCGGATTCATCGTCGCCGATTTCGTCGGAGACGCGATCATGCGGACGCGAGCGGCCACACAGACCGAGTACACCGCGTGGTTCGCCGCGGGGACGCGGATGTTCCTGTACTTCACCGCGATCGTGATCGGACTCGACACGATGGGTATCGACGTCCAGATCCTGTACGTCTTCGCCAACGCCGTCGCGTGGGGCGTCGCCGCCGCGATCGCCCTCGGAGCCGGTATCGCCCTCGGATGGGGCGCTCACACCTACGTCGCGGAGAACATCGACCGCTGGGCGGGAACCGCATCGACCGCGGCCCCGTCACCGCGGGAATCCGCCCAAGCCGACGGATCGGGGATCGGAGAGGAGTCAGGTGATCAGTGAGCCGACACGTCGGCCGGGACGCCATAACGGAGCGAGCGCATGAACGAACACGAGCGGTGGATCCTCGAGACGCTGATAGAGAACTTCTCGACGCGGATCGGACAGGGACTTCGGGAGGGCAAGAACGAGCACGAGATGCTCGACGCCGACGATGGGCTATCCGCCCTCGGCGAGGCGTGGGTACATGGGTACCTGACGGCGCAGATGTCCGTGATCTGCGGCGTTACCACCGGCAACCCCAATCTATCGGCCGACAAGATCGAGGCGATCGCGGCCGTCGTGCGGGATCACAGCGACGAGATCGCCGCCGAACTGTACGCCTAGACGAGATCCGCGCTGATTGATTCACCAATACTGCCACATCTCACTCACTAGACCGATGCCATCGCGGATCCGCGTAATGTCCTACAACATCCGGTACGACAACCCGAACGATCAGAAGTACGTCTGGCGGCACCGGCGGGAGGGAGTGACGAGCAACATTCGGTTCCACGATCCCGACATCGTGGGGTTGCAGGAGGCGCTTCACGACCAGCTGCGGGACCTCCGACGGCGACTGCCGAAGTACGAGTGGCTGAGCGCCGGCCGTCGAGGGGGGAAAACCGTCGGCGAGTACGCGGCGATGGGCTTCGACCGCGGACGGTTCAATCTGGAAGCCGACTCGACGTTCTGGCTCTCGGAGGATCCCTCGGCGACCGGGTCCGTCGGGTGGGACGCGCGGCAGCCGCGCCTCGTCAGGTACGCGCGGTTCAGGGAGTACGAGACGGGAATCCAGTTTTATCACTTCAACACGCACTTCGATCACGTCGGCGAGACGTCGCGGATACAGAGCGCCGCGCTCCTCCGCAATCGGATCGACGCGATGACGGACGACCTGCCGGTCATCGTGACTGGAGATTTCAACACCCGCGAGTCGAACCGGGCCTACCGACGGCTGACGCGGCGTCGGCAGCGGCGGACCCTGCTCGATGCCCGCCACGCGGCGAGCTATCCGCATCACGGCCCGGAGACGACGATGACGGACTTTCACCGGCTCGTTCCGGACAAGAAGATCGACTACGTGCTCGTGACCGAGGACGTCGAGGTGCTCTTGCACGGGGCCTGTGCCGACACCGACGGCGAGGGGCTGTTCCCGTCGGATCACCTCCCGATCGTGGCTCACGTGCTCCTCCCGCTCCGGAGGTCGGAAGAACGGTGATAGGGATCATCGCACCTGTTCATAGACTCTCCAGACGGAGCGGCGAAAACTACGAGCACTCACAGCGACCCCGAGGAATCCGTCGGGACGCATCGAGCGCCGGCGACCCCTGCCGTTGCCAGCTAAACGTTTACCGACGACGCGGTTCGATTCGGTCACATGAGCCGAGCAGTCGAACGGCGGCCGAGCGACGCGAGAAACGGCGAGTTCGGGGACGCGAAGATCGAGACGGGGAGCGAGTGACCCGCCGTGCCGAATCGAACCGCCCGCCGGTCATCAGAGCGCAGCGACGACCCGTCGAGGCGGTGCGCTCGCGACCGCCCCGGCGTGGGAGGCCGAATGACCTATAATAGCGTTTGCAAGTCTGTACACACTCGACCGCACGACTGCGTGCGGTCGGGTGTGCAATCAGTTGCAAACGCTCCTATAGCGGGCCCGTTTCGGAGACGGATCCCGCGGAGCCGCTTATGAGTGAATCTCCCATTCCCCCGGCGTCGGATCGGAACCGGCTCGGCTGGTGGCTGTTCGTGGCGCTGCTCGGTCTCGCCGCCGCGTACATCGTGGCCCAGTTCGTCGGACTGCTCTCGCTCGCGGCCTTCGGATACTACGCGACCCGGCCGATCTGTCGGACGTTCGCTCGGGTGACCGACTCGGATTCGCTCGCGGCGGGCGTGACCGTCGTGGTCGTGTTGCTCCCCATCATCGGTCTCGCGCTCTACGTCGGGGTTCGAATTGCGCAGACGGTCCAGCGGGAACTCGACGACAGCGGCGGGGTGGTGGAGATCATACGGCCGTACGTCGATCTCGACGCGGTACCGGCGGAGCAGCGGGAGGCCCTGCTCCAAACGCTCTCGAACCCCGGCCAAGCGCTCGATCCCGCCACCGGTCTCAACGGACTCGTCGACGTCGGACTCGCCGCGTTCTCGGCAGTAGCTGGCACGGCGCTGTTTCTCGGACTCGCGGTCTCGCTCTCATTCTTCCTTCTGGCGAACGACGACGATATCGCCGCGGCACTGGGAGGCCTGTTCGGCGGCCGCGACACCGCGGCGTACGCGTACGCCACGGCGGTCGACGGCGATCTCGAATCCGTATTCTTCGGGAACCTTCTGTTCGTGATCGCGATGGCCGGCCTCTCGATCGTCGTGTACGGTGGAACGAACCTGCTCGCGCCTGAGGGACTGCGGGTTCCGATGGTGTTCGTGCTCGCGTTCCTCACGGGCGTCGCCAGCCTGATCCCCATCATCGTCGGAAAGATCGTCTACCTGCCCGTCGTCGGCTATCTGGCGGTACAGGCGATCAGTACCGACGGGGCCTCTCTCACGTTCGTCGCTCTCGTCCTCGTGGCGTACGTTCTGGTTCTCGACATCCTGCCGCAGACGTTCCTGCAACCGTATCTCTCGGGGCAGCGCCTCGATATGATGCTGCTGATGTTCGGCTACATCCTCGGCCCGGTCCTGTTCGGTTGGTACGGCTTCTTCTTGCTCCCGATCCTGTTCGTCGTGATGCTCGAAGCCGTCCGCATCGTGCTCCCCCAACTCCTGCACGGCGAAGCGCTCACGCCGGCGGCGTCGATGGGGGACTCGATCGGGACAGATCCCCGCAGCGGACGCGAAGCCACAGCGGACGGATCGACCAACGGCGGGAGATCGGCTCACGAGGAGGCATCGACTCACGGTGAGACATCGGATAACGAAGAGAGATCGACGAACGGCGGATGATCGGACGCCCCGACAGAAACCGACTGACAGCGGCGGTCGGCGTCCTAAGTCGCCGGCGAATGCAGGCCGGGCTCATTCCGCCACTGAGGGCGTTTGGGGACACGTGATGAACACAAGAGCACGTCGAGATCAGCCGCTCAGATGACACCGCCGCCGTCGAGCGACGACCGGCCGGCTGCGGGTTCCCGAAGTCGTCAGGAGGGAGTCGGATCGGAGACGCCGCCGGAGCGCGGTCGGAGCGCGGCCGTCGTCAAACTGCTCGTCCGCGGCGAGCGGACGAACGCTGTCATCGGCTGGGGACTGCTTCTAGTCGCCGGGTATGTCGCAGTCGATATGGTCCGGGACGGATCGGTCCTCTGGGGGGCGTTCGCAGCGCTAATCGCGATTACGGCCGCCACTCCGGCGGGCGCGACGCGGGACTGGTCGGCGATGGTCCCCTGGCCGCTGGTCGCGCTCGTGACCGCGGCGGTGCTGACCCGACGCGTCGGTCTGTACCCCGATATCGCCGGATACGCTGCGGTCTCGGGACTCGCGCTCGTGGTCGTCGTCGAGATGGAGGCGACGACGCTGGTCGAGATGAGTCGAAGCTTCGCGGTCTTCTTCGCCGTGCTGACCACGATGGCGCTGCAGACGTGGTGGACTGTCGCACAGTTCTACTCCGACCGGTGGTTCGACACGCAGTTTCTGACCACGCAGACCGAGCTCCAGTGGGACTTCGTAGCCGTCACGGTCGTCGCCGTTCTCGCCGGGGGATTCTTCCAGTGGTACCTCGAGCAGTTCGATCACGTGGGAACGCACAGACACCCCATCGTCCCTGACGACTCATGACGCTTGGCGATTACTTCAGCGTCTCCGACGGGCACGAGCGAGTACTCACACGGTTCCTGCAGTCGATTCTGGCCGGGATGATGGGTATCGGGGTGGTCACTTTCAAGCTGGGAATGGTCGCCAACGGCGCGTTCGCTCTCGGACTGACGCTCCTGCCGGCCGCCCTCCGTCGGGAGTACGGCTACGTTATGAACCCGGGGCTCGTCCTCTGGATCACGGCGGCGGTCTTCCTCCACAGCGTCGGCGCCCTCGGACCGTACAGCTGGTTCTCGTGGTACGACGAGATCACGCACACGCTCTCGGCGACCATCATCGCCGGATTCGGATACGCGGCATTCCGGGCCTTCGAGCGCCACTCGGCGGCGCTAGACGTCGGATCACGCTTTCGATTCGTGTTCGTCGTCGTGTTCGTCCTCGCGGCGTCAGTCGTCTGGGAACTGCTCGAGTTCGCCTCGGTCCTGTTGGCCGACGCGGTCGGCGCGGACCCCCCGCTTTCGGTGTACGGTATTGACGACATCGTCACCGACATGATCTTCAATACGATCGGCGCCGTGATCGTCGCCGCCGCGGGGACGGAGCACTTCGCCAAACTCGCCGGCTTCTTCCGCCGGCGACTCGGTACTTCGCGACCGCCCGACGGGTAATCAGTCGGGATCGCTCGAGGACCGGGGGTTAGAGGTAGGAGGCGTCCCAGCGGGTTGCCTTGCGCTTGTTACCGCAGCGGTTGCAGACGATCCGACCCATAGAGTCCATCGCCACACTGAGGGAGTCGCAGTTGCCGCACTGGAAGCCGTATCGCTCGCGGAAGTCGCGGTCCTCATAGACCGCGTAAAACGAGGCCTTGTCGGCGTGTTCGGCGTCACTGAAGTCGACGAAGAGGTCCGCGCCGTCGGGGCCGGCGACCGGTTCGACCACCCGCTCGCGCGGCGACCCGTCGAGGGACTTCTCGAAGATCACCTCCTCGTAGGTCTCCTCGCCGATGTCGACCGTTCGGGCTCCCGCCCGTTCGAAGCCGTTGGCCTCGTAGAATCTCACGCCGGTCTCGTTCTGTTCGAGGACGAAACCCTTGAGAACCGCCGCTTCGGCCGATTCTGCGGCGTCCTGCGCCCGTCCGAGGAGCCTGAGTCCGATCTCCTCGCCCCGGAAGTTCGGGGAGACGTGGAGCCAGTGGAGCTCGGCGGTTAACGGGTCGGCCTCGACGACGACGAGTTGGACGAACCCCACGATATCGTCCGCCTCGGCGACGTAAAAGCGCTCGGCGTCGTCTTCGAGGAGCCGTTCGATCCGCTCGGGCGAGTACCACTCCTCGACGACCTCGACGATCGTTTCCTGAGAGAGAAAGTGGCCGTACGATTCAGACAGTGACGCCCGAGCGACGGTGGCGATCTCCGATTGGTCCTCGGCGTGGGCTTCGCGAATATTCATACGCCACTGTTCGGCGTACAGGACCTAAAGTTCGACCCCGGTGTTTTTTCGCCGTCGCAGCCGTTGTTCCACTCACACGATGGCAGACAACGAGACAGAGACCAATCAGCAGCACAGCGCCCGGATGGAGCTCGACGCCGACACGCTTCACGAGGGAGAACGCGGCTTCTACCTCGACTGCCCGGCGTGCGGGGCGTCGGTATCAATGGCACAGGTCATCGAAGAGGGCCACTGTTCCGGCGTTCTCGACGCCGACGAGACTGAAGTCGAGAGCGACGATACGCAGCTACAGGGAACCGAATGCACGGCCAAGCTTTCGCTCGAACTCGTCTGGACTGAGTAATTGTGAGTATCGTACGTCCGGGTATGCTCAATACTGCCCAGCGGCTGGGCACTGCTCAAACGGGTGGCTACCGATACGCGATAGCAAGACATGAATATGATATGTATTTACTCAAATAGGATATCAAAAATATCAGATAGAAATTAGATAGTAAATATCGGGATGATATTTATATAATCTTATACTGTTATTTGAATATGGAGAGAATAATAAATTTTGAATATATTAACTATTTTAAATAGTTATTTTATTATAGAATGGTAGATTGTGTGTCGGTGGCCTATGAGGCAATTACAACCGCCCGAACTGAGATAATTGTGTCCTACCGAGAGAGTGGCACTCAATTACTAACCGTGGCTGCATCCAGTGTCGTACGTACTATGCCACTCTATATGGACGTTCATCGGGACGTCGACGCCAGTGTCGAAGACGTCGTGGAAGCGCACAAGAAGGACGTCGAAACCCAAGAAAAACACGGTGTGAACTACCTGAACTACTGGGTAGACGAGGACGAGGGCGCCGTCTTCTGCTTGTTCGAAGGGCCGAGCAAAGAAGCGGGCGAGAGGGTTCACCGCGAGGCCCACGGGCTTACCGCAGACGAGATCTTCGAGGTCGAACAGGGCGAGTGAACTGAGCAACGCGCTTCACAGTCGCCTTCGAACTCCGGAGGGGATACCGCGTAGACCCCTCGCCTCGGATCCGGCCCTCGACACCGGTCACGAAAGCTGTTCGCCGACGATTCGATCCGCCTCCGCGACGAACTCCGCGCGCGATCCGGTCGGGATTGTCGCCCCGGCGGCGACGTCGTGGCCGCCGCCGTCACCACCGACGGCGCGCGACGCCTCGCGCATCACCCCCGAGAGATCCAGTCCCTGCCGGACGAGCGCGTGAGAGCCGCGGGCGCTCACTTTCACCTCCTCGTCGGACTTCTCGGCGAACGCGAGGATCGGCACGTCGCCACGGATCCCGGCGGCGCCGACGGCCATCCCGGCGACGATGCCGACGATCGTCTCGCGGATCCGCGTGCCGGCGTCGAACCACTGGACGTTGTCTTCGACCGTCGTACCCTCGCGTTTGACCCACTGGAGCCCCTCCGAGAGGTTCCGACGGTGGTTTCTGAGGAGCGCTCTCGCGCGGTCGAGCGCCTCGGCGCGGTCTCCGAGACAGACCGCGAGACCGACGTCAGCGCGCTCGTATCGGGCGGTCGCGTTCAGGAGCGTCGAGAACTCGCTGACGTCTCTGAGCTCCGTCCCGCGCTCCTCTCCGGGGAGCGTGTAGGTCGTACCGACGAGCGCTTCGATCCGGTCTGCGGGGACGCCCGAGGCGATGGCGCGCCGCAGCAGGCCGCTGACGAGCGTCTGTCGCTCGTCCATCGTGAGGTCCACCCACCGGCGCCACTCGCCGTCGTCGTCTCGCAGATCCAGATCCAGTTCGGCGAGGAACTCGATCGCCCCGTTCGCGTCGTTCGTGATACCGGGGATCCGAACGTCGCTCGCGTACTCGAGGAACTTCGGGAGCGGCCGCGTCTGTCGGCCGTAGACGAGTAAGTCCGTCGCCTCCTCGACGGCGCCGACGGCGACGCCCTCCTCGACGATGCCCTGGTTCGCTCCCGAGAGACCGCCGTCGGCGCCCTGCATATCGCCGATGGCTCCGACGACCGCGAGCGCGGCGAGATCGCGGTTGTCGCCGCCCGGCGGTTCGAGCGCGCGTGCGAGCGTGTAGCTCGCGCCCGCGCCGGAGAGCTCCGACGCGCCGTCGAGACCGAAGAGCAGCGGGTTGAGGTGGTGTTCCGGCTCGTCGAGTCCGTCGGGGAGTTCCGCGGGTCGGTGGTGATCGGCCACGACCGGCGTGAACTCGCCGGCGGCCGCGTAGGGCGCGATGACGTCGAGTTGGCCGCTGCCGAAGTCGGTGAAAAGCACCGTCTCGTAGTCGGTCGCGGCGATACGCTCGACCTCCCGTTCGTCGAGCTGTTTCGCGAACACGGTCTCGAAGGGGATCTCCGCGCGTTCGAGTGCGGTGGAAGCGATCGCCGCGCTCGTCAGCCCGTCGGCGTCGATGTGCGACGCGAGGAGGACCCGCTCGGCGTCGCGCAGTCGCTCCGCGCAGGCGACCGCCCGCGCTCGCAGTTCGGGGACCGGCCCCGCGGCGTCCGGCGTCGTGTCCGCGCTCATACGCGTTCCTGTGTCGTTCTCGGATTTAAACCCACGCTCGGCGTGCCGAAGTCGGACGCCGGAAGTGAGACGGTGGCGGTCAGACGTGAGACAGTGGCAGTCGGGGTCGGGTAATCGGAGATCGGCCGTCGCGGGTCCCTACTCTGAGTCGTCCGACTGGCCGTCGACGAGCTCCGGGGGCACGTTCTGTCGGAGGACGCCGACCGCCGCCGCGACGCGTTTGGCGTTCCGCTCGACGGCCGGGATGTCGTCCTCGGCGGCCCGCTCGCGCAGCTCGGCGCTCGCGGCGTCGAGGTCGTCGATGAGCGCTGCGATCGTCTCGTAGTCCGGGCTGTCACTCATAGGTATCACGCTCGTCGGTCAGTCGGTCCGCCTTCAACTCGGCCCGCTCGAGCGTGCCGTGTTCGACGACGTTGACGCGGAACATAATGCTCGTCGCCTGCTTGAGCTCCTCGCGGAGGCTCCGCCGTATCGCCTCCTCGTCGCGGTCGGCGCTCGGATCGGCCTCGGCGGTCAGCTCGATCACGCTGATGTCTTTGTCCTCGTGCTCTTTGATCACGACGCGGTATTCGTCGGCGACGTCGTCGAAGGCCCGGACGGTGTCCTCGATCGCGATGGGCGAGAGCAGGACGCCGTTGACCTTCGTCAGCTCGTCGATACGCCCCCGAAGGCCGCCCTCGGCCAAGTGGAAGGTGCGCCCGCAATCGCAGGTCTCGTGGCTCGCGAGGCGGACCTTATCGCGGAGCTCGAATCGCAGGTAGGGCTGCGCCTCGCGGTCGAGGGGAGTGACGACGAGCCGGCCCTCGCCGCCGGGACCGACCGGCTCGTCGTCTTCGTCGAGCACCTCGACGAGGAACATCGCCTCGTTGAAGTGCAGCCCGAGGCTGTCGCCCTCGCAGCTGAACCCCCACGCGCCGCCTTCGGTCGCGCCCGCGTGATCGAACACGTCCGCGTCCCACAGCGTTTCGATCCGCTGTTTCGTCCCGGGGATGCTGGCTCCGGGTTCACCCGCGCAGACGATTCGCTCGACGGCCATCTCCGTCGGATCGAAGCCCTCCTCCTCGGCGACTTCGGCCAGTCGGAGCGCGTAGGTCGGCGTCGACATGAACGCCGTCACGTCCAGTTCGTCCATCTTGCGAACGCGCTGGCTCGACGAGAGGTTGCCACCGGGCACCACCTCGGCGCCGATCTTCTCGCACGCGTAGTGACCCGCCCAGAACGCCACGAAGACGTTGTAGGAGAACGGGAAGAACACGCGGTCGTCGGGGCGGATGCCCTGGGCCCAAAGCACCGTCGCCCAGCAGTCGCTCCACCACTCCCAGTCGGCCCACGAGTCCGCCTGCCTGAGCGGCTGACCGGTCGTCCCGGACGTCTGGTGGTACTCGGTCACTTCCTCGGGGTCGACCGTCAGCAGGTCGCCGTACGGGAACGGCTCGGTCTGTTGCGCCTCGCGGAGCTCCGACTTCTCCGTCGTCGGCACGCGCCGGACGTCCTCGAGGGTCTCGATGTCGTCGGGGTCGACTCCCGCCTCGTCGAGCTTCTCGCGGTAAAACGGGGAGTGCTCGTACACGTACGCACACTGCTCACGGAATTTCCGGACCTGGAGCGAACGGAGCGTCTCCCGGTCCAACTGCTCCAGTCCCGGGTTCCACATCGTGCTCATTGCCTCGAACAGCCCTCGACGGCTCGCCGCCACTGTGTGGTCCACGGTACCATAATGCTACACCGTTCGCTTGTGAGGCCAACTAAATAAGTCCTGTTTTAAAAGATGAAGGTCCGTGGTCCGCTGATCGAGAGCGCCGCAGGCGGCTGTCGGGCGACGTGGTCGTTCCGACGTGCGTCAAGGAGGGGCACCTCGACGCCCGCTATCTCGGGTTGCTCACTCGTGGTACGTCGGGGCCGCCTCCTCGACGACCGCCGTCGCGAGCGCCTCGAAGGTGGCGTTCTCCGGGACGACATCGACGCGGATACCGTGTGCCGCCGCGGTCTCCCGCGTCGGTTCGCCGATGGCGCCGACGACGGCGCGGTTCAGTCCGGCGATCGCCTCCGACCTGACACCGCGCTCGTCGGCGGCCGCCAGAAAGTTCTCCACGGTGAGCGAAGAGGTGAAGCAGGCGGCGTCGAGTTCGCCGCCGGCGGCCATCACGCTGGACTGTCCCGACCCCTCCGGGCGAACGAGCCGATACAGGACCGTCTCGCTGACTGCCGCGCCCGCCTCGCAGAGCCCATCGAGGAGGACGTCGCTGCCGTGGTCGCTGCGGGCGACCTCGACGCGTCGGTCGCCCACGTCCGGGGGGAACGAATCGGTTCGCACGTTCGGCTCGCGCTCGGCCTCGCCGTCGAGTTCCGCGACGAGCCCCGAGGAGGTGTACTCGCCGGGGACGAGGTCGACCGTCCAGCCCGCCTCGCGGGCCGCGTCCGCGGTCAGGGGACCGATGCAGGCGAGCGCGGCGTCGCCCGGCGTCCAGCCCGCCTCGGCGAGGAGCTCGACGCCCGTCTTGCTCGTCAGGACGACGACGTCGGGAGCGGCGTCGTCGTCCGCTCCCGGGAGCGCCCCCGTCGGTTCGACCGCGAGCATCGGGTCCGGAACGGGCGTCGCGCCGAGCGATTCGAGCAGTTCGACGGCTTCGACCGTCCGCTCGTCGTCGGGACGGAAGACCGCGACACGGCACTCGCGGGTCACTTCTCCGACACCTCCCCGTGGTCGACGGCGCTGGGTGAGGCCGTCCCCGAGTCCCGCAGGAAGTCGACGACGCGCTCCCGCGTGGCCGCCACCTCCCCGATCACGGTGATCGCGGGCGGTTCGATTCCCTCGGCGTCGCGAACGTCGACGATGTCCGCGAGCGTCCCGGTCGCCACGCGCATCTCCGGCCACGTCGCGCGTTCGACGAGCGCGACCGGCGTCTCGGGGTCCATCCCGGCGTCCCGCAGCGCGGCCGTGTACTGCGGGAGCTTTCCGACGCCCATCAGGACGACGAGCGTCCCCCCGGTCGCCGCGAGCGCCTCCCAGTCCACCGCAGACTCGTCTTTCGTGGGGTCCTCGTGCCCGGTGACGAACGAGACCGAGGAGGCGTGATCGCGGTGGGTGACGGGGATGCCCGCCGTCGCCGGGCCGGCGATCGCGGAGGTGATCCCCGGGACGACCTCGAAGGGGATCGCGTGCTCGGCGAGGTGCTCCATCTCCTCGCCGCCGCGGCCGAAGACGAACGGGTCGCCGCCCTTCAGCCGGACGACGGTCTCCCCCTCGCGGGCGAGCTCGACCAGCCGGCGGTTCGTGTACTCCTGCGGCGTCCACTCGCCGCCGGCGCGCTTGCCGACGTCCTCGCGCTTGTCCGCGGGGATCGAGTCGATGATCTCCGGGCCGGGGAGTTTGTCGTGCAGGACGACGTCGGCCTCCGCGAGGAGCCTGCGCGCCTTCACCGTCAGCAGCTCCGGATCGCCGGGGCCGCTCCCGACGAGGTAAACCGTGCCGGGTTCGCCGCGCTCGTCGCCGCGAGTGTCCGTCGCCTCGGTGGTTCGCTCGCCCATCGTCACTCCTCCGCGCCCTCGCGCGCCTCGGCAATCAGGTCGTCGGCGCCGCGTTCGGCGAGCGACGCCGCGAACTCGGCGGCCGCGTTCGCGTGATCGGTGGCCGGGAGGTCGCGGTTCGCCGCCACCTCTCTCTCGCCGTCGGCCGAGAGGACGCGCGCGGTCACGTGGACGTGCTCGCCCTGCAGTTTCGCGTGGACGCCGATCGGGGCGATACAGCCGCCGCCGAGCTCGGCCAGCACGGTCCGCTCGACGGTCGTCGCGACGCGCGTCCGCGGGTGGTCGACCGCGGACCGGATCCGCTCTGTGGCGTCGCCGTCGACGCGGGCGGTGACCGCGATGGCCCCCTGTCCGGGGGCGGGGACGAACTCCGCGGGGTCGAGCCGCGCGTACTCGACGTGGTGCAGCAGACCGGCGCGGCGCAGTCCGGCCTCCGCGAGGACGATCGCGTCGTACTCGGTGTCGAGGTCGCGCTCGAGCGCCCGGCGCTCGATCTCTGCGAGCCCGTCGAACCACTCCTCGATGGACTCGTCGAACTCGGGGTCGTCCCCGTCGCCACTCTCGAACTCCTCGCCCTTAGTCGACGGCACCGCGGCCTCGCCCTTCTCGTCGCGGTTGGCGTCGACTCGGCGCTCGTGTTCGGCCTGTAGGGTCGGCGCCAGCAGCTTCTCGATGCGCGTGTCGACGTTTCCGCGCAGGGGTTCGACCGTCAGGTCCGGGCGCGCGGCGAGGAGTTGCGCCTTCCGCCGGAGCGACGAGGTCCCGACGACCGAGCCGCTGGGGAGGTTCTTCAGCTCCGTTCCCTCGGGCGTCAACAGCAGATCCGCCGCCGACTCACGCTCGGGAACGCCGGCGACGACGAGCTCTGTGAGCCCCTCCGTCGGCATGTCCTTCATCGAGTGCACCGCGGCGTCGACGTCGCCGTCGAGCACCTTCTCGTCGAGCGCGCGGACGAACGCGCCCGTCTTTCCGAGCCGGTGGATGAGTTCGTCTCTGATCTGGTCGCCGCGCGTCTCGACCTCGACGAGTTCGACGTCGAGTCGGCGCCCGGCGAGCGCGTCTCTGACGCTCGTCGCCTGTCGGAGCGCCAGGTCCGAGCCCCGCGTCGCCAGCCGGAGTGTTCCGCGTGTCGTCATTGCCGAGTCATCGGTGACCACGGGTGAAAAGGCCACCACTTCCGTCGCGGAGCTATCGACGAGAGGGGCCGAACGGCCGCCGATCCGCCGGTCAGGGCGTCCCGACAGCGACGTGGCGCTTGTAGAGATAATACAGCGCGAGGACGACGCTCAGGGTGAACGCGCTGAGGACCTCGGTCGCGAGCGCGGCGAGCCCCCAGACGAGCGGGTCCGGCGTCCACGACGCGTCGGACTCGGCGATCGCCCGCGCGTCGACGTACGTCGCGATCGGGTACATCACCGACAGCACGAGACCGAACAGCCCCAAAGCGGGGACGACGATGAACACGCCGAAGACGGTCGCGATCCCGCCGGTGAGAAACAGGTCGAACAGGAACGCGCCGACGAACAAGACGGCGAGTAGGCCGCCGAGTACCACGTACAGCGGGATCGCCGCGATCCAGTACCACCAGCGCGAATCGACGCTCGCGCGGGGCAGCAGCCCGCCGATCGGGTCGTCGAAGTCCTCGCGCGGGGCGCTCGCCCGCGACGACGCCGCGCCGGTGGCGGTCGCGGATTCGTCACCGTCGGCGCCGGTCCACGTGTCGTCGCCGCGAGGTCCCGGTCTGGTGTCCTCGCGGACCGGGCTCGACGCGCCGGAGTCGCGAGTCTCGCGGCGTCCAATGCCGGGGTCGTGTCTCGGCGACGACACGTCGCTCTCGTCAGTCCCGTCGGTATCGTCGACGGAGTCGGTGCTATCGTCCGTCGGTTCGTCGCGTGGAGGGCGGTCCATACGCCGCTGTTCGTCGGTATCGTACAAAAATCCGGGGTGAGACCGCGGATCGTCCCGGAACAGCGGTCAGAGCGCTTCTTTGTACGCTTCCAGCGTCTCCTCGATGTCTTCGTCGGTGTGAGCGTAGGAGACGAACTGCGATTCGAACTGGTTGGCGGTGAGGAAGATCCCGCGGTCTTTCATCTCCTGCCAGAAGATCCGCTCCCAGCGCTCGGTCTCGGCGTCGGCGACGTCCGCACCCGTCTTGGGACAGCGGTCGTACCGCGCGCACGACTCGCGCTGTCGGCATCCCCCGCCGCAGACTGTGCGGTCGTCGTCGCCGTCGCCGGCGGGCGTCGATCCCCGCGTGAAGATCGTCTTGAACATCGAGTCGGTGCCGACGACGGTGTAGGAGGGGGCTTGGTCCTCGACGATGTCCGTGATTCCCTCTCGGAGCCGCCGCCCGAGGCGGTCGACGTGCTCGTAGACGTCGTTTTCGGCGGCGTACGTGAGGTACTCATAGCCCGCGGCCATCGTCACCGGATGGCCCGAGAAGGTGCCCGACTGGAAGACGTCGCCCGCGGGCGTGAACTCCTCGAGGATCTCCGCGCGCCCGCCGATCGCGCCGACCGGAAAGCCGCCGCCGACGATCTTGCCGAACGTCGTCACGTCGGGCGTGACGCCGAACTTCCCCTGCGCGCACTGGAGGCCGCCGACGCGGAAGCCGGTGATGACCTCGTCGAAGATCAACAGCGCGCCGTGGTCGTCGGTGAGATCCCGGAGGTGATCGAGGTAGCCGTCGACGGGCAGGACGATCCCCGTGTTGGCGAGGATCGGCTCCGTCAGCACCGCCGCAATCTCCGCGCCGTGCTCTTCGAAGACGCGCTCGACGGCGTCAGCGTCGTTGAAGGGGACCGGGATCGTGTGCTCGGCGAACGACGACGGGATCCCGGGCGAACTCGGCGTCGCGCTCTCGGGGCCGCCCTCGACGAGCGTCGACTCTTGGGCGCCGTGGTAGCCGCCCTGCATCACGACGATCTTGTCGCGGCCGGTGTAGCCGCGGGCGAGCCGAACCGCCGAGACGGTCGCCTCGGTCCCGGAGTTGACGAAGCGCGTCATCTCCACCGAGGGGACGTGGCGAGCGACGAACTCCGCGAGTTCGACTTCGATCTCGGTCGGCGCGCCGTACATCGGCCCCGCCGAGGCGTGCGATTGGACCGCGGCGCTGACCGGTTCCGGGAGGTCGTGGCCGTACAGCAACGGGCCGTAGCCCATCACGTAGTCGATGTACCGGTTTCCGTCGGCGTCGACGACGTGGGCGCCGTCGCCGCGCTCGATGAAGAACGGGTACGGGCGGGTCGCCCGGACTGAGGAGTTTACCCCGCCGGGGATCACCGACAGCGCCCGATCGTACAGCGCCCGCGACTCGTCGTGTCTCATACGCGCCGGTTCGCCCGGCGCGTTCAAAATCCTTGTCGCTTCGGCCGACGGCGATCGCAGACGACAGACGGCACTCGCGGACGGCAGACCGCGATCGCAGACGGCGGGTCACTCGCTTCGAAGCCACTCCAGCGCGGCGGCCTCGTCGTCACTCGCGGGAGAGCCGCGTACGTCCTCGCCGCTCGCGTGTCCCCCGTTCGGTTCCCCGCGTCCGTCGGCGGTCGCCTCGTCGCGGTCGGCGTCCGGTGTCTGCTCGACCGAGCCGGCGAAGCGCTCCGCCAGCGCGAGCCCCGCGGCGTCGTTCAGCGCGTGGATGGCGATCAGGACCGGGAGCGACCGGAACCAGAGGTACAGAAGCGTCATCACGAGCGCGGGCTGGGAGATCCGGAGGACGGCGTGACGGTCCCACGTGCTGCCCCCGTGGCCGACCGTGAACGCGAGAAAGGCGATGCCGCCGGCGACGGGCGCGCTCCCGGTGAGCGCGAGCAGGCGTTCGACGGCGTAGCCGTGAAAGGCGGTCTCCTCTGTCGCGCCCGCGGTGAACGCGACGAACAGGCGCTCGGGGAGCGACAGCGACGCGAACGAGCCGATCCCCGCCGCGAGGCTGTCGCCGCCGTCGCCGACGCGCGCCCACAGCGGGGCCGACAGGAGGTTCAGCCCCGCGAGGAGGAGAAAGCCGATCCCGACCTGCCCGGCGAACACCGCCGGCGGCGCGACGCGCCAGCCGATCGACGCGAGGGAGTTGCCCTCGGCGGCGACGACGACGAGGAGACAGGCCGGGATCGCCCACTTCCACGCGTGCTCGCGGAGGTCCGTCGGTCCGGGGCCCCCCGAAGCCGAGGGAGCGGGCCCAGCGAGGGCCCGTCGCGTCCGATCGAGGAGCGCGAACCCGGTGAGCGCGATGACCAAGCCGACGGTGGTGACCGGCGTCAGTGCCACATCCGACGTGGCGAGAGCGTGGATCTTTGCTCTTTCTGTCCGCGGAGGTCACAGGCAGGGGTGTCAGTCGAGGTCGGCGCAGTCGAGCGCTCGCGTCGCGGCGGTCCGTCCACCTCCGAATCGTCCGCGTTCGAGAGCGCTTCGACCGGGGTCACCGCGTCGGGGGACAGTCTTCCCGTCCGGGCCTGCCGGACTCACACGGCGTCGGGACCGCGCTTCCCCGTGCGGATCTGCCGGGCCGATTCGACGGGCAGGACGAACACCTTGCCGTCTCCCTTCTCACCCGTGCGAGCCCCCGCAGCGATGGCCTCGACGACGTCCTCCGCGGGGGTATCGGCGACGACGCACTCGATCTTCACCTTCTGGTGGAGGTCGACCGTGTACTCCTCGCCGCGCCACTGGCTCTTCTTCGCGGGCTGAGAACCCCGTCCCGAGACGTTCGTCACCGTTAGCGACGGCGCGCCCGCCTCCGCGAGCGCCTGTTTCACGTCCGAGAGCTTGTCCGGGCGGATGTACGCCATCACCATCTTGATCGGCGTGTCGGTACCGCTCGCGTCGTCCGTCGATTGCGTATCGCTCATAGTTCAGTCTCCGCGTCCGTTCCCGAATCAGTTTCGGCAGCCGTGTTGCCGGCGGCCGCGTCGGTACCGCGGCGGACCACGCCGCCGTCGGGGCGAATCATCCCGCCGTCGACGCGGGCGCCGGCGTCGTCGGGGCGGCCGAACTCGGGGTAGGTGTCGACGCCGTGTTCCGAGGAGTCGAGCCCCTCGATTTCGTGTTCGTGGGAGACGCGCGCCTGTCCGGCGGCGCGGAACGCGCCGAAGACCAGCGCCGTCGCGGCGAACGTCCAGAAGGCGATGACGACGACGCCGACGACCTGGGGGATCGCGACCGAGACGAACGAGGCGCCACCGCCCCAGACCGACGTGGCGAAGAACGGGTACGCGAGCGCGCCGAGGATGCCCGCCGAGCCGTGGACCGGGAAAACGGCGCAGACGTCGTCGATGTGCAGGCGTTTCTCGACGAACTCGAAGACGATCGGGAGCTGGGCGCCGGCGAGCAGACCGATGACGAGCGCGCCGGGCCAGACGATGACGTCGGTGACGGAGGTGACGCCGACGAGGCCGGCAAGCAGGCCGTTGGCGACGTACAGCGTGTCGACTTTCCCGGTCTTGTACGTCGCGACCGCGGCGGCCCCGATCGCGCCGGCGGCCATGCCGAGCGTCGTCACGAGCGCGACGCGGCCGACGGTCTCGAAGGAGCCGAGGACGACCTCGCCGGACTCCGCGAGTGCGAGCGGCGACGCGGAGGTTCCGACGTTAAAGCCGTACCAGCCGAACGCGAGGATGAGCGTCCCGAGGACGGCGAACGTCATCGAGTGGCCCGGGATGACGTTCACGGAGCCGTCGTCGTTGAAGCGGTTCACACGCGGGCCGATGATCCACGCGGCGGTGAGCCCGGCGATGCCGCCCATCGCGTGGACGATCACGCCGCCCGCGAAGTCGTAGAAGCCGAGCGCGTCGAGGAAGCCGCCTCCCCACGTGAAGCCCACGACGACCGGGTAGATGACCGCTGCCAGGAGGATCGTGTATCCGACGTACGCGCGGAGCCGCGCGCGCCCCGCGACCGCGCCGGAGACGATCGTCGCGGCCGTCATCGCGAACACCGCGCCGAAGAGCCAATCGACCCAGACGCCCGCCGAATCCGCCGCGGGCGAGTACAGGTCGGTGAACGCGCCGACGACGGAGTAGGAGCCGCCGCCGGTCGCGCCGCCGACGATCGTCGAGATCGCCGCGCCGACGAGGAAGAACACGATCACGCCGACGCTCCACGTCAGGAGGTTCTTCGTCAGCTGGTTCGCGACGTTCTTCGAGCGGACCTGCCCCGCTTCGAGCATCGCGAACCCGGCGTGCATGAAGAAGATCAGGAACGTGACCGTCAGGACCCACATCATGTTCACCCCCTCGACGACCGCGGACAGATCGGATTGGAGCGCCGCGCTCAGCATACGATACCTCTCGTGGTTGGTGCACCGAATTGGTTTGGACGAACGTACATCATTTGGTCAGCTTTGGTCAGATTCGTTTTCCGAATCTCGATAGATCCTAACTACATAGAGTATTAAAACATTTAGCTTTTTATTGTAAAATTTCTCTACGATATTCAGACGTGCGTCAAAATTACTATGGGATAATAGGAATATAAGGTAGTGATATCGCAAGAGAGAGGACAAATGTTGCCGGGATTCTTGACGGACATAGTATATAATTTCGGATAGGTACCCGCGAAACCCTCTCGCGCGCCGAGCGGAAGGGCTCTCGTCCGCCAAGCGGAAGTGTTCTGGTTCGCCGAGCGGACGACGAACAACCGACGGTCGACGCACAGACAGACGGAAAAGCGGGCCGCGGCCTCGAAAAGCGGAACAGCCGAAAAGCGGAACAGCAGAACAGCAAAAAAAGTGGAACAGCGGGTGAAAAGGCAGACGTGAAACGGCGCCGGTGGGAGAGCGACGGCGCTCAGACCGCGTCGGGGCCGGTCGCTCCCGTCCGGATCTGACAGGCCGACTCGACCGGGAGGACGAAGATCTTCCCGTCGCCCGGTTCACCGGTCTGCGCGCCGTCTTGAATCGCTTCGACGACGTCCTCTGCGGGGGTGTCGGCGACGACGCACTCGATCTTCACCTTCTGATGGAGGTCGACCGTGTACTCCTCGCCGCGCCACTGCCCCTTCTTCGCGGGCTGAGAGCCGCGCCCGGAAACGTTCGTCACCGTCAGCGACGGCGCGCCCGCCTCCGCGAGCGACTGTTTCACGTCCGAGAGCTTGTCGGGGCGGATGTACGCCATCACCATCTGAATCTCCGATTCACTCATCGTCGCTCACCCCCGCGTCCGCGGCGGTCGGGTCGTCAGCGGGGAGCGCTCCGCCGTTGGCGGGGGAACTCCCTCCATCCGTGCGGAGCTCCGCGCCGCCGTCGGTGGCGACGGTGCTGTCGCGGCGCTCGTTGGGAACGAACTCGGGGTAGACGGAGACGCCGTGTTCGCCCTCGTCGAGCCCTTCGGTCTCCTCTTCCTCGCTCACGCGCAGGCCGACGAGCGCGTCGATCACGGCCAGGATGACCGCCGAGGCGACGATGGTCCACAGCGCGATGACGACGACGCCGACGATCTGGAGCGCGAACTGGTTGGCCGAGAAGCCGCCGACCGCGAAGATCGGGATCAGCGCCGTGCCGACCGCGCCGGCGACGCCGTGGACGGCGAAGACGCCGCAGACGTCGTCGATCTTCAGCCTATCGACGGTGAAGTGGAACGCCGGCAGGACGAGGAAGCCGCCGAGCCCGCCGAGCAGCGCGCCGCCCCACCACGTGACGTGCGGGACCGCGCCCGTGACGGCCACGAGGCCGGCGAGGATGCCGTTCGCGGTCCAGAGCGGATCGGGCTTGCCCTGGTAGCGCGAGGAAGTGAGCATCGCCATCGCGCCGCCGGCGGCCATGCCGAGCGTCGTCACGAGCGCGACGCGACCGAGCGCCGAACCCATGAACGTGAGCGTCCCGTCGTCGCCGACGGCGAGGATCGTCGCCTGCGTGCCCACGTTGAAGCCGTACCAGCCGAACGCGAGGATGAACGTGCCGAGGACGGCGAGCAGCATCGAGTGCCCCGGGATGGGTTGGCTGTTGCCGTTCTCATCGTAGCGGCCCTTGCGCGCGCCGACCATCTTGGCCGCGACCAGACCGGCGATGCCGCCGCACATGTGGACGACCGTCGCGCCGGCGAAGTCGAGGTAGCCCGCGCCGAGTGCGCTCCCGATGAAGCCGTTGGCCGAGAGGAGCCCGCCGCTCCACGTGAAGCCGACGACGACCGGGTAGATCAGTGCGACCACCACGATCGTGAACAGCACGTACGCGTCGAAGTTCATCCGTTCGGCGACGGCCCCGGAGACGATCGTCGCCGCGGTCATCGCGAAGACCGCGCCGAAGAGCCAGCCGATCCACGCGTTCGAGTCGCCGATGTGGCCGAACGCGCCGGCGATGTCGCCGCCGGAGGTGAGACCGCCGATCATCACCGCCACGGCGGCGCCCACGACGAAGTAGACGAGCGTCCCGAGGATCCAGTCGGTCATGTTCTTCATCAGCACGTTGCCGACGTTCTTCGCGCGGACCTGCCCGGATTCGAGGAGCGCGAAGCCCGGCTGCATGAAGAAGATCAGGAACGTGACCACCAGTACCCAGACGTTGTTGATCCCGTTCGCGACGGTCGTCGGGTCCACCTGTAATATGGAATTCATATGTGCACCTCTTTTAGCGAACGTTTGTCCACCTGTGCTCCGAATCCAACGTGATTCACAGTGTATCTCACGAGATACCCTCAAGAGAAGACAGTATATAAATCTTGGAGTTGAATATCCCAAAAATACCTATGTGTGAATAGACAATCGTATGATTTGGTGTAAAATATAAGGTGTATAAGGTGGTGGGATGGACGGAATAACGGAGGGATCCGATGAATCTCTGGACGAACGTTCAGGCAATTCCTGCCAGCGTGCCCGGTTCAGCGCTCGCGCACGGCGGGACGGCGTTCGGTACCGACTCGCGCCGCCGGCGCCGATAGACGCACGGGCCGCTTCGACCGTCGCCCCCGCGGGAGGAAGTGCGCGGGTTCGGAGGCCCCCGTATCAGAGGTGCTCGGCGACGTCCTCGGCGAAGTACGTGACGATGAGGTCAGCGCCCGCCCGTTTCATCGAGAGCAGCGACTCCTGAGCGGCCTCCTCGAGGTCCAGCCACCCGTTCTCCGCGGCGGCGTGCAACATCGCGTACTCGCCGGAGACGTTGTACGCCGCGACGGGGCGGTCGAACTCACGGCGGACGGCCGAAACGACGTCGAGATACGCCAGCGCGGGCTTGACCATCAGCACGTCCGCGCCCTGTTCGACGTCGAGACGGACCTCTCGAAGCGCCTCGCGGCCGTTCGCGGGGTCCATCTGGTAGTGCCGCCGGTCGCCGAAGGCCGGTGCGCCGTCGGCGGCGTCGCGGAACGGGCCGTAGAATGCGCTCTCGTACTTCGCGGCGTAGGACAGGATCGGTACCGACGAGTAACCCGCGCGGTCGAGTCCCTCCCGGATCGCGCCGACCATCCCGTCGGTCATCGAACTCGGCGCGACCATATCGGCGCCCGCCTCGGCGTGTGACACCGCCGTCTCCGCGAGCAGGTCGAGCGTCTCGTCGTTCCGAACGGTCAGCGTCGGGCGCTCGGCCGCGTCGGGTTCGAGCACGCCGCAGTGCCCGTGGCTGGTGTACTCACAGAGGCAGACGTCCGTGATCACGTACGCGTCCGTCTCCGCGGTGATGTCGCGGACGGCCCGCTGGACGACGCCGTCTTCGGCCCACGCGCGCGTCCCGCGTTCGTCCTTCGACTCGGGGATCCCGAACACCATCACCGCCTCGACGCCCGTCGCGAGCACGTCCTCGACGCGTTCGACCGCCTGCTCGACCGGGACGCGCTCTTGTCCCGGCATCGACTCGATCGGCACGCGCTCGTCGGTGGTGGCGTCGACGAAGATCGGTGCGACGAGGTCGCGCGCGTCCAGTCGCGTCTCGCTGACGAGCGGTCTGATGCCGTCCCGCCGGAGTCGTCGCGGGCGGTCGGTGAGGTCCATACGCGACCGTTCGCGCCCGGCGGAAAAAATCGCATCGGAGTGGCCGGGACGGCCGCCTCGTCGGAACGAAACGGGTTTGTGGCGCTCGGCCGAAAGAACACCCAATGCAGCCCTCGGTGATCGCCCTCCAAGTCGACGCGATGCCACCGCGCTTGCTGGCGCTCCTGGAATCCGAGTGGGCCTACGTCGCGCTCTTCGGCGTCTTCGTCCTCGAGGGAGCGATGCTGATGTACTTCATGCCGAGCGAGCTCATCGTCCCCGGATCGTTGCTCCTGCTCGGCAGCGACTCGCTGCTCCCAATCCTCGGTATCGCGGTGCTCGGCGCCACGGTCGGCCAGTACGCCCTGTTCAAGATCGCACAGCGCGGCGGTCGGGAGTACCTGCTCGGGAAGTCGTGGTTCCGCGTCGACGAGTCGAAGCTGGACCGCTTCGACGGGTGGTTCGAGCGGTGGGGACCGGTCGTCGTCCCCGTGAGCAACGCGCTGCTCTTCACGCGCGGGATGCTCACCGTCCCCGCCGGGTTCGCGGAGATGGACGACCGGCAGTTCGTCGCGCTGTCTGCGGCCGGCACGCTCGCCTTCGAGGTCGCGCTCGCCGGACTGTATCTTTACGCCGGAACGCTGCTGTGACCACACGACAGAACGCCGCTGTAGCGGAGCGCTCGCGGCCGCCGAGGAAGAGCGGGGCCGCGAGAGGAACGTCCCCGGAGGATTTTTCGACGTACGACACGTGCGAACGAGACGTGAGCGACTTCGACGAGGAAGCAGAGCGGAAGCGACTCCGCGAAAAGTACGAGAAAGACGAGGAGCGGCGCAAGGAGACCCAGCAGATGAGCGAGCTGCTGCTGAAGGGAGCGACGATGACGAACCGCCACTGCGACGAGTGTGGCTCCCCCATCTTCCGCTATCAGGGCCAGGAGTTCTGCCCGAGCTGTCAGCGGACGGTCGGGGACTCCCAGCCAACGGGGGACTCCCAGCCGGCGGCGACCTCGCAGTCCTCGGCGGCCTCACAGCCGTCGTCGGCTTCCGGTGATGCGAGCCAGGCGAGCGGGGCGGCGACGCCGCCCGACGGGCGCTCGGAGGACCAGTCGGTGGACGTCGACGCGGGGGGCGACCGCGCGAGCGACGAGCGGCGGGCGGTCGACGCCGGGGGCGCGAACGCCGAGGGCGATGCGGCACGACCGACCGCGGGCGCGAACTTCGAACGCGACGCCGCACGGCCGACCGGCACGGCTGCGTCGGCGTCGCACACGGAGGGGCAGACAGCGGCTCCGAGCACGCGGGCCGCTCGCGAATCGCTGCTTCGGGCGCTGACGCGTCACGCGCGCTTCGCGGAAGAGACGGACGAACCACGGCGGGCGCGCGACCACCTCGCTGCGGCCCGCGAGGCCGCTGAGGCGCTCGAGGCGCTCGATTGACATCCTCCCCGCGCTGAAGCGCGAGGATTCCCACGGCACTGTACCGCTGGGTTGGGATATTGTGGTTTACGACGTGACTTGTTCTTGAGGTGCGAACGCACCAGTTTCCTTGTCAAACAAAAACGTCGATGGCTGTGCCAACCAGCCGTTACTCCTATTCACCGAGAGAGTCGGCGAACTCGGAGATCCTTTCTGCCGAATGTTCTCAGCGCCGTTCACATCCGCGTTCGCCACTGTACCGCACTCATCGCAGACATACAGCCCGCGTTCAACACGGTTCGCCTTTCGTTCCCGACCACAGCACGAACACGACTTCGAGGTATCCCGCTCAGATACGGACTCAACCGTGATGCCTTCCATCTCGGCCTTGTATTCGAGAAGGTCGGTGAAGCGGTCAAACGCCCACGAGTGTAAGTCGAGATTCCCGTGTGTACCCCAGTTCTTTGACTCGCCGTTCTCCTCATCCTCACGGATGCCGGAGAGATCGCCCACCACGATAGTTCCAATTTCTTCCTCAACACACCGTTGGACGATATGCTTGGAGAGCGTATGGAAGTAGTGAGTGCGGCGGGACGACTTCTTCTGGTTCAGTCGGGTGGCCTGCTCGGAGTTCGAGTCATCACACCGAGCGATTCGCTTGCTGAAGTAGTAGTCGTCCTGTTTCAAGCAGTTCAGCGGGTATAGCTCGCTGTGACCGTCTTCATAGGCGAGTGCCGCGAAGTGGGTGATACCGAGATCAACACCCACAGTCTTCTCACCGGGGCCGTCAGCCACGTCGATTTCAACCTTACAGACGAAGTGTAGTTCCCACTCGTCGCCCGTCCAGACAATCTTGACTTGTTGGACGTTCTCCACGGCGGAGAGGTCAACTTCGGGGCGAGTTTGGTACGTACACAGGATGAAATCCGACCAGTACTCCTTCAGGTTCGATCCTTTTGAGAGTCGAACTCGGTCGTACTGCGTGTCGAGTTTGAAGCCTTTCTGCTTGAATGTGACCGTGGAACGCGGGTGGTTGTCGCCGTGTTTGCGGTAGCCGGGCGGGTTCGCTTTCGTGTCTCCGTTGTGTCGATTGCCGTACCAGCTGTTGAACGCCTCAGCGAGTTCTTGAAGGACTCGCTGACTTGACTGAGAATGCAGGTCATCATAGCGTTCGTGGGTTTTGAGGTACGTGGTGAGTTCGTTGTGGTTCGGGATGTGATCGATTTCATCCCAGATCCGACTACACGTCCACCGTCCGATGTTCCAGAGTTTCGAGGCTGCGAACCCGAGCGAATCAAGGTCGTCTTGCACCCGCGACTGGTTCCGTATGGAAGCAGTGTAGGTGCGAGTGACGACCTGTTTCGCCATACGTAACCTATGTAGAATATATTACTTGAATGTGTGTATTGGAGCAGCGTGGAATATCCAGCCGTGCCATCGAACGGTGGACCGTGAAGGGTAGTGTCGGATTCATCCCCGCGCTAAAGCGCGAGGCTTTCTCCTCGATTCTCCGTAACCGCTTCTGTCGGCCTCAGGCCGCCAGCAGGCCGGCTAACTGAAGCCTGACGTGGCCGAGATACGGCACCCGAACGCGTGCGGATCCGCGGATCCACTCCGGTCTGACGGGGCCGGCCAGATCGCTCGCCTGGTCGTACTGCGCGTTCGCGTCCCCCTTCGTGATGAACCCGTCGTGCGGCGCGGGGCAGTTCGGGAGTTGCTCACAGCTGTTCGCGCGGACGTGAGACGGGTTCGCGCGGTCGTACCAGTTCTCTCCCTCCTCGACGTGGAAGTGCGCGCGGTGGATGATCGGCGACCCGACGCGGGTCGGCGGGTCGTAGATCACCACCGAGCCGTTGCCGCCGAAGCTCCTGTAGCCCTCCTCAGTGCCGATTTCGACGGTAACGATACCGGTGTCACCGTAGGCGTAGTCGGGCGTGAATCGGTGCTCCTCGGTCACGAAGATGAGATCCCCCCGCTGCATCTCCGGCTCCATACTGCCGCTCTCGACGGCGACCATCGGGGGCCAGACGCCGCTGATCGCAAAGAGGAGGAGGCCGACGGCGACGACCGCGAGAGCGCTGTAGAGCGTCTCTCGAATGTACAGAAGCGGACCGCTCTGTGCGGTCCGAAAGCGGGTGATGAGCCCGGCGTTCGAGCCGGCGGCCCGAGAGCGGGGTTCGGGCCGCGGTCGCCGCTTGGACCGACGCGACGCCGCGACACCGGCGGGGATCTCGGGGTCCGCGGCGTCGTCGTCGGATGGACCATCGGTCGGGTCGGTATCGCCGTGTCCCGCGTCAGCGTCCGCACGTCCCGCGTCGCGGTGGTCGCGTTCGGCGTTGTAGCCGCGCTCGTCGCGCTCGTCGCGATCGTTCGGGGTCGTCGCCTCCTCGCGACGACCGGGCGCGCCCGCGTCACCCTCTTCGTCCGTCATCTACCCGACGTTCTCCGTGGCCGCGTTTTAACCTTCTGGGCTTCTCCCGCATCTCCCGTGTCGGGTCGGGGAGGCGGTGCCGCGTTCAGTACGCTTTTCTTTCACTGTCCCGTTCGGCCGGTGTGCCTCTGGAGACGCCGGTGCGCATCGTGTCCGAACTCGCCGAGCGCGGCTACAACGCCGAACGCGAGGCGGTGACGCTCCTCGCGGGTGCCGACGACCCCGCGAGCGCGCTCGAGCGAGTCGTCGAGCACGCCGAGGAGGACGCGCTCCGGATCACCACCGCGGACGTTCGAGCGGTCCTCGAACGAGCGCAGCCGGATCGCGGTGCGGCTGCCGGAGATTCCAATCCAGACCCCCCTGTTTCCACTGGAAATGACGATATAACATCCGATCAGGCGTCCACTTCTTCCGGTGGGTCGTCTCCAGTCGAAACAGAGGGCGGGTCCGAAACAGCGGAAACGGCGGAAGCGGTGGAGGGAGCGGATGCAGCGGAAACGGCGGAAGCAGCAGATGGAGCGGAAACAGCGGAAGCGGCCGATGGAACGACTTCCGACCCATCCGAGACCGGTACCGCGACTCCCGCCGACGAGACGACGGCGACCGCCGGAGACGCGTCGGGGATCGCCGACAGCGCGGCCGCTCGAACCGTTGACCCGACGCTCCGATCGCTCGAGGTCGAGGGCGACGTGACCGGACAGAGCACCGGAACGGGCGAGTACGGGGACTTCGTGAAGGTGTTCAGAGACCGCTACGAGAAGCTCGCAAAGCAGCTTCGCGGCCGCGTGAACCACCGGCCGGCGGACGCCATCCAGTCGATGAGCGGCGGGACCGACGCGGCGATGATCGGCCTCGTCAACGACATCCGCTCGACGAAGAGCGGCCACTGGCTCGTCGAACTCGAAGACACCACGGGGACGTTCCCCTGTCTCGTGATGAAAGACCGCGAGTTCGCCGGGCTCGTGGACGAACTGCTGCTCGACGAGTGCATCGCCGTCGAGGGGACACTCGCGGACGACGCGGGAATCATGTTCGTCGACTCGATGTACTTCCCGGACGTGCCGCGCACGTACTCGCCGAACACCGCCGACAGACCCGTGCAGGCGGCGCTCATCTCCGACGTCCACGTCGGGAGCCGGGAGTTCGTCGCCGACGCGTGGGACCGGTTCGCCGACTGGCTCCACACCGAGGACGCCGAGCGCGTCGAGTACCTCCTCATCGCGGGCGACATGGTCGAGGGCGTCGGAGTCTACCCCAATCAGGACGAGGAACTCGACATCGTCGACATCTACGAGCAGTACGAGGCGTTCTCCGAGCACCTCAAAGACGTTCCGGGGGATATGGAGATTCTGATGATCCCGGGCAACCACGACGCCGTCCGCCTCGCGGAGCCACAGCCCGGGTTCGACGAGGAGCTTCGAGAGATCATGTCGGCACACGACGCGCGGATCACGGGCAATCCCTCGCTCGTGACCGTCGAGGGCGTGAAGATACTGATGTACCACGGCGTCTCCCTCGACGAGGTCATCGCGGAGTTACCGCCGGAGAAGGCGAGCTACGAGGACCCGCACAAGGCGATGTATCAGCTCCTGAAGAAGCGACACGTCGCGCCGCAGTTCGGCGGGAAGACGCGGCTCGCGCCCGAGGAGAAGGACTACCTCGTGATGGAGGAGGTCCCGGACGTGTTCCACACCGGTCACGTCCACAAACTCGGCTGGGGGAAGTACCACAACGTCCTCGCGGTCAACTCCGGGTGTTGGCAGGCGCAGACCGACTTCCAGAAGTCCGTCAACATCGACCCCGACGTCGCCCACGCTCCCATCCTCGATCTCGACACCCTCGATATGACCGTTCGGAAGTTCATCTAGGTCCCGATCGGATATTCGCCTACGCTCCCGGTCGGAACCGGTACCGAGTCGTCGGCTCGCCCTCGAACGACGGGCCCGCGCCGACGGTCTCGAAGCCGGCCGCCTCCGCGGCGGAAGCGGCGCTGTCGTCCACGTCGGGAACGACGAACTCCACCTCGAGCCCCTCGCTCACGGCGAAGCGTATCGGCTCCGCGAGGAGGCGCTCGGCCACCGCCGCGTCGCCCGCGAGCTGCGTGACGTGCACACGACCGCCCCGGACGTCGAACGCGACGAAGCCGAGAACCGACTCGGTGGCGTCATCGGCCGACGAATCGGCGGACGCACTGTCCCCGGGGTCGGCGTCGCGTTCAGTTCGAGCGTCACGTCCAGTCTGGGCGTCGGGTTCGGTTCGGGCGTCGGATTCGGGCCCCTCGTCGGGATCGGACGGGTCGTGGCCGGCGACGTCGGCGAACGGCCCGGGATCGGTCGAGCGTTCGACCGCGAGACGGACCGTTCGGTCGTGAACGACGTTGCGGAGCGCGTCCGCGGGGAGGTCGACGATAGCGCCGAGCGTCTCCGCGTCCGCCTCGACGGCGTCTCGGACGGTCACGCTCATATGTCCCTATTCTCGCGGAGCGACTTAAACGACGGGCGCGGCGGGAAGAACTCGGCAACCGTTGAGACGGGAGACAAGATTTTACACTCCCCCCGGCAAAGATCGGCTATGCCAGAGCACCACTCGCAGTTCTGTCCCGTCTGTCGACAGGAGGACTCCCGATGCGCGTAGTCGCGAAATTCGGCGGCACCTCGCTCGGAAGCGGGGACCGGATCAACCGCGCCGCCGACTCGATCGCCGCGGCCGTCGAACAGGGCCACGAGATCGCCGTCGTCGCGAGCGCGATGGGGAACACGACGGACGCGCTCCTCGAGGAGATCGAGTTCGACGCCGACGACCGCGACCGCGCGGAGATCGTTTCGATGGGCGAACGGACCAGCGTCCGGATGCTCAAAGCCGCACTCGCCGCCCGCGGCGTCGACGCAATGTTCGTCGAGCCCGGCAGCGACGACTGGCCGGTGATCGCGAACGACCTCGGCGAGGTCAACGTCGAGGAGACCAAGCGCCGCGCGGCCAAGCTGGCCGAGGAGATGGACGCGGTCGTGCCGGTGATCACCGGGTTCCTCGCACAGAACCTCGACGGCGAGATCACGACGCTGGGTCGCGGCGGCTCCGACACCACCGCCGTGATGCTCGGTCGGTACGTCGACGCCGACGAGGTCGTCATCGTCACGGACGTCGAGGGTGTCATGACCGGGGACCCCCGCGTCGTCGAGGGCGCGCGCAACGTCGGCCGGATCACCGTCGACGAGCTCCGGAACCTCTCGTTCCGCGGTGCGGAAGTCGTCGCCCCCTCCGCGCTCTCGTACAAAGACGGCGATCTCGACGTCCGCGTCGTCCACTATCAGCACGGCGACCTGCTGACCGGCGGGACGCTCATCGAGGGCGAGTTCGAGAACCTCATCGATATGCAGGAGGACCCGCTCGTCTGCGTCACGGTCGCCGGGCGCTCGATCCGGAACAGCCCGGGGATCCTCGCCGACCTCTCGCAGGCGCTTCGGGAGGCCGACATCAACATCGACGCCGTCGCCTCCGGGATGGACTCGGTGACGTTCTACGTCGGCGAGGACCGGGCCGAAGAGGCCGAGAACCTCCTGCACGAGCAGGTCGTCAACGACCAGACGCTGTCGTCTGTCACCGTCGACGACGACATCGCGGTGGTCCGCGTCACCGGCGGCGAGCTACCGAACCGCCCCGGCGTCATCCTCGACATCGTCCAGCCGATCGCGGAAGCCGGGATCAACATCCACGACGTCATCACCTCCGCGACCTCGGTCGCCATCTTCGTCGCGTGGGACGACCGCGAGGAGACCCTCGAGATCGTTCAAGACGAGTTCTGAGGCGAATATAGTAGCGTTTGCAACGGTTTGCGCATCCGATCGCACGACTGCGTGCGATTAAGTGTGCAATGACTTGCAAACGCTACTATACCCGCTCTCGAAGCGCAGTTTCGGAGCGCTCCTGCAGGTCGTGTGGTCAGCGGTTGCCGAGCCCCAAGTGATTAATGGCCAACGCCCCGTCCGTAGAACGGAGATAACAAATGGGATTTCTCGATTCATTCGGTGCGTTAGTCAGTAGTGTAATCGCGGCGCTCGTGATGCTCGTGTTCGCCATCCTCAGCTTCTTCGTCACGGTGTTCATCGTGCAGGTCGGCGCGGGGCTAGCGGGCTACTCACCCAGCGGCGACTTCGTGGTACTGTCTGCGGCGCTGCTGGCGACCGGTGCGATCGTCGCCGGCGCGTCGCCGATGACCGGGCTGAGCGGCTTCGCCGACTCGCGGTAATCCGATAGCGAGGGACGTCACAGCGTCCCGACGGGCAGACAGCGACGCGTTCTCACCGTCCCTCGTACAGTCGCTCGCCGATACGATCGGGAAGTCCAGCCTCGCGCACGGCGTCCGCGACGGCGTCGACGTCGTACTCGACGCGCCGCTCCTCGACCGTTCGGTCGTCGATGTCGACCAGCGCGTACGCCGCCCGGGGATCGCCGTCCCGCGGTTGCCCGACGCTGCCGGGGTTCATCACGATGCCGTCCGCGAAGACCTCGTGCCCCTGCACGTGCGTGTGACCCATCACGAGCACCGCCTCCTCGCCGAGCATCTCCGGGGAGAACTCCGCGGGGTACGTGTAGCGGTCCGGATCGTCGGGGTGGCCGTGGACCAGTTTCACGCGGCCGCCGAGGGCGGTTCGGTTGTCGGGGAGCGCCGCCAGCCACGCGAGGGCGTCGTCGTCGAGTGCCGCCCGAGCGTGCTCGACGCCGGCGGCGGCCATCGAGTTGAAGCGGAACGGCGTTTCCGACGCGGTCGCGCGGTCGTGATTGCCCATCACGGTCGGGATCTCCCGCTCGCGGACGGCCGCGACGCACTCGGCCGGCCATGGGTTGTAGCCGACCACGTCGCCGGCGCAGACGATGGCGTCGACGGGGGGCAGGTCCGCGAAGACGGCGTCGAGTGCGACCCGGTTCGAGTGGACGTCGGAGATGACGGCGACCCGCATACCCGACGGTACGAGCGCCGGAGACAAAAGGCTCAGTTCCGGACTCCGGGGGGTGTCGCTACTCGCCGTTGTAGCAGCCGACCGCGACGTCCCCGCCGTCGTAGGTGACGCCCGCGGCGCAGACCGCGTGCTCGTACGACAGGTCGTAGGCGCGCTGTGCGATGTCCGCGGGGTCGTCCGCCGCGCCGCCGTCGAAGTCGATGCCGGTGGGCGCGTTCTCCTCGTAGGTGGCGACGAGCGTGGGCGCCTCGACGGACTCGACCAAGAGCGCGTCCCGGCGGACGATACCGACGAACGACTCCTCGCCGACGACGCCCGCGACGCGCGGGGTGTCGTAATCGTCTTTCTCGTAATCGAGCGCCAGAAGCGACGACGCGAGGGCGTCGCGCGCCGGGTAGCCGAGGTCGAGTTTCTCGGCGATCGGGTCGACGTGGGAGCCGTTCCCGACGACGACGGCCTCGCCGCCCTCGCGGACGCAGTTGTAGGAGACGTAGGGATTGTCGTTCTCGGGCGCGTCGGGCGTCGGAGCGACCGTCAGCGTCCCGTCTCGGTCGACGATCTGTCGGTTCGGAAACGATCGAGAGGAGACGCGGTACGCGCCGAAGTCGGGCGCGACGATCACGAATCGGCCGATGTACATACACGAACGTGGCCAAGAACGGAATAAATAGGTGATGGATTGTACACGATAGCGGGATGCCGAGAGAGCGGCAAGCGGGGTGTCGTCTCCGATTGGATAGCGTCTGGGGAACGAGTACAAGGGACAGATAATGGTCCTCTGTGACCGCTGACACCCAGTCAGAGAACCGCGCGGGCCAACCGATACTAACCGAGCGTTCTACAGTGTGGGGAAAATTAAATTTTTATATATAACATATTTTTTGATAAGTGAGGAGAGATGGGAATATGAGATCACCGAAGGGGTATGATGTATTACGGTCTAATTATGGGGCCACAGTCCGGCGAGCTCCTGTATGAGAGGATCAGTCACTAGGAGAGTACGAATAATTCAATAAGTTCTGGCTTTTAGCACCCCTAATCTCTGATTTGTTGTGAACCGTGTACCGTTTCTGAGGCATGTATCCCGGATCGATGCTGGCTGAGGATAGCTGTCAAATGTAGTTATTCGGGGATAAATCTCCGAATTTGAAATGTCTATATTATAAATGAATCGTAGAGTTATATTTTTACAAATATTTTTCGTGCGTGGGGGTCAGAGCTCGAACAATCGGGCGGCGTTTTCATAGAGGATCTTCTCTCGGGTCTCATCGTCGAAGTCCATCTCCTCGAAGTCCTCGAGCCACGTCTTCGGTGTGACCATCGGATAGTCCGACCCGAACAGCACCTTGTCCGTGATCCGCGACTTCGCGTAGTGGATCACCTCGTCGGGGATGTACTTCGGCCGCCATCCCGAGAGATCCATATAGACGTTTTTCTTGTGCGTAACGATCGACAGTTGCTCCTGGTGGAACGGCCACGCCGGGTGGGCGATGATGATCGTGAGCTCCGGGTGGCGCGCCGCGACGTCATCGACGTGGATCGGTCGCGTGTGTCTGAGCTTGAGCCCGTCACCGCCGGGACTCCCGGCGCCGATACCGGTGTGCCCCCCGTGGAAGAGCACCGGCTTTCCCAGTTGCTCGAGGGTGTCCCACAGTTCGTCGAAGCGTCCGTCACTCGGCGTGAACCCTTGGACGGCCTGCTGGAATTTGAACCCGTCGAGGTCCAGATCTTCGACGGCTCTGACCGCCTCCTCGCAGGCTTTCCGACCCTGGTGTGGGTCGACGCTCGCGTATCCGAGGAAGAGGTCGGAGTCGTCGCGTACGTCCGCGACCCAGTCGTTCGGAATCGGCGGCGTCCCCGTATTGGTTCGGCTGTCGAGTGCGAAGAGCACCGCCTTGTCGATCCCCCACTCCCGGAACTTCTCTTCGGTCTCCTCGATGGGTTCCGGAGAGAGGTCCTTCCCGAAGTACTCGAGCGCGTGCTGCAGTGACTCCCCGCCTTGGTCGAAAAACAGGTCATTGGCCGGGTGGACGTGTGTGTCGATGATCTCTGGCATCGCTTCAGAGAGCGAAGACGGGACACATAAACGTTTCACTCCGGGAGACCACTCCCGCCGCGGTCTCCACCGTCGAGCGCGCCGTCACTCCTCGATCGCCTCTCCGACACCCACGTACCGATTGAGGACGTCGGGGCGGGTACGGAGTTCGGCGGTTCCCCCCTCGAAGACGATCTCCCCCTGATCGATTATGTAGTGATGGTCTGCGACCGACATCGCCGCGGTGACGTTCTGTTCGACCATAAGCACCGTGACCCCCTCCCGTTTGATGTCCTCGATGATCCGCAGCACTTCCTCGACGATCTGGGGGGCGAGGCCCTCGGTCGGTTCGTCTAACAGCAACAGGTCGGTCCGACCAACGAGCGCGCGAGCGATCGCGAGCATCTGCTGTTCGCCCCCGCTGAGTTGCTTGCCGAGGTGATCGGAACGCTCCTCGAGGCGGGGAAACAGATCGTACACCTCTGCGACCGAAAACCGGTGTTCGGACCCGCCGAGTTCACCCATACGCAGGTTCTCGGCCACCGTGAGCTCGGGGAAGATTTGCCGGTCTTCGGGCACGTACGAGATCCCCCGTCGGCTGCGCTCGAATTCGGGGACCGAACCGACCTCCCGGCCTCGGAGTGTCACAGTGCCAGCGGTCGGAGAGAGGACGCCCGCGATCGTGCGGAGGGTCGTGGTCTTGCCCGCTCCGTTGCGCCCGATCAGCGAGACCGTTTGGCCGGGGGCGATATCCAAGGAGACGTCCCGTAGGACGTCGATAGCCCCGTACGAGGCGCAGACGTCAGCCAACTCGATCAGGGTCTCGGCGTCCGACTGCGAGCGGTCTATCGGTGGTTCCGACTCGTCGCCCTCGAGGCGGTCCATGGCTCCGGTACCCTCCCTGTCTGTGCCGAGGTAGGCCCGCTGGACGTCCTCGTTCCGCTTCACCGCTTTCGGGTCGCCCCGCGCGATGAGACGGCCGTTCTGGAGGACGGAGATGGTATCGGAAGCATCCATCACGAGCTCGATGTCGTGCTCGATCATCACGATCGTGATCTCCCGATCGGCTGCCAGCCGCTGGATGATGTCGGCGGTGTTCGTGCTCTCCTGCCGCCCCATTCCCGCGGTCGGTTCGTCCAAGAGCAGTAACTCGGGGTCGGTCACGACGCTGATCGCGATCTCGAGTCGGCGCCGGTTCCCGTGGCTGAGGTTCTTCGCCATCTCTTGTGTCCGGTCGGCGAGACCGACCTCCCGAAGGACCGCTCGAACGCGCTCTCGGATCTCCGAGTCAGCGTCTTCGGGAGCGCGAAACGACCGTCGGTGGTCGTATTTCGACTGTAGGGCAACGTGGACGTTTTCGGCGACCGTGAGACCGAGATAGACGTCCGAGTCTTGGAACGAACGGGCGATACCGCGCCTCGCGATCTGGAACGGCGGGTCGCCCGTGATGTCGTCTCCCCGGAAGTAGACGTTCCCGTCGGTCGGCTCGTACAGCCCGGTGATGACGTTGAACAGCGTCGACTTTCCGGCCCCGTTCGGTCCGATCACGGAGTGGACGGTCCCGGATTCGACCGACAGGTCGACGCCGTCGAGGGCGGTCAGCTCACCGAACCGTTGTGTCAGGTTCTCCGTTCGGAGCACCGTCATCGGTTTTCCTCCGAGGCGTTCGCGCTCGCTTCCGGAACACTCGGTCCGCCCTCCCCGGCCGACCCGTCGGGGCGACCGAATCGAGGCCCGACGAATCCGGCGAGTTTCGAGTAGACGCTCACGAGGCCGCGCGGAGCGAACATCACAGTCAGAACGAGTAAGAGCCCGAGAACGAAGCGCCAACTGTCGATGTACGACGAGAGCAGCAGTTGCATTCCCGCGTAGATACCGCCGCCGATCAGCGGCCCAAACAGGGTTCCCATCCCGCCGAGAATGACACTGAACAGCGCGTCGCCGGAAATCGTCCAGTGGAGGACGTTGGGCGTCACGACGCTCTGTGATCCGGCGTAGAGCACGCCGGCGACGCCGGCGACGCCACCCGACAGCGCGAGCGTCCGTCGCTTGTACACCGACGTGTCATAGCCGAGGAACGAGGTCCGGCGTTCCCCTTCACGGATGGCCTCTATCACTCGGCCGAACGGCGAGTCCAACATCCGAACGACGAGTCCGTACGTGACGACGACAGATGCGAGCGTGATGTAGTAGAACACGACCGTACTGTCGACAGTGACTCCGAGGAGCGTCGGTGACGGGAGCGCAGTGAGGCCATCGGATCCGCCGGTCAAGTCCGTCCACGTCACCGAGAGTTGGTAGAACAGCTGTGTGATCGCCAAGGTGACCATCGCGAAGAAGACGCCGGCGAATCGGATAGAGACCGCCCCGACAAGCCACGCGACGGCCACGGTGAGCGGGACCGCAACGAGGAGGGCGACGAGCAGCGAGTTCGTGGCATTGAGAAAGAGCAGACCGGTGGCGTAGGCGCCGAGACCGAAGAACGCGGCGTGACCGAACGAGAGGAGGCCGAGTCGCCCGAGGGCGAGATCGAGGCTCAGGGCGATGAGCCCCCACACGAGCATAATACTGAGGACGCCGACGTAGTACGCTGAACCGACGCCGACCGCGATGATCGGAATGAGAGCCATCACGGCGACAGCCGCGAGCGCGCGGCGGTCACGGATCGGAACCGGGTCGATTCGTCGCTGATAGCTGATCTTCGAGGCCTTCGAGGCCACCTTCGCGAGGTCGTACTGACCGAACAGGCCTTGCGGACGGAGAAGGAGGGTTCCGAGGAGGATCCCGTAGATGTAGAATCCGGTGAGCTGCGGGACGTACGTCTCACCCAAGGTCGTCGTCACGCCGATCAACAGGCCCGCGATCACGGAGCCGCGGAAACTTCCCAGTCCGCCCAGGATGACAACGATAAATGAAACCAGCAGTATCTCGTTGCCCATGTTCGTATTCACGGCGAACAGTGGCGCGGCGAGCACGCCGGCGACCGCCGCGAGGACGGATCCGAGGACGAACACGAGCGTGAAATACCGCGAAACATCGATACCCAAGCTCTTGACCATCTCGCGGTTCTGCGACCCGGCACGAACGACCAAGCCGAAATCAGTGTAGCGGAAAAACGCCCAGATGCCGATCGAAACGAGGATGCTCGCGCCGATGACGAACAGCCGGTACTTGGGATAGAAGATGCCGCCGAACTGGATCGGACCGGCGAGCGCTTCGGGCGTCGGAAACGCTCGTTGACTCCCGAAGACGGCGCCAGTCCCTTCGATGATCATGAGCGAGAGGCCGAACGTGAGAAGCAGCTGATACGCCACCGGTCGGTCATAGAGGTGGTGGAGCGTCAGCCGCTCGATGACGCCGCTGGCGGCCCCGACCAGAAGCGGGGCGAGGAGAAGCGCCAGCCAGAAGTTCCCGGTGGCGCCCATCACGACCACACCGAGGTACGCACCGAGCATATAGAGGCTTCCGTGGGCGAAGTTGAGGATGCCCGAGACGCCGAAGATGACGGAGAGCCCGGAGGCCACGAGCACGTAGAGGAGCCCCAGCGCGACCCCGTTAAGCAACTGCACGACGAAGAGGTTACTAAATGACATTGGCTCCGGCTCAAGCTATCGCGAGCAGCCCGACTCCTCACACGGAACCATCTTCGACTCGCTGTCGAGCGTGGTGATGATATCGCCGCACGGATACCCGTATTCCTCGGATGCAACCATTTCAGCGACGTGGACCGGCCGCTGACAGGAGTGATCACACTCCCTGAACGACACCTCACCCATCGGTCCCACGACCTGAACAGACTCGAGCGCCGCGGTGACATCGCCGAACGACGTCGTACCGGCCTCCTCTACCGCTGCCTTGTACAGGTGCAACGCCTCCCACGCGTCTTTCGCGTAGTCGTTGGGCAACGAGTCGTACTCGGCGGCGAAGCTACTTACGAACTGGTCGTTCTCTGCGGAATCGTAGAACGGGGTGAAGCGAGCCTGCGAAACGTACCCCTCTATCGCGCCCCCCGCTCCCTGGCGGGTTGGCTGACTCGACGCAGGGCCGTAGAGATCGACTTGCTCTGCGAGCCCAAACTGTTGTGCCTGTTTGAGGAACCCGACGAGGGCACCACCGGCAACGCCGAGGTACGCCCAGTCCGGGTCCGCAGACGATATCTGACTGACGACGTTCGAGAAGTCAGTCGCGTCAAGCGCCGACGTCGTGACGTCCAGCACCTCTGCGTCTCGATCGGCCAGCGCGGCTTGGACGCCGTCTCGGACGTCGTGCCCCCACGCGAAGTCCAGGATGTGTATCCACCCTTGCGAACCGGAGCGTTCCAGCATCGTTGGCACGATCGCTTTACTCCGGGTGGTCGGGTCGATGTTCGTTGGGAACGTCGACTGTTGGCACGCTTCGCCGGCCAACGCCGTCGAGGAAACCGGCGTGAGATACGGAGTGTTCTCCTCGTTGGTGTAGGGAGCGATCCGCAGCGCGCTCGGAGAGAGATTGGCTCCGTACAGGAGGTCGACGTTCTCGTTCTCGATCAGTCGCTGCGCTTTCTCCAATGCGGTTTTCGGATTCGCGTTCGTGTTTTCGTGGATGACCTCCACCTGCTGCCCGTCGATTCCTCCCGCTTCGTTGATCCGGTTCACCGCTAGCTTCACACCGCGTTGTTCCTGCTTCGCAGCGTCGATGACGGGGGGTGCGAGCGCGTGGAGCGTCCCGATCTTGATGGCATCACCGCCGGCCGACGACGTCTGGCTACCGGCGGAACCGCCGGTGGTCGTTCTCGACTGACTCGTCGATTCGCCCTCGGTTCCGGTGCCACCGCCGCTGCAGCCGGCTAAACCGAGGAGTCCAGTTGCACATACGCCTGTCTTGATAACCTCTCTGCGACGCATACTACCAAGAGAATATTCGATAATTATAAATTTTGTGTAGGTGGTTTGTCATTTTCGCCGATCTCACCGACGAGTGGATCTCAGGCGTCATCGTGCGCTCGGTCACGTTCCGTACTGATACTTTATCGTGATCGTATCTACCGTGCTACGCAGGTGCTGCAACAGCTCCTGTCGGTAGTTTTTGTTCGTGATGCGGCCGGTGGGACACGCGATCGCGAGGACCCCTTTCAGTTCGGTAGCGACGACGAGTGGGACGGAGATGACCCCCATCCCCCGGACCTGCTCGTTCCAGTCGTACGCGTACTTCGCCTCCCGTATTCGGTCGATTTCGGCCTCGAGCGTCCCACGGTCCGTGATGGTCTCTTCCGTCACCGGATGTAAGCCGTGCTCGTCGAGTATCGCGTCCTTCCGCTCGGTGTCCATATACGCGAGGAAGACTTTACCAGATGCGTGCGTGTGTAACGGCAGTGATTGACCCGGATACGTTCCCAACTCGAGCCCCTTGTCTCCCATCTCCTGATGCAGGATGAACGAGCGTCCACCCTGTTCTACGATGAGTGTCACCAGCTCTTCGGTTTCTCTCGTGAGATCGGAGATGTCCCTCTTTGCGACCTGAAAGAGCCGGTTGTGGAACTTCAGCTGCGAGCCGATCGTCAGAAACTGGTAACTGAGCTCGTAACTCCCGCCGTCGTTGACGAGGTACCCTGCCTCCTCGAGCGATCGGAGATAGAGATGAGCAGTGCTCTTCGGGAGGTCGAGTCGATCGGACAGCTCAGACGGTCCGATAGCCCGTCGTTGCAAGAGCACTTCGATGACCTTGAACGCACGCTGAACGGACATCATCGGGGGTGTCCCCGTTGTCATAGGCGTAGTCAAGAAAAGCACATATAAAACCTCTTTGGGGAGAGAGCGGTCGCACGACCGAATGGGCGATGACGTGTGAACCCGACGACACTCGCTCCCCTTCTCGGTCGCGCACCCGACTTCTCACGGGGATCGTCCAGCAGTATTGAACGAGTCCCTCCCCGTTTTTGTGAATATATTATGAAAAATAATTCGGTACGCTCACTGTATGTCTATTCATTTCGGGAGAATTTTCGGTATCCTGTTAGATAACAAGTGTACGCCCGTTACCTACATCGGTAACCGGCATTGTTCAGTATTACCAGATGATAAAATACGTCGTCTGGGGATCGCCGCCGGACTGACGCAGCGGGGGCAGTACCGTTGTCACCCCCGGTTCGCTCGCACGAGTGGTGCCACGTTGTATGTACACGTGTGACAGGCAAAAGTGGCCATCCGGCACTGAAGAGTTCGCGCGTAAGCGACGCACTGAGGCGGCGGCGAACGGTCGAGAAACGCTATGCTCGATCCGATTTGAGACGCCTCGAGCCTACAGTCCGCCCAGCGGGGATCGTACTTCGCTCTCACGCTCTGTCGGACTGCGGCCAGAGCGTTCACTATCACTGGACGGAAAGAGACAGTAGGACGGTCTTGCGGAATTGATCCGCCGAGGTGGTGACAACTTGTGCTATGAGACTGTGAGGATCCGTCCGATGTCGTCCATCTCGTCGAGCCCCTCAATCGTCTCCAGCAACGCCTCGGCTTGGTCTCTGCGTAGTCTCGTTTGCACGCAGTCGCTGAACTTATCGTGGAGTTCGTCCCGAGAGACACGGTTCCCGGGGTATCCCGGTGGGGTCTCCTTCCGGCGGCGAAGTTCGGCACCGTCGGTGGTCGTGACCCGAAGCTCGGTAGTGAAAGACGTGTACTCGAGATCGGGGTCGACTGAAACAGTTATGCGTTCACCGACTTCGCGAGTCCGCTCGTTCGGCAGCGCCTCGTCGCGAAAGAGGTCGAGGCCAATCGAGTCATACAGGAGCGCACAGGCGATCGTGTAGTGGTTGGAGAACTTCGCTTCCAGTCCCGTCGCGGGAGCGGGATTTTCGAGCTTTGCGCCTTCCGAGACGACCGCCTCTATCCGGTCGATCGAGTCCGCAGTGAGATCGTGCTCGGCTTTCAGCTCTTCCATCAGTTCGATGCCCGCGTGCGTGTAGTAGCACGACGGGTACTTTTTGAAGATGCCGCCGTCCTCGATAATTCCCCACGTGTCTCCGAGGCGATGCGTGGCCTCCCCGACCGCGTCCGAACCGGAGAACAACTCGAAGAACCCCTCCTCGTGGTCGAAGGCCTCCTCGGAGGCCGTAAATCCGCCGTCCGCGAGGTAGGCGGCCGTGATTCCGGATCGAACGGCGTGCCCGGCGTGGAGGGGCTTCGTCATACTGCCGACGTTAGCGCTGGACCCGGACGAGAGCGAGACGCAGATGTTCAGCGCGTTACGGATCGCGGTCACGTCGAGATCCAACAGCACCGCCGCGACCGTGGCTGCGCCGAACGGACCCAAGATCGCTGTCGGGTGCCATCCGTTCTGTACGTGTGCCGGCGTGAGGGCGCTGTCGAGGTAACACTCGACTTCGTACCCGGCGACAAACGCGGTGATCGCTTCGCGGCCGGTGACGGAATCGACGTCGCTCGCGACGGCGAGAAGCGGCGGGACCAGCGTCGCGCTCGGGTGGCCCGTCATACTCGGCCCCACGTCGTCGTAGTCGAGGCCGTGGGCCGCCGTCCCGAGAATCAGGCCCGCGTTTGTCGGCGACGTGCGGTGGTCGGTCCCGGGTATCGGCACGCCGGACGGTTGCGCCGAGAGACGACGGTCGACCTCGCAGGTGACCCGTCCCGCTCCCTCGTCGAGTCCGGCAATGGTCACACCGACGGTGTCTAAGACGCACTGTTGTACGATCGGCGGGGCCTCCGACGGGAGATCGCTGTAGGTCAATTCGCCGACGAATGTGGCCAACGTCTCGGCTGTCGAACCGTCTCGGTCCATACTGCCACGAGTCGTTGCGGCGGAAAAAGTGTTTCTCTGACGTGTGTGTCGCGTCCGTTCGGTCGTACGATCGTCACGCGTCTCGCGACATTCCTCCCTCGTCTCACAGGCGCTACGATAATAACTTCTAATACACTCGCCTTCGCCGTGGGTGTATGGCCTCGTTCTCCGAGAGGATTCAGAGCGTTTCGCCGTCAGGCATTCGAAAGGTGTTCGATTCGGCCGCTGACGACGCGATCAACCTCGGTCTCGGTCAGCCGGACTTTCCGACGCCCGAGCACGCCCGGCGTCGGGCGCTCGAAGCGATACGGAACGGCAACGCCGACGCGTACACGCCGAACAAGGGGACGCACTCGCTCCGGGACGCCATCGCCGCGAAGTACGACCGCGACTACGGCCTCGCGGTCGATCCGGACGACATCATCGCCACCGCCGGTGGCTCCGAGGCGCTGCATCTGGCACTCGAAGCCCACGTGAGCGCCGGGGAGGAAGTCATCTTCCCCGATCCGGGGTTCGTCTCCTACGATATGCTGACCAGAGTCGCCGGCGGGACGCCGAAGCCCGTCGGACTCCGGGACGATCTCACGCTCGATCCCGCAGCCGTTGAAGCGGCCCTCACGGACGAGACAGCGGCATTTATCGTGAACAGCCCGGCGAATCCGACCGGGGCGGTCCAGAGTGAGGCGGATATGCGCGCGTTCGCCCGTATCGCAGACGAGCACGACGTTCTGTGCGTCTCAGACGAGGTGTACGAGCGCATCGTCTACCAAGGAGCGCACTACTCCCCGCTGGAATTCGCCGAATCCGACAACGTCGTCGTCGTGAGCGCGACCTCGAAGACGTACTCGATGACGGGGTGGCGGCTCGGATGGGTACTCGGATCCACGCGGCGGATCGACGAGATGCTCAAGATCCACCAGTCGATTCAGGCCTGCGCGTCGGCGCCGGCACAGTACGCCGCGGAGGCGGCACTCGCAGGCCCGCAAGATCCGGTGACGGAGATGGTCGACACGTTCGAGAAGCGGCGTGATCTCGTCGTGGACGGACTCGAAGACGCCGGGCTGGACGTTACGGTTCCCGAAGGATCCTTCTACGTGATGCCCGAGGTTCCGTCCGGGTGGTGTGATGCGATGCTGGAGCACGGTCTGATCGTCGTCCCCGGCGACGTCTTCGGCGAAAACGGCGCTGGCTACGCGCGGCTGTCGTACGCGGCGGGGACCGAGGAGCTGCAAGACGCGATGGAGATTGTCCGGGACGTGACCCAGACCGTCCACGGCTCTCGTTAGAACTGCTTTTCGAGAATCGTGTTCTCCTCGCCGGAGTTGTGATCGACAGTTGTGACTGTCACGCCGTCCGCACCGACGTCGAGGAAGGCGTAGGTGGTGACCTCACCCGTGTAGACGTGATAGTAGTGCTTCTTGTAGAGATATTCCACTCCATCGACGTTCGATGACCCCTCTGCCGCCGCCTGCGCGGTGTGCCCCTGCGGACAGACGACCTTGTCGTACGACGAGAGAATGTCGTGAACCGTGCTGTGGTTCCGACAGACCCAGTAGAGGTTTGTTAGTTCCTGTGTCTCCGTCTGTGAACTCGCCAGCGGATCACCGGGCGTAAGCGTCGCGTGGTGGTGGAAGTAGACCACTTTAGCGTTATCCCCTGCCTTCTCCAGTTCGCGATCCAGCCACCTGAGGTCCTTATACGGGACGTATCCGTTCGTCCATCCGTACCCCATATCCGCCGAGCCGCTCACCCAGCCAGTGCCGGCGGTATTCATCATAAATACGGTTACACCGTCGTACTCCTTCTTGTACCGGAGACGGGCGCGGTCGTCCGACTCCACGAAGTACTGAAGCGGGGTATCGTGGTTCCCGGGTGCGGCAACGACGTTGTCGCCGTGACCACTGGCATCGACTAGTTCCCAGAACCGGTCATAGTACTCCGGTGTCGAGTGGGCGTAGTTCCCGCTCCAGAAGGAGTCGCTCTGGAAGACTGCGTCACCGTTAAAGTACAGATCGCTGATCCCGTAGGTCTCAAACAGGGAACGGATGTCCTGAGTGAGTCGTTCGCCTGCTCCGGGCAGATCAGTCCGGTCGACGTCGGGTGAAGAGAAGGGGTCGACGTGACTGTCAGAGAGCCATCCAATGCGGACCATTACAGGGCCTCCAGTTCGAGCGAAACAGTGGTCGCATCGGTAACGAAAGACGACCCCGATACACTCCCAGTCTTCGCTTCGATGATGAACGTATTGATGGGGTACTCGGTGCCGTTGGTTCCTCCCCCGGCACCACCGGCGACGACGTCTTCAAACTCGGTCAGGTAGGCTTCCTCGTACACCTGCGTCGTGCCTTGGCCGGTGAGTTCGACGATGGTTTGACGCGGGTCTTGATCTCTGTCGAGCGGAACGAAATCGCCGGACTCAGTAGTTCTCCCCGGAATATTGGCGATCGAAACCCGGAGACTCGTCGTCGTCTCGTCGTCTCCCTCGAAGTGACTGACCACACGTAAGACCGGAACGTGTCCCGGAGGGAACGGAATCGTCCCATATCCGATGTTCGACCCAACATCTTCATATTCGTTCCCTGAGACCTCAGTCCGTTCGTTGAACGGCTGGATCATCCACGCGGGCCGACGGGTCCCGCTCATCTGAAGCGAGTGGGCGTACGGTCCGATTCCAACTTTTCCGAACTTGTCGCCGGGGGGGGGTCTCCGCGAGACGGGTCGAGACGGAGGAGCGGCCGCCCGAGTCCTCAGCGGTATCTGGTGGTGTCCCATCAGTCGCCCGCTGAGCGCTGCTGGTCTGGGTGACGCCAGCACCGATACCCATCCCGGCGGCCAGTCCGCCGAGTCCGTACAGCGCAGTGCGTCTGGGCACCTCGAATAGTCCCCCGTCGTCGCTGTCGCTATCTTCGTCAGGCATACGTATGGTGTGGTAACATCACACATTATAAAGATTCGGGAGGAACTGTGGGGTCGGGTCGCTGCTGGGTCCAAGCAGGCACGCACGAAAAGGGTGATAGGACATTCGCCGGGTCATAATCGGTCGTCTCGTCAATACCCAATTTTTATTACGGATGGTCTCTCTGCGTGTAGGTATGCGTTCGCATAACAGCCACGAGTCCGTATACTCACGACGTCGACTCCTCCGAACCGGTGCAGTCACGTCGGCGGTCCTGCTCGCCGGGTGCAGCGGGAACGGGGACGACGGGTCAGGGTCGACGGGAGAGGACGGTTCCGGGGATTCCGGGTCCGACGGGGAGTCCCAGACCCAGCTTCGGGTCGGTCTGGAGGACGAGCCGCGACACGACTACGATCCCTTCATCGCGCTCCGGTCGCTCTCGACCCGGATCAACCACCACATCTACGATATGCTGTATGAGTACGACGAGAACTACCAGATCCAGCCGAAAGTCGCGACCGCCGAACCGGAGGTGGAACGTTCCGGGCAGCGGTACATCATCGAGATCACAGACCAAGCGCGTTTCCAGAACGGCGACCCGGTGACGGCCGAAGACGTCCTGTACTCGTTCGTGGGCCGGATCGAAGAGGAGGCGCCAACGAGTGGTGAGATCAGTTACTTGGACACGGAATCGAGCGCGGTCGTCGACGACACGACGGTCCAGCTCGATCTGAAACAGGTCGTCGCGCCGTTCAGAGAGCGGCTGATGACACACATCGTCCCGAAATCAGTTCGCGAAGAGGACCCCGAGGGGTTCTACAACAACCCGGTGGGCTCGGGACCGTACCGGTACGTCGACCACGTCGAGGGCGACTACATCGACTTAGAGCGGTGGGACGACTACTGGGACGATCCCCAGCCCAACATCCCCTCGATCCGGTGGATGCCGATCCCGGACAACTCCGCGAGGCTCTCACAGCTGCTGGCGGGCGACATCCACGCGACGACCCGCCTTCCGCCGGCCGACTGGAACACAATCGAATCGAACGAGGACTGTACGAACGACTCGACAAACGGGTTCGCGCCGCTGTACATCGAATTCAACTGTCGGGACGGCCCGACCGCGAACCCCGACGTCAGAAAGGGGATTGCCTACGCGTTTTCGACCGAGGAGTTCATCAACAACGTCCTGAACGGCGAGGGGCAACGGCTCGTCTCGCCGCTCACGGACACGATTCTGGAGAACTGGGAGCTACCGGTGGAGGAGTACGCGGAGCTGAAGCCGGGGTATGACCCCGAACGGGCGGCGGAGCTACTCGACGGCAACGTCCCCGACGGGTGGGAGCCGCAACTCGTCTCACTGAACCGCGGCTATTATCCGCGCTTCAACGAGATGCTCGCCGGACGGCTGCAGGCCCTCAGCGAATACGGTGTCGACATCAACCCGCAGGTACAGCAGTACGGGTCGGGACGGTTCGCGGACGTGGTATTCAGCGGGGACGCCGAGGACGTCGCGATGTTCGGTCTCGGGTACGGGAATTCGATCCTCGATCCGGACGACTTCATCTGGAACCTGTTCTACGAGGAGCAGGCGGGAATCACCCAGGGGAACTACTACCAAGACGAGGACTTCCACTCGCGGATCGAAGAGGCACGGCGAACAGTCGACAGAGAGCGGCGCAGTGAACTCTACGATTCCATCATTCGAGAGATCCTCGAGCAGACGATTTCACACCCGGTTGCGGTGGCGAACGCCCACATCGGAAAACGGACCGTCGTCCAAGACTACCCGCCGATCGGGTTGCCGATGGAGATGCTCCGGGCGTACTCGCCCCGGAACAACGCCTCCCTTCAGGGCTAACGACAGCTGCACCGCCAAGAACAACTACAATAGGTGTCTATGACGTTACTACGGTACACACTGAAACGGCTATTGCAGACGATTCCCGTACTGATAGCGATATCGCTGATCATCTTCGTCTTGGTGAATTCGCTTCCCGGTAACCCGATTCTGGCGCAGCTGCAGGGTCAAGAAATCACACAGGAGTTGATCAACAACCTGGAGGCGCGGTACGGGCTTGATCAGCCCCTGCACGAGCGGTATCTCTCGTACGTCTCGGGGCTCCTCGTCGGTGACTTGGGTTACAGTATCTACTACGAACAGCCGGTCTCGTCGCTGATGATCGAACGGGTCGGTCCGACGCTGCTTTTGGTCCTGTCGGCGTATCTCCTCGCACTGACGACGTCGATCCCGCTCGGCGTCGTGGCCGCGAAGTTCCACAACGACCTGCCCGATCACGCGTCTCGGATTCTCGCGCTGATCGGGGTGTCGACCCCCGGATTTTGGATCGGGATTATGATGATCATCCTCTTTTCGGTCGTCCTCGGCTGGCTCCCCAGCGGCAATCTAGTGTATCCGTGGCGGCCCCCCTCCCACTACGGCTACGGCTCGCAACTCGAGCTGTACGTGCAGACTGCCCGTCACTTACTGTTGCCGATGATCGCCCTCGGGACCCTCCAGATGGCGGTATTGATGCGTATCGAGCGGACGTCAATGCTCGAAAGCCTCCGAGAGGAGTACGTGCAAACCGCCCGAGCCTACGGCGTGCCGGAACAGACGATCCTTCGGCGGCACGCGTTCCGACCGGCGCAGCTCCCGGTGATTACGATCGTCGGCCTCAACCTCTCGACGGCGCTCGGCGGTTCGGTCGTCATCGAGGAGGTCTTCAACATCAACGGGATGGGAAGGCTCCTCCTGAGTTCGATTCAGGTACAGGACTACCAAGTGGTGATGAGTGTCACCCTCGTGTTGGCCGTCATCTTTCTCATCGGGGTCGTGATTACTGACATCGCCTACGCGTACATCGACCCGCGCGTGACGTACGGAGAGCGGTGAGACCGATGAGCACAATAGACCAACAGACGGACGAAGAGACGGCACCGGAGACACGGAAAGTCGGCGGCCGAGAGGTGCTTCGGAAAGTCAAGCGGGACTTCTCCGCACGGATCGGAATGTACATCATCGCGGTCGTCGTGGCCGTCGCCGCGTTCTCCAGTATCGACGCTCACCTCTCTACGATCACGGGCGGGATGCTAGAAAACTACGCGATCGGAGAAGCGCTTCCGGTGCTGCAGAACCCAGAGCGGTTGCCAGCTCCCGGAGAGATGGAAACGCACCGCCCGCCGGCGTTCGTCGAGGGCGGAACGTGGGAACACCCGCTGGGAACGGACGATCAGGGCCGGGACTACCTCAGCCGGCTGCTCTACGGGTCGCGCATCTCCATCACCGCGGGGATCGTCGCCACGGCAATCGGCGCGGTCGGCGGCATCGCGGCCGGCACCGTCGGCGGCTACTTCGGCGGATGGGTCGACGACGTGACGATGCGGGCTGTCGAGACGATCTACGCGATCCCGGCGGTCGTGTTAGTGATCGTCTTCACCGTGTTCGTCTCGAGGCGGAACCCGAACATCTGGTTCACGATGACCGGGGTGGGAATCGTCTCGATTCCGGTGTTCGCTCGCGTCATTCGCAGCCGCGTGCTGAGCATCCGCGAACTGAGCTACATCGAGGCCGCGAAGGCGTCGGGGGTGAAAGAGCGAACGATCATTCTCCGGCACGTCATTCCGAACAGCTTCGCGCCAGTGCTCGTCTACATCACGCTCCGGATCGGTGTCGTTATTCTCATCGTGGCCGGACTCTCCTTCCTCGGATACGGGGTGCAGCCGCCGACGCCTGACTGGGGACAGATGCTGTACATGGCCCAGCAAAACATCTACGTCAATCCGTGGTTGAGTATCTGGCCCGGACTATCGATACTGGTGACAATTATGGGGTTCAATCTCTTGGGCGACGGGCTGCAAGATGCGACCGATCCGCGAAACGATTGATATGAGCGAGAACACAATACTGTCAGTAGAGGATCTTCACGTACAATTCGAAACCGATTACGGGACGGTGAACGCCGTCGGCGGGGTGTCCTTCGACGTCCGCGAGGGCGAGATTGTCGGCCTCGTCGGGGAGTCCGGTGCCGGCAAGAGCGTCACCGTGATGAGCATCTTACGCCTCCTCGAGGGAGGCGGGAAGATGACCGGCGGGGAGATACGCCTCAGAGACCAATTGCTCGCCGGATACGACTACGGCCCGGACGGGCGGGTCGAAGACAGCGACATGCTGACCGAGGCCGAGATGCGACGCGACGTCCGGGGCTCGAAGGTCGCCGTGATCTTCCAGAACCCGACTGACAGCCTCAATCCGGTCTACACCGTCGGGAGTCAGATTCAGGAGTTCATCAGTTTGAATCGGGATTTGACGGGCGAAGCGGCCCGGTCCGAGGCCGTCTCTATGTTGCGGAAGGTCGGCATTCCGGAGCCGGAAGACCGATTCGACGATTACCCACACGAGTTCTCCGGCGGAATGCGTCAGCGAGTGCTGATTGCGATGGCCTTGGGGTGTCAACCGGACCTCATCATCGCCGATGAACCGACCACGGCCCTGGACGTCACAGTCGAGGCGCAGATTCTCGACCTCGTACGCGATATCCAAACGGAGATCAATACGAGTTTCATCTGGGTCACCCACGACATGGGCGTCGTCTCGGAGATCTGCGACAGGGTGAACGTGATGTACCTCGGCGAGATCGTCGAACAGGGACCGGTGGACGAGATTTTCTACGAGACCAGCCACCCGTACACGCAAGCGCTGCTGAACTCGATTCCGCGGCCCGACCAGACAGTCGAGGAGATCGAACCGATCGCCGGCGTGATGCCGTCCGCGGTCAATCCGCCGTCCGGTTGTCGGTTCCACACGCGCTGTCCGGACGCGAAAGAGATCTGTCGACGGACATCGCCCGACCCCGTCGAGATGGATCACTCCGATCACGTGGCTGCGTGTCTGAAGCACAGCGCGGAACGATACGAGGAGAGCGAGCCGCTTGCCCCGTCGGGTGAGACGATCGCGTCGAGCGGAGGCGCGTCCGCTCCGTCCGTCGAGCAGCAAACGGGGGGCGCGGATGGCTGAATCGCCCACGCCGTCGGCCGAGACGCCGGCTGAGCGGCTCGGAGAGTCGACCGAACCGCTGCTCGAAGTGGAGGGCCTCGCGAAGTACTTCCAGTCGGACACCGGATTTCTCTCCGGCTTCTTCGGGAGCCCGGACGTCAAAGCCGTCGACGACGTCAGCTTCACGATCGGCGAGGGCGAGACGTTCGCACTCGTCGGCGAGTCGGGCTGTGGGAAGTCCACGCTGGCGCGGACAGTGCTCAGGCTCGAAGATCCGACCTCCGGGGCGGTCCGGTTTCGAGGGCAGGACCTCGCGGCGTTGTCAAACAGCGAAATGCGCTCGCTCCGAAAGGACGTGCAGCTGATTTCACAGGACCCTCAGTCCTCGCTCGATCCGCGAATGACGATCGGAGAGAGCATCGAGGAGCCCATGAAAGCCCACGGGGTCCGCACGAAGGAGACTCGTCCGGAGCGGACGAGAGAGCTGCTGTCGATGGTCGGCCTCGATCCGTCCTACTACAACCGATACCCCCACGAGTTCTCGGGGGGACAGCGCCAACGGATCAACCTCGCACGGGCGCTCGCGACGGATCCGGAACTCATCGTCTGCGACGAGCCGGTATCCGCGCTCGACGTCTCGATCCAAGCGCAGGTGCTGAATACGATGCTCGAACTGCAAGACGCGTTCGATATCTCCTATCTGTTCATCTCGCACAACCTGAGCGTGGTTCGGTACATCGCGGACACCGTCGCGGTGATGTATCTGGGGAAGATCGTCGAGCAGGCCGAGAAAGAGGAGCTGTTCGAGAACCCACAGCACCCCTACACGCAGACCCTGTTGGCCTCAGTTCCGTCCCCGGATCCGCGGAGCCGGGGGGTCCGAGTGAACCACGAGGGAGACGTACCGAGCCCGATCGATCCGCCGTCGGGTTGCCGCTTCCGGACTCGGTGCCGCGAGCTACTCCAGCCGGGGGTCGGAGACGTCGCCCCCCAAGAACTGTCCGAGGCGGTTCGGGACGCGCGACTGGAGTCCTACGACATCAGGTCTGACCGGTGGGACGCGCTGCTCTCGTTCATTCGGGCGGTGAAGCGCCGCGAGTTCACCTACGAGAGCCGCGAGGGGGTGCTCGAGGAGTACTTCCCGATGGGACTCCCCGCCGGCGAGCCGGGCGAGGTCATCGACGACGCGATCGAGCGGGTCGCGGAGGGGTCGTGGGAGACCGCGGGCGACCTGCTCCTGCGGACGTTTCAGGACAACAGCATCTGTGCCGTCCGCCAGCCGGACTACGTCGTTGACACGGTGCTCGGCGAGGGAGAGCACTACTCGGCGTGCCACCTCCACAGAGGGGATGCCGACGCCGCGAACCGCGAGTGAGCGCGGGCCTGCCACTGCCGCGGTGGCGAGACACCGCCCAATTCTGCCGAGCGGGGGACATCTATTTGATGAGGGGCCGTGATGTGCTGGTATGGCCATTCTAGCCGCCATCGATGAGACGGAACGGTCACGACTGGTGCTCGAAACCGCTCACGATCTCGCAGAGAAATACAACGAGACGCTCATCGTGCTCCACGTGGTCCCAGAGGAGAACTACAACCGACACCGAGAGTTGGTGCAGAAGATGCCCGAGTTCGACGATTTCTCCCTGAGTCAGGAAGAAGAGAGCGCAGAGCGGTTCGTGATGAAATTCGTCGAGGAGACGCTCGGCGGTCAGCCGGAGAACATGGAGCCGCGCGGGCGCGTTGGAAGCGTGACCGACGAGATTCTCGCGGAGGTCGACCGCGTCGACCCGCGCTTTCTCGTGATCAGCGGGCGTCGACGCTCGCCCGCCGGAAAGGCGATCTTCGGCGATATCGCCCAGAGCATCCTCTTGAACGCGGACTGCCCCATCGTGACGCAACTGGTCGACTGATACTGATACTGATACTGATTGTTCTCGTCTCGTACCGGTGAGCGCCGCCCACGGGGTGGACACTCACCGGTGAAAAGTGAGAACAATCATTATGAGGCGGACGGGGGATTCGTGACCGCGACGTCGACGGCGCTGTCACTCGGACTCGGACGGTCGGTCGTCGGGGAAATCGGCGAACGCTTCCGACGGTGAGTCGGTGAACGCGCGGGGATGATACAGGAACGCGTCGGCGTCGATAACTGACCCGTAGGGCATCAGGTACGCGTTCCCCCTCCCTCGGGGAATCGCGAGTCGCCGTTCGGCCCGCCGTCTGACGTCCCGCCGATATTTCCGGTCGGCGGCCTCGAAAGAGAACTCCTCCGCGAGGGCGCGCAACTCGTCGCGCGCCTGTCTCGCCGCCCCATCGGCGTCGTCGAAGTGGTTCGTCCGCTCGGTTGGACACGCGGACAGGTCGAAGAACAGGTCGTCGGCGTCGAGGAATCGGACGTACTTGTAGGGGCCGTCTCGGACCACCCGGAAGTGCACGTCCGTGTTCGAGCGGTGGAAGTTGTCGACGTAGACGGGCGCTCGGTCCGGTTCGGTACCGGACAGGAGCGCGCGGGAGAGGTCGGTGCCGTCCACCTCGTCCGATAGGTCGAGACCGGCCAGCGAAGCGAGCGTCGGATAGAGGTCAAGGAGGCTCACTGGCGTCCGCACGCGGTCGGGTTGGTCCGCGTCGTACCGCTCGGGGAGGGAGACGAAAAACGGAACGCGGATCGATCCCTCGTGCCACGTGTTCTTGTCCCAGAGGCCGTGTTCCCCCGCCATCTCCCCGTGGTCGCTTATGTAGACCACGATCGTGTCCTCGAGGAAGCCGTCGCGCTCCAGCGTCGTGAGGAAGTCGTTCAGGATCTCATCGATGTACGCGACGCAGGCCATGTACCCGGCTCTGGCTTTCCGGACGGTCTCCTCGTCGAGCCTGTCGGTGTCGTACCGGCTCCGACGGTGGACCGTGAGGGGGTGATCGGACGTGTCGGAGTCCGCTTCGGTGACCGTCGGCATCGGTGCCCCGTCGGGCCAGTAGTCGTCGACGAACCGCTTCGGCGCGGTCCGGGGCCAGTGGGGGCGGTTGAACGACGCACAGAGGAACCACGGCGACTCGGGGTTACGGTTCCGGTACTCTCTGAGGAACGAGACCGACTCCCGAAGGACGTTCTGTTCTTGGAGGAGGCTCTCGGGGATGTTCGTCACGCCCGCCTCGGTCAGCAGCTCGGTGGCCCGCGGGCTGATCTCCTGTTGCGGATTCGGGGGTTCGTACTGGTGACCTGCCCGTCCCGTGAGGTCGCCGTACGGGCGGTGGTCGAATCCGCCGAACTGGCGCGTGCCGCCGAGATGCATTTTGCCGACCAAGCAGGTCTCATATCCCCCCGAGGAAAACGTCTCCGGCAGCGTTTCGGCGTCCGCTGGCAACATGTCCTCGTTGCCCCAAGCGCCGGCGTCCGCCGCGTGTCGACTCGTGAGCAGACACAGTCGCGAGGGCGTACACAGCGGCATCCCGCAGTACGCCCATTCGAACTCCGTCGACTCGGCGGCGAGCCGATCGAGCGTCGGCGTCGAGACCGGTTCGCCGTGGTCGGTCGCCGAGTAGCCGCCTCGGAACCGCGGGTTGTGCTGGTCAGAGATCAACAGGAGGACGTTCGGTTGATCGGCCGATAGCGAACGAGCCATACCAACGACCACAGGGTATCAGCTCAAAAGAATTTGGGTCGGGTACGTGGTCAGAGAGACGATACGATCGAGGGCGGAACAGACGGGAAGCGAGGGGTTCTGATTTGCCGGCCCGTGCAACGGCGGTCACGGGACGATCCGACGACGACGCTGTCGAACATCTTTGCCAAAATGTATATATGGTATGAGGTTGCACAAATAACTGAAGGCGTACTATGTCGACATTAGAGACACAGGCTGGAGGAGATTCCGGCGGGACGCTCTCGCTCGAAGACGTGACAGTCGTCTGTTGCGATTCGCACTTCGGGGAGTCGTTAGACGACCTCCTGCCGTACTTTTCCGACGAGAACGAGGCGTACAAAGAGATCATCGAGAAGACCGACAACCCCGAACAGGACATCCTGTCGGTCACGCATTCGATGCCCGCGTATCTCCAGAGCGAGGTACCCGGCAAAGAGATCTTCAACAACCTCGCGCCGAAGGCCGAACGGATGGAGGAACTCGGCATCGATTACGCGATTATGGACCCGGGGATCGGCGCGGCGCTCCCGACAGTCAACAACACCCGCTTCGCGGTCGCGATCGCGAACGCGTACAACTCTTGGCTCATCGACAAGTTCGAGACCGAACCGAGCGATCGGTTCCGGGCGAATATGACCGTCGCCCACCACCACCCGGAGCGCGCCGCCGAGGAGATTCACCGCGTCGCCGATCACGACGCCATCGCGGGGGTTCAGATCCCGTCGACGGGCGCGGTTCCGCCGCTCGGTCACTACCGGTACGATCCGATCTACGAGGCCGCCCAGGAACACGACCTCCCGATCTGTCTCCACGGCGCCAGCGTGAACACGTCGCACATCTTCCCGCTCGCCCGGATCTGGCACGAGACGTACTCGGAGGATCACACGATGATCCACCCGTTCACGCAGATGTGGCAGCTTCAGTCGATGATGTATCAGGGAGTGCCGGAGCGGTATCCCGACCTGACGTTCGTCTTCCAAGAGTCCGGCGTCGGGTGGATCGGCTACTGGAAGTGGCGTATGGACGACCACTACCTGGAACTCGATCACGAACTGCCCTACGTCCAAAAGCTCCCCAGCGAGTATATCGACGACCAGTTCTACTTCACGACGCAGCCGCTGGGCCACACCGTCAAAAGCCCGAAACACCTCGCGATGGCCATCGAAATGGCCGGTCCGGAAAACATCCTGTACGCGTCTGATTTCCCGCACCCGGACTTCGACCCGCCGGAGGAACTGTTCAACCGAATCTACTCCGAGTTCGACAACTCGGTTGTCCGCGGGATGATGGGCGAGACGGCGATGGATATCTGGGACATTAGCTAACAATGACGACGCGACACGAAGTGTGTGCGGTGGGAGACGTAGCAGAGGAGGGATCGCGGGTGATCAAGGAGGTTTCCGGACGGGAGATCGCGGTCTTCAACCACGACGGGGAGTACCACGCCGTCTTGAACTTCTGTCCCCATCAGGCCGGCCCGCTCTGTGAGGGGCAGATAAACGGGCGGACGCTCCCGAAAGACGACGGGTGGTCGTGGGGGTACGACAGCGAACAGAAGTACGTCACGTGCCCGTGGCACGCGTGGAAGTTCGACATCGAGACGGGCGATCACGTGGACTCGGACAAGTATCAGGTCCCGGTATACGACACCGCCGTCGAGGACGGTACGGTCTACGTCGAGTTCTGATACGGACTGGCGTCCCTCTCGATCGGCTACCCGAGAGAGCGATCACGACTTTCTTCGAGTCCCTCCGCGTCGACCGGGTCGGGCCGTCCGATCCACAAGCGTTCCCACGACGGCCGGGCGCTTACCACTCGCCGTCGGCATCGAGATGCGACAGGATCAGCTTTCGAACCTCGTCGGCGGGGCGCTCGTACTGGGAGTACCCTTCGCCCGTGCGGGTTCGGCTGATCCGCTCGACGACGTCGCCGTCGACGACGATCTCCCAGTCCGATTGGGGCGACGGGTTCACCGCCCGGAACTCGACGGTCGCTCCGGTCTCCGATTCGATCTCGTCGACGACCTCGGTTGTCAGCTCACCGTCGGTGAAACGGGGCGGACGGTACGGGCGCATCCCGTACGCCCGGAAGTGCTCGGCGTTCTCCTGCCACCAGTCGGGCAGTTCGTCGAGGTCCGTGTCCGCGTAGGGGTCTTCCTCGTCGTATCCGGCGGGGAGGTCCGCACTTCGGGGCACAGAGATATGGTCTGTCATACTCGGTGCTTCGGTCGAAAACGAATTAAATCTACTGCACCGCTGAGAGGCGATCCGTCCTCTCGCCAACGTACCGGTGCCCGCGGGGGGCACGGTAACGACCGGCGGGCACCTATTCGTCGGACTCTCCCGGAACGTGACCGACGGAGTCGGCGTACCGGTCCTGCGCCGTCTCGGGGAGGAACTCCGCTTCGAGTTCGCGGACGCGATCGAAGCCCGCGAGGGTGTGGAAGTCCGCCGCCGGGTGATCTTCGATCCGCTCTTGAAACGCCGCTTCGTGTGCGATACCGTCCTCGCTCAGGCCTTGGAGGTGGTCGTAGACGTGAACCGCGGTCGGGAACATCGTCGCGAGCACGGCCGAGATGCTGAACCCGTACTCCCCGAGCGTCTCCTCGTCGATGTACGGCGACACGCCGATCTGATTGTACATAAGCGGCGCGTCAACCGACCGTCCGATCTCGCGGACCTCCCCCTCGTCGGTCGGCCCCTCGACGAAGATCCCGTCGACGCCGGCATCCCGGTAGGCGTTCGCCCGTTCGATCGCCAACTCGAGGCTGCCGTTCACAGCGCCTCGCGCGTCGGTGCGGGCCATCACGACGAAGTCGGGGTCCAGTTCGTCCCGGACGTCGATCATCGCTTGGAGCTTCTTGACCGCCTCCTCTTCGGAGACGATCTGTTTGCCGGCGACGTGACCGCACCGCTTCGGCGCCACCTGATCCTCGATGAACACGCCGGCGACGGGCGTGTTCTGTATGAGCTCTCTGGCCGTTCGACGGGCGTTCAGCGCGTTTCCAAAGCCGGTATCGCCGTCGGCAAGCACCGGGAGCGACACCGAATTGGCGATGTTCCGGGCGTTTTCGACCATCTCGTCCATCGTAATGTACCCCGCGTCGGGGAGCCCCAGACTGCTCAGCGAGATGCCGTATCCGCTCAACCCGAGCATCTCGAAGCCGTCGACCTCCTCGGCGATCTTCGCGGTGAACGCGTCGTGGACGATCGGCGCCGTCGTTACTTCCCCGTTGGTCAGAATGTCGCGAAACCGCTGTCTGGCACTCATCGTCACTCCGTTCGAGACAGTGCAAAATAAAGACTGTGACTGACACGCAAGGGCGAGTAGATCAGCCGCTCCGACCGCTCCGCGGTCCGCAGATGCGATGTATTAATTTGCCGTGTGGTGTCACTGTTCAATGTGGAAGAACTAACCATTTACACGCCTGCGGGCGCGTTCGGCCACGGAATGGCGGAAGAAAGCGTCGAGCGGGCGCTCAGCCGGTATGACATCGACTACATCATCGTGGACGGGGGGTCGATCGACCCCGGTCCGAACTACTTGGGAGACGGAGAGTGGGGGCCGGAAAACCTCCTCAGACACGACTTCGAGGTCATCCTCGCCGCTCGGGAGCGCCACGACGTGCCGTTGATCATCAGCACGTGTGGAATTGCCGGGTCACGGGCGCATCTCGATCCGGTCGCAACCATCGCGAGGGAGGTGGCGGGCCGACTGGAGTCCGGTATCGACATCGCAAAAATCTACGCCGACATCGCGGGCGAGCAGTTGAAGCGGTACGTAGAAGACGGACGAGTCGATCCAGCGCCCGTCGGCGAATCGCTGTCGACCGACGACGTCGACCGGACGGAGCGGATCGTGGCTCAGCTGGGGGCGGAGCCGTACGTCGAAGCGCTCGACCGCGGTACCGACCTGATCCTCGGCGGTCGATCGGTCGATGTCGCCCCGTACGCTGCCGTCGGGGCGTATCACGGGTTTGACCCGGGGTTGGCGGTTCACTTGGGGAAGATTTTGGAGTGCGGGCCGATGGCCGCAGACTGGGACAGCGAGGCGGACAGCATCCTCGGGGTGCTGGGCGACGGGTACGCCGAGGTCGAACCGCCGGAACCGACCGGACGCTGCTCGACGGAGTCCGTCGCCGCCCACACGCTCTATGAGAAGGCGGATCCGTACACGATCCAGACGCCCACCGGAACCGCTGACGTCTCGACGGCCGACTTCACGCAGGTCAGCGACAGCCGTGTCCGAATCGAGGGCACCGAGTACCGGGAAACGCCGGTCGTGAACCACCTCCTCGAGGGCGTCGAGCGCGTCGGGTACCGTTCGATTATGCTCTGTGGGATTCGCGGGCCAGAGATCCTCGCCCGCCTCGATGAGATTCTCGATCGGACCCGAAAGAAAGTCACGGCGCTCGCCGACGGGACGTCGTGGACGCTAACGTTCAGGCGGTACGGCATCGACGGTGTCCCGCTTTTCCCCGAACCGACACCCGAGACCGTCCCGCCCGAAGTCGGCCTCGTCGTCGACGTCACCGCAGAGACCCGCGAGCGCGCCGGCAACGTCTGTGGCACGGTCAACAACGTCCTCCGCCACCTCAATTTCGAGGGGAAGCTAGCGACCTCGGGAAACCTCGCGATACCCTACTCGCCGGCGGTCACCGACGTCGGCCCGGTCTATGAGTTCTCGGTCTACAACTTCCTCGAGGGGTTGAGCTCCCGCGAGCTCGCGAACATCGAATACGAGGTGGTCGAATGACGACGCTCGCAGAGGTCGCCAGTATCGTCCGGAGCAAGAACGCCGGCCCCTTCACGATCACGCTGGATGTCTTCTTCGAGACGGACGAAGCGTATCGTGACGTCGTCGACAGAGACGTCCTGACGCCGGCAGTGATCGCCGACGTGTACGGACTCGAAGCGGATGTGCCCGTCAGCGTATACGCCGTCGATGAGGTCTCCGCGATCAAGATATCACTCCCCCGGTCGATCCCGGCTGGGGACCGCAGAGACACGGACGTCTACGGAATGCAGCAGTACACTCCGCTGCTCGCTATTCGTCTCTGATACGGGCTGTTGTACCGGTGTCCCATCGTAGCGGTTGGCACCGGATTGCGCTATCCGATCGCCGCGACAAGACGAGGCCGCTCATTTCGAGTTCCGGACGACTGTCGGTCGACGAGGGCCGTCTCGAGGCCGCCGACAGGGAAACTTATAAGAGAGTAGATTGGAACATCGAAACCGAGTGATGAGAGCCGAACAACTTAGAGAGCTACTGAAGGCCGACGAACCACTCGTCGTCCCGAGTGTGTTCGATGTGCTGTCTGCACGTATCGCGGAGTCGCAGGGCTTCGAGGCGGTGTACCTCAGCGGAAACAACGCGGGGGCGTCCACCGGAGCGACAGAGCCGATGGTCACGCTGACGGAGATGTGTGGCCGGTCACGGGAGATCGCGCACAACGTCGACGCGCCCCTCATCGCGGACGCGGGCGCGGGGTTCGGAAACGCTGCGCACACCTACCGCACGGTCCAAGAGTTCGCTCAAACGGGTCTCGGTGGCATTCACATCGAAGATCAGGTGTACCCCAAACGGATCCATTATCACGACAACCATCACGCGATCGTCGGCGTCGAACGGATGCAACAGAAACTGCGTGCGGCCGTTCGAGCGCGCGAAGACTGCCGGGACGACGTCGTGGTGATGGCCCGCACCGACGCGGGACGCGGGAACCTCCGAACCGAGGACGGACAGACCGTCGAAGAGGCCGTCGAACGAATCAACGCGTATGGCGACGCCGGCGCGGAGGTCGGGATGGTATTCGCCGATACGACCGAGGAGATCGAGTACGCCGCCGAACACGCGGAGATCCCACTCGCGTACCCGCTGGTCGAGATGCACCAGCAGAACCAGGACATCGGCCCCGAGACGCTCGGGGAGATGGGGTACGCTATGGTGTTCTATCCGCTGTCAGCGATGCTGACTGTCACAGACGCGCTTACCGACCTCTACGGGTCGCTTCGAGCGGACGGTGAACTGACGCTTGGCACCGACGAAAGCGCCGACCTCCTCGAACAGGTCGACACGCTCATCGGTCTGGGCGAGTTTCTGGAGATCGAAGACGAGGAATTAGAGCGGGAATGACCGAGTGCGGTCGGAGTCGCACCGACCGTCGCACGACGGGCGCGATCCGATCGATATCGAAAGCGCACAACACTTATAATAGACTAACAACACTCTTCTGGTATGGCGTTTGAGAGCGGAGACCACGAGTATAGTCACTTTATCGATGGCGAGTTTGTCGAGTCGACCGGTGACGAGCGGATCGCGGTGTCCTATCCGTACACGGGCGAGACGTGGGGGTCGGTACCGGAGGGGACGGCCGAGGACGTCGATCGGGCGGTCGACGCCGCGCGCGAGGCGTTACCGGAGTGGAAGGGGCAGAACCGGACCGAACGACGCGACGTCCTGCAATCGATGGCGACGGTGTTCGAAGAGCACGCCGACGAACTGGCGGAGCTTGAGACCCGACAGAACGGCAAGCTCATCCGCGAGATGAAACCGCAGATGTTCGCCGTCGCCGAGATGCTCCGCCACTACGCGAGCCTCGTCGACGCGGATCGCGGCGAGGTGATTCCGCTGGACACCAAAGACGACGGGGTGTTCAACTACGTCGTCCACGAGCCCTACGGAGTGGTTGGCGGAATCACGCCGTGGAACTCGCCGGTGCTTCTCGGGATGACGAAGCTCGTGTGTGCGATCGCCGCCGGAAACACGTTCGTTCACAAGCCGAGCGAGCAGACGCCGATCAGCGCGCTGCGCGTCGCGTCGCTCCTCTCCGAGGAGAGCGACCTGCCGGACGGAGTGTACAACGTCGTCACGGGCGCGGGGAAGGCCGGCGCGGAGGTCTCCGACCACGAGGGGGTCGATCACCTCTCTTTCACCGGCGGAACGGAAGTCGGCCGGAGAGTCGGTGAGGCGGCCGGTCGAAACATCAACTCCGTGACGCTGGAACTCGGCGGCAAAAGCCCCAACATCATCTTCCCGAGCGCGGACGTCGACAACGCCGTCAACGGGGTCATGAAGGGCGTCTTCGCCGCCTCGGGGCAGACGTGCGTGGCCGGCTCACGCGTCTTCGTGCACGAGAGCCTGTACGACGAGGTCGTCGAAACGCTCGTTTCCCGGGCGTCCGACGTGTCGCTGGGCGATCCCCTCGATCCCCAGACCGAGATGGGACCGCTGGCGTACCGAGAACACTGGGAGTCGGTCAAAGAGCACATCGACACCGCCGTCGAAGACGGAGCCACCGTCGCGTACGGCGGCGAACGCCCGGCAGACACGCCGGGCGAGTGCTTCATGCAGCCGACGATTCTGACGGACGTCGAGAACGATATGCGCGTCGCCCAAGAGGAGATCTTCGGGCCGGTGACGTGTGTGATGCCGTTTTCGGACGAGGAGGAGGTCGTCGAAAAAGCCAACGAGACGCGGTTCGGCTTGGCCGCCGGCGTCTGGTCGGAGGACATGCGGCAGATCTTCCGCGTGACCGAAGCGATCGAGGCGGGGACGATCTGGGTGAACGAGTATCGCATCGCCGGGTGGCCGACGCCCTTCGGCGGGTTCAAAGACAGCGGCGTCGGACGCGAACAGGCGAAAGAAGGCCTCGACGAGTACCGACAGACGAAGTCGATATGGATCGACAAGACGGGCGAGGTCGACGACCCGTTCAAGATCGAGTTCTAAATCCGTCCGGCGCGTGACGTCGGAGCGTCTCCCCGTCGGGGCGTTTGTAACTGGTTTCAGATCCGGTCGCGCGAGAATCCGCACAACTGCGAGCGATACGACACCGAACGGAATATCAGGCGTCCTCGCGGTGGATCATCTCTTTGAGGTACTGGTGCAGTTTCCCGTTGTCGGCGTCCTTGCCGAGGTCTGAGGTCCCGTATCCGACGATCTGCCTGACGGCGTTCCCCAACATCAGCGGCGCGTCGTTGTCCTCGCCGTACTGCGTGAGGAGTTTGAGATCTTTCTCCATCAGGCCGAGGCCGAATCCGAGGTCGTACTCGCCTTCGATCTTCTTCGGGAGGAATATCGACGTGGGCTCGCCGAGGGCGTCCGCCGAATCGAGCACATCGAGTAGCGGTTCCGGATCGAGACCGGACTTCTGTCCGAGCAACACGGCCTCGGACGCCGCGATGTACTGAACGAACGCGATGTAGTTCCGAAGGAGCTTCACGGCGTCGCCGTCGCCCGGCGACTCGCCGATGTGTATGATGTCGTTGGCGAACGATTCCATAACCGGACGGCACTGGTCGAGAGCGGACTCCTCGCCGCCGACCATCACTGTCAGCGTTCCGTCGGTCGCCCCCGGTCGTCCGCCGGTCACCGGCGCACCAAGCACGTCCACGCCGCCCTCAGCGAGCTCGTCGGCGATCCCTTCAGTGACGCTCGGCATCGACGTCGAGAGGTCGACGACGACGCTTCCGGGAGTGAGCGCGGGTTTCAACTCCGCTACCACGTCCTCGACTACGGGCGGGGATGGCAGCGAGAGGAAGATGATCGCAGCGTTTTCGGCGACCTCCCCAACGTCGGCAGCCCCGTTCGCCCCTTGGGATTCGAGCGCTTCCACGGCCTCGTCGCGGAGATCGAAGACGGTGGGGTCGTACCCGTCCGCGAGGAGGTTCTCTGCCATTGGTCTGCCCATCGTTCCGAGCCCGATATATCCTACTCGTGTCACACCATATGAGGAGTAATTATGATATTTAAAAATTGTGTCGGTGACGTGTGTGACGCCGTCTTCGGACGAGGAGGAGGTCGTCCGGAAGGCCAACGAGACGCGGTTCCGCGTGGCCGCCGGCGTTAGTCGGAGGACATGCGACAGATTTTCCGCGTGCCCGAAGCGAATCGAGGCGGGGACGGTCTGGGTGAACGAGTATCGCATCGCCGGGTGGCCGACGCCCTTCGGCGGGTTCAAAGACAGCGGCGTCGGACGCGAACAGGCGAAAGAAGGCCCCGACGAGTACCGACAGACGAAGTCGTCTAGAATGTGGAATGCTACCGTAGCGTTGGCACCGGATTGCGCATCCGATCGCACGCGGTCGCGCGGTCGAGTGCGCGAAGACGTGTAAACGTTAGATAGGCGGGATTTCGGGCGATCACTCGTTCCCGCGGGCGGAGTCGCCCGGACGGTTCGGTAAGGGAAGCCGGTCAGGCGTCCTCGCGGTGGATCATCTCTTTGAGGTACTGGTGCAGTTTCCCGTTGTCGGCGTCCTTGCCGAGGTCTGAGGTCCCGTATCCGACGATCTGCCTGACGGCGTTCCCCAACATTAACGGCGCGTCGTTGTCCTCGCTGTACTGCGCGAGGAGTTTGAGGTCCTTTTCCATCAGGCCGAGGCCGAATCCGAGGTCGTACTCGCCTTCGATCTTCTTCGGGAGGAACGTCGACGTGGGCTCGCCGAGGGCGTCCGCCGAATCGAGCACGTCGAGCAGCGGTTCCGGGTCGAGGCCGGACTTCTGTCCGAGCAACACGGCCTCGGACGCGGCGACGTCCTGAGCGAACCCGATGTAGTTCCGAAGGAGCTTCACGGCGTCGCCGTCGCCCGGCGACTCGCCGATGTGTATGATGTCGTTGGCGAACGACTCCATAATCGGCTGACACCGGTCGAGAACGGACTCCTCGCCGCCGACCATCACGGTGAGCGTTCCGTCGGTCGCCCCCGGTCGGCCGCCGGTCACCGGCGCACCCAGCACGTCGACGCCGAGTTCAGCGAGCTCGTCGGCGATCTCTTCGGTGACCGCTGGGACGGACGTCGACAGATCGACGATGACGTCTCCGGAACTCAACGCGGGCTTCAACTCCGCAACCACGTCCTCGATTACGGGTGGAGACGGCAGCGACAGGAAGATGATCTCCGCGCGTTCGGCGACGCTCGACGCGTCTGCGGTCCCGTCCGCCCCTTGGGATTCGAGCGCTTCCACGGCCTCAGCGCGGAGGTCGAACACGGTGACCTCGTACCCGTCTGCAACGAGGTTCTCCGCCATCGGTTTGCCCATCGTTCCGAGCCCAATATATCCTACTGATGTCATATCGGCTAATGTCTCCTATCTTATTTAAAATTACCGCATTGATGGTGAGGGAATGTCTCTGTGATTGTATTGTCTCGTTCTCCAAGGAGGCCGGTTTCCGCTCGCCACGTGTCAGTGAACCGGTGTGACACGTACTTTTATTATCTATGCTCTCATCGTTCCCAACCGCGATGGATAGCGACGCACGTATTTCCACAGTCACTGTTCTCGGAGCCGGTAGTATGGGCCACGGTATCGCAGAGGTTTCCGCCATCGCGGGGTACGACGTCGTGCTCCGCGATATCGAGGAAGAGTACGTCGAAAACGGGTACGAGCAAATCGAATGGAGCGTCGAGAAACTGGCCGAGAAAGGTCAGATCGACGACGCCGCTGACACCGTGCTCGATCGCATCTCAACGACCACCGACCTCGAGGCTGCGGTGTCGGACGCCGATCTGGTACTCGAGGCCGCACCGGAGAACTTGGACCTCAAGCAGGACATATTCGGTAGCGTCGAGAGACACGCGCCGGCGGAAACGATCATCGCGACGAACACCTCGAGCCTGCGAGTGACGGACATCGCCGCCGAGCTGGACGACCCCAGTCGCGCCTGCGGGATTCACTTTTTCAACCCACCGGTGAAGATGGATCTCGCGGAGGTCGTCTACGGCGAGGAGACCGCGGAGTCGGTCGCCGAGGCAGCGTACCAGTTCGTCGAGTCGCTCGATAAGACGCCGATCTACGTCCGCAAGGACGTCCCGGAGTTCGTCGTGAACAACGTCATCACGCCGTTTATGGAGGAGGCCGGTTGGATGATCGACGATGGCTCGGCCACGGTCGAGTCGGTCGACGCGGCGATGGTGTACGAACGCGGGTACCCGATGGGGCCGTGCGAACTCAACGATTTCGGCGGACTGGACGTTCTCGTGCACACGCGCGAACAGTGGGATCAGCCGATCCCGAACTCGATCAGGGAGCGGTACGACGCCGACCAGCTGGGGCGGAAATCCGGACACGGATTCTACGACTACGAGGACGGAGAGGGCGTCACATACGACTCCTCGGACGCCGAGGGCGTCGACACGCTGCGGATCGAAGCGCGGATGATCAACGAGGCGGCGCGGCTCGTCGGCGACGGCGTTGCGACGCCGAGGGATATCGACATCGGCGCGCGGCTCGGCGGGCGGTTCCCCGAGGGCGTCTGCCGGCGAGGGGACAAGATCGGTCTCGAGTCCGTCCTCGAGACGGTCGAGTCGCTCTATGAGCGGACGGGTGCGGATCGGTACGAGCCCGCGGCGTACCTGCGCGAACTCGTCTCCGACGGCGACACCGGCGAAGACGCCGGGCGGGGGTTCTACGACTACACTGACGGCCGACCGTTCTTTTACGTGGACTCCGAGATCGACGACCGCGGTGTCCTCAGGGTGACGCTCGACCGCGCGGAACGTCTCAACGCCTTCAACGACGATATGTTCGAGGAGGTCCGGACGCTGCTCGAAACCGCAGACCCATCGGCGATCCGGTGTGTCGTCTTCGAAGGCGCCGGCGACGCGTTCAGCGCCGGAGCCGACGTGAACAGCTTCACGACCGCCGATCCCATCGAGATGATGGATATCGACGAAACGATGACTGCCGTGTCCGAGTTCGACCGTCCGACGATCGCCAAGATCGACGGCCACTGTCTCGGCGCGGGTCTCGAACTCTCGTTGGCGTGTGACTTCCGCATCGCCACCGACGGTTCGACGGTCGGGCTCCCCGAGATGGACCTCGGACTGATTCCCGGCGGGGGCGGGACGCAGCGACTGCGCCGGACGATCGGTGAACCACTCACCAAGGAACTCGTCCTACGAGCGAAACGCGTCAGCGCTTCCCAAGCCGACGAGTGGAATCTCGTCCACCAGTGTGTCCCGGGTGACGAGATCGACGAGGCGGTCGAACGCTACGTCGCTGATTTCGTCAGCGGCCCGCAGACCGCGCTCAAGGTGGGGAAGTCCGTGATCGATCGGGGAGCGGACGTCGATCTCGAATCCGGGCTGGCGATCGAAAAGCAGGCCTTCAGCCTGCTATTGACGACCGACGAGGTGACCGAGGGGATCGAAGCGTTCCAAGAAGATCGCGACGCGCAGTTCGACGAGCTGTAACCGGACGAGCGACAGACTATACTTGGACGTGCCACATACCGCAGGTAATGCCATGATGGATTACGAACTCACGCTGACAAAAACGCTGAACCGCGCCGTCGAAAAGTTCGCTCACAAGACGATCACCACAAAACTCGAGGACGGGAGTTACCACACTTACACGTACGAGGACGCCTACGAACGGATCTGTCGACTCGCCCACGCGCTCGACGACTACGGTCTCGAACGGGGGGACCGTGTGTCGGTGATGGCCCGGAACCATTATCGACACTACGAACTGTACTACGGACCCTCCTGCAGCGGTCGTTCGATTCATATGACGAATCATCGACTGCCCGAATCACACCTGATCGAGATCATCAACGAGGCCGAAGACCGACTGCTGTTCGTCGACCCCGCGTTCGTCGAGACCATCGAGTCTATCGCGTCCGACCTCCAAACCGTCGAGAAGTACGTGATACTCGACGACAGCGTTCCCGAGGTGGATCTGCAGCCGGTCACGGACTATGAGTCGTTCATCGAGGGATACAGCACCGAGTACGCGTGGCCAGACCTCGACGAGGAGACCGAGTGTGGAATCTGTTACACATCGGGGACGACCGGCCTTCCGAAGGGTGCCGCCTACTCTCACCGGGGGCTGTTCCTGTTGAGCATGAACTACGGCGCGAAGGACTCCTTCGGGGTCTGTGAATCCGACGTCATCCTGCCGGTGGTGCCGATGTTCCACGTCAACGGGTGGTGTATCCCGTACAGCGGGACCTTCTATGGATCGGGATTCGTGCTGCCGGGCAAACACACGGGGCTGGAAGCCATCGAGGAGATGATCCGCGAACACGACGTGACAGTGGCCGCGGCCGTGCCGACGATCTGGACGGATATGGCTAATTACATCGATGAGAACCCCGAGGCGGACATCAGCACGCTAGACCGGATCCTCACGGGGGGGAGCTCTCCGCCACCAGCGATTATGCAGCGCTTCGAGACGGAGTTCGACGCGCCGATTATTCAGGGCTACGGGATGACCGAGGCGTCACCGCACTTAGTGAATACGCTCGTCACGGAGGAGGTCAAAGAACTCCCGAAAGAAACGCAGTACGAGCTGCGGACGAAGGCGGGGATCCCCATTCCGGGCGCGGAGATCAGACTCCGGGACGACAACGGCGAGTCGGTGCCGCACGACGGAGAAACGCCGGGGGAGATCGAAGCCCGATCACCGTGGGTGATCGGCGAGTACTACAACCGGCCGGAGGCGACCGAGGAGTCGTTCACCGACGACGGGTGGTTCAAAACGGGGGATATCGGGACGATCGATGAGTACGGCTATTTAGACGTGGTCGATCGCGTCGACGACATCATCAAAAGCGGCGGCGAGTGGATTTCGTCGGTCGAACTCGAGAACGAGTTGGTGGCGCACGAGGCGGTCACGGAAGCGACCGTCGTGAGCGTCTCGCACGAACGCTGGCAGGAACGCCCCGTTGCATACGTTACCACGACCGGCGACGTCGACGAGGCGGATCTGCGCCAGCACCTACTCGAGGAGTTCCCCAAGTGGTGGCTTCCGGACCAGTTCATTTTCTCCGAGGAGATCCCGAGGACGAGCACCGGAAAGTACGATAAGAAGACCCTCAGAACCGAATTCGTCGATACGCACGGCGAACTCCCCCTCGAGGAGGACTGAGGCCGACCGTTCTCCTCTCGTACCGCCGGTCGTCGGTACATAATGAGAACAACCAGTATGCGATCACGTCCCCTTGTGCTGTTGAGTAACAATTACTCCGCTAATTCCAAGCGGTGAGAAAAGGGGGCGGGCGATCCCGCCAGCGACAGAGTCGCCCGCCGAACGGGGCGGCAGGAATCTATGCGGACACGATCGTCCGTTCGACGGCTGGCGTGGAGTTTGAACGACTCGGCATAGTAGCGGTACCCCCCGATTCGCCACAATCTATGGATATTATTCCAGAACTTCTGCCCCGAAATCGTTCAGTGATACTGGACACACCATTGCCACTCGGTTAATAACATATGTACGCCTGTGATGGAAGGGAGCTACCGTTCATTAGTGTATTATGCAACACTGAATCCTCCCCGAGCGTGACGACCACCTGTGTCGGCTGTGGTATGTGTACTCAATACACTCACGTCCGCCGACTTAGCCGTCTCTCGCGCCAGAAACGGACAGGTGCGTGAGCATACTGTGATCGGCCGATCGGCCAAAAGTATCAACACTAATTTATTTACTTTCGCAGAAATGTTGATTATTTAATTTTTATAAGGGCAGATAGGAAGGCTGTGTCTATCAATGCTGGACAAAATCCCGTTACACAGGGCGAGATGATACGTGGCATCAATACGCAGGATCGGCTCGTCACCGCCTCACGGTGGTTCAGCGGGTCCGAAATGCCTCCAGATGCGTGTGAGCTATCCCATCGAGGGATTCATCACGATGGATCACCCCTACGGCTCGCGTTATGTCGACACGCGGAGTATGTTCGGCGTTTCGATCCCCCGTCCGGTATCAGTACGAGTAATACGCCGTCCAATATAACCAAACGATTATTATGATGGCGTACTAATCACTCTATCGTGACCGACAAAACGCCCCCGATGAAATCGGTTCAACGCATGTTTGAGGTGGTTCAGGTCCTCCAGAAGGTGCAGAAAGCGGGGCCGTCGGAGATCGCTGACCGAATGGATCTGCCGAAGAGTACCGCCCACCTCTACCTCCGATCGCTGGAGGAGTCGGGGTACGTTATCAACCACGGCGGCCAGTACGAACTCAGCTATCGCTTCCTCACGATCGGGTCACAGCTAAAACATCGGAACCGGCTCTTTCAGGTTTCGAAGCCGGAGATAAAAGAACTGTCACAGCGGACTGAAGAACTCGTCGTCCTGCTGACCGAACAGGGGGGAAAGTCGTTCATTCTGCATCAAGCATCGGCGGAGGGGGGGCTAGACTTGGGTACGTATCCCGGCCAGCCGATACCGCTGTACACGCACGCGTCCGGAAAGATCTTCTTAGCGTATATGGACCCCGAACGGCGCGATCAGATACTCGAGGAACACGGTCTCGAGCCCGTAACCGACGAGACGATCACCGACAAGGAACAACTCGAGGCGGAACTCGCACAAATTCGAGAGCGGGAGTACGCGTACGACTGGGACGAGCAAGTCGAGGGAATGGGCGTCATCTCCGTGCCGATCACCGTCGAAAAGCGGCTGGAGGGCGTCCTCTCGATTGCCAGCCCGACCGGCCGTATGACGGATCGAGCGTACCGACAAGAGATGTTACAACAGCTTCGTGAAAGCGCGGATACGATAGCGATTAAGTATCGATACGGCTCGTGAAGCCCGACGACTCTCCCTCCCCGATATCGGAAGATCCAAAGGGTTTATAATTGTTGATTGAGTGATCCAAACCGGAGAGAACACATCGACTATGAGTTCATCAACTGACAATATCGCGGTCGACGGTGAGAGCCTCACCCTCGAAGAGATCGCCGCTGTCGCCAGAGAAAACGAGTCTACCGCTATCCCTGATGGCCTCGGTATCTACGACGGGATGGAAGCAAGCATCGACCTCCGTAACGAACTAATCGACCAAGGCGTCCCGCTCTACGGGATCACGACCGGGTTCGGCGATTCGGTGCATCGGCAGATTTCCCCCGACAAGGCGGCCGAGTTGCAGGAACGACAGATCAGGATGCTCGGTGCGGCGGTCGGTGATACGCTCCCCCGAGAGGCCGCCCGTGCGGTGACGCTGATCCGCGCGAACAACCTCGTCCGGGGACACTCAGCCATCCGCGTCGAGCTCGTCGAACGGCTCATCGAAATGCTCAACTGCGGAATCGTCCCCGTGATTCCTCAGGAGGGGTCCGTCGGGGCGAGCGGCGACCTCGCACCGCTCTCCTATGTGGCTGCGGCTCTGCTCGGCGACCGAGAAGTCTACTACGACGGCGAGATCGTTCCGACGGAGGACGCACTCGAAGCCGAAGGCCTCGACCCGCTCAACTTCGAGGCGAAAGAGGGCCTCGCGCTCGTCAACGGAACCGCGTATATGACCGGTGTCGGAGCGCTGGCGACCGTCGACGCACGCCGGCTCGCGCTGTTGTCCGACGTCTGTACCGCGATGGCGACGGAAGTGCTCAACGGGATCGCCACGCCGTTTGACTCTTTCATCCACGACGAGGCAAAACCACACGACGGACAGGTGCAATCGGCGGCGAACGTCCGGTGGCTGCTCGAGGGGAGCGACCTCGCGAACTCGTACGACGAGGTCGTCGACAAGGCCGGGACGATCGAGGACGAGGACTTCCGCGAGCTATCGGTGAACATCCAAGACAAGTACTCGCTCCGATGCGCTCCGCACTTCTCTGGGGTGCTCTGGGACACGCTCGAGTGGACAGAGGAGTGGCTGGAAACCGAGGTCAACTCCTCGAACGACAACCCGCTTTTCGACGTCGACTCCCGACAGGTGTTCAGCGGCGGGAATTTCGCCGGCGGGCACGTCGCCCTGGCGATGGACAGCCTGAAGAACGCCGTCGCAAGCATCGCTGACCTCTTGGATCGACAGCTCGAGCTCGTCGTCGACGAGAAGTTCAACCACGGCCTGACGCCCAACCTCATTCCCGAGCTCCCCGAGGGACATCCCGAGGAGGGACTCAACCACGGGTTCAAGGGAATGCAGATCGTCTGCTCGTCGCTGACGGCGGAAGCGCTGAATATGGGGATGCCGATGACAGCGTTCTCCCGGTCGACTGAGGCGCACAATCAGGACAAAGTGTCGATGGGTGCGACCGCCGCTCGGCAGACGCGTGACGTCGTCGACCTCGTCGAGAAGGTTGCGGCCATCCACCTCTTGGCGCTGTGTCAGGCCGCAGATCTGCGTGGGCCCGATCAGCTTGGCCGCACGAAAGCGGTGTACGACCGCGTCCGCGAGGAGATCCCGCCGCTCGATGAAGACCGCGCGCAAGACGCCGACATCGAGGCGGTTGTCGAACTGCTTCGCGACGGGACGCTCCTGGCCGATATCGAAGCGGAACTCGCGGCCGGGTCGGAGTAACCGCCGCGGTCGCGGTGCCGACGCTGGGGCGGCGCGTTCTTCGTTGGCGTGGAGGGGTTGACCTACCGCTTCCACCAAAAATATTATAATTATCAAAAAATCATATAGAGTAGAATGGCTGCGAATAATCGATATGCCGCAGGTATAGACATCGGTGGGACGTTCACGGACTGCTCGCTGGTCGCCGAGGACGGGTCCGTGTATATCGGCAAATCACCGAGTACTCCCGAAGACCGTTTCAAGAGCGGGTTCTTTAACAGCATTCAAACAGCCGCCGAAAGAGCGGGAGAGGACCCGAACGAGATATTCGAGAAACTCACGCGGATTACGCACGGGACAACGATCGCGACGAACGCGATCGTCGAAGACGCCGGAGCGAAAGTGGGTCTCCTGACGACGAAGGGTCACGAAGACAGCCTCCGGATGATGCGCGGGCGCGGTCGAACCATCGGCGAGCCCCCGGAAAACATCCTCAAAGTCGCGGAGATCCAGAAGCCGGATCCGCTCATCCCTGAATCGCTCATATACGGCGTCCCCGAACGAGTCGACAGCGGCGGAGACGTCGTCGTCTCGTTGAACACAGACGCTGTCCGCGACGCCGTCACCGAGCTGGTGAGAGAGCACGACGTCGACGGAATCGCCGTGTCGTACCTGTGGGCGTTCAAAAACGACGGCCACGAGGTACAAACCCGCGAGATCATAGAAGACGTCGCGGGCGAGGACGTCTTCGTGAGTCTCTCGAGCGAAGTCGCCCCGTCGATCGGCGAATACGAGCGGACGACCGCAACGACGATCAACAGCATCGTCGGACCGCTCATCGATCAGTACCTCGAAGACGTCGAATCGGAGCTGCGGGAGCGGCACGGATTCGATGGGACGTTTCTCTTGATGGGCTGTAACGGGGGGTCGCTCCCCGTCCCGCAGGCGGTACACAGCCCGATTATGCTCATCGGATCGGGTCCGGTCGGCGGTCTCAAAGCGAGCCAGCGGATGGCCGATCTCGAGGACATTCCGAACGTTCTCGCGACGGATATGGGGGGAACGAGCTTCGAGCTTGGAGTCATCAACGACGGTCGCCCGTTGGTTCAGGACACAACCACGCTCGGCAAGCACTTCTACGACATCCCGAAGCTCGACATCAAATCCATCGGAGCGGGCGGCGGGTCGATCGCGACCGTCTCTCGGGGCGAGATCAACGTCGGTCCCGAAAGCGCCGGCTCGAATCCGGGACCGGTCTGCTATGGGCGTGGGGGGACGGAAGCGACCGTAACGGACGCCAACCTGCTTCTGGGGTACATCTCACCGGAGACGTCCTTCGGGACCGAATCCATGAAACCGGCGTACGATCGGGCACAGGAGGCGATCGGCGAACTGGGCGAGGAGGTTGGGAAGTCGCCGGTGGAGATGGCGAGCGCCATCTTCCAGATCGCGAACGCGAAGATGGCGAATCTCATCGAACAGGAGGTCATCGGCCGCGGGTACGACCCGCGCGACTATCACGTGATCAGCTACGGCGGCGCCGGGCCGATCCACGCCTCGTCGTACGCTCGCCAGCTCGATACGAAATCCATCGTCGTCCCCGGTGAGATCTCTCCCGTCCTCTCGTCGTACGGGATCTTGAACTCGGACCTCCGATACGAACTCGAAGAACAGCTCACCGCGATCGAGCCGTTCGACGACGACCACATCGAAGCGCGCCTCTCCGAGCTCAAGAGCCGCGGGCGGGAGATTCTCGAAAGCGAGGGCGTCGCGAGCGAGGATATCGACTTCGATTGCTACGGCCTGATGCGATTCGAGGGGCAGTACCACGACTTGGAGGTGGCCATCCCTAACGGTCTGTTCGAACGGCAGGGATCCGATGGGGTCATCGACCGGTTCAAATCGCAGTACAGCCAGCGATACAGTGCAACCGCAGTCTCTCCGGAGGCGAAAATCGAACTCGTCTCGCTGCGCGTCGAACCGGTCGGGACCGTGCGGAAGTACGACCGACAGGCCGAGAGCCGAACGACGGACTCGATCCCATCGGCCGCGAGTCTAGAGCCACGAGAGATCTACTGGCCGGACCGCGGAGCGATGGCGGCAACGCAGATCTACGACGGACGTGAGATGCTACCGGGCAACGAAATTGTCGGCCCGACGGTCATCGAGATGCCGAACACATCCGTGGTCGTCCGAGCCGAACAGCAGATCGCGAAGAACGAATACGGCGACTTCATCATCACCAACGGAGGCAACTGACTATGGCAGCAGAATCAGACCACGACGAACTCAACGGAATCGACAAGCCGTACCTCCCCGGCGAGGAGCTGGACATCGCAGACTCCATCGACCTCCACACCGAAACCGCCGACGAGGTCGATCCGGTCACCTACCGGGTGCTCCAACACCGGATTTGGAACATCAACCAGCAGCACGGCGAAACGATAGAGAACCTCTCTGTGTCGCCGGTTACGCTGGAAACGCGGGACTTCCAGACGAGCATCCAAGACGCCGATGGCGACTTCGTGTACTTCGGCCAGTACGTGCAGTACTTCTCGGGCGTGATGGATCTGAACGTCAAGTGGACTCTCGAGAACCGGTCGGAGAACCCCGGCATCAATCCGGGCGACATGTTCCTCACGAACGACCCGTGGATCTCCGCACCGCACCAACAGGACGTCGCCGTTACCGCCCCGGTCTTCTACGACGGGCAACTGTTCTGTTGGGTCTCGAACATCGCTCACCAGAACGACGTCGGCGGCGCGGCACCGGGGAGCTTCGTCCAGCACGCGGAGGACATCTTTCAGGACCCGGTGCCGATCCCCCCGGTGAAGATCGTGGCCGAAGGAGAGATCCAACGCGACATCGAGGAGTCCTACCGGCGCCACTCGCGGACGCCCGTCGATATCGGACTCAACCTCCGCGCACAGATCGCGGGGAACAACCACACGCGAGAGCAGATCCTCGAACTGGTGGACGAATACGGGCCGGAGACGGTCAAAGCAGTGATGCACCGGATCACGGAATCGAGCGACCAGGCCTTCAGCGACGTGCTGGCGGACATCCCCGACGGGACGTGGGAGGAGCGCGCCTATCAGGAGGTTTCGGAGACCGGCGATCGCGGTACCTACGAGATGCGGCTGCGGATGACAAAGGAGGGGGACACCCTGCGCTTCGACAACGAGGGGACCCATCCCAGCGAGGGCGTGATCAATCTCCCGCTCGCCGGATGGCGCGGAAGCATTATGAGCGCCTTCAACTATCTGATGATCCCCGAGCAGATGGGCGCGGTCGGCGGCATCGCGAACCACCTCGAGTTCGAACCGGAGATCGGGACGCTGACGTCGCCGGAGTACGGTGAGCCGGTTTCGACCTCCGGGATGTACGCCGCGCACCCGGCACACGGGATGGCGGCGGCCGTCATCTCCAGAATGCTGCTTTCCTCGGAGAACGAGGATCTCAGGCGGAAAGCGGTCTCCTCGATCATGTCGAGCGGCGGGATGGCGATGCTCGCTGGAGTCAACCAGCGAGAGGACTTCTTCGTGGGACCGCTGCTCGACGGCGTGATAAGTGCGGGCGCGGCGCTCCCGCACCGAGACGGGAAGTTCGCAAACGGCGGCGAGTCCCATCCGGAAGCCAAGGCACCGAACGTCGAGGTGACCGAACTCGACCGTCCAATACTGTTTATGTATCGGGGAGAGCAACCCGACAGCGCCGGCGTTGGGACTCAGCGCGGCGGAAACGGCGGAAAGCTCGGACTCATCCAGCACAAGGGTGACGTCAACATCGCGGGCTGGAACAACGAGGCGATCCCCAGCACACACGGACTGATGGGCGGCGGGCCGCCGGCCCGCCTACAGACCCGCGTGAAACGGGGGACGGACGTCCACGCCCAGTTCGAACAGCAGGAACTCCCCGATCGGTTCTCCGCGGTCGAGGGCGAAACCGAGCACCCCGAGGGGAAGGGCGAAGGGATGCCCCTGATGGAGGGCGATCTGTTCGAGTTCACCTGGCAGAGTCGCGCCGGATACGGCGATCCGATCGACAGGGATCCGGACAAGGTCGCCGAGGACGTCCGGAGCGAACGGATCTCCGACGAAGTCGCAAACGACATCTACGGGGTCGTACTGGACGGTGACTCAGTCGACGAAGCGGCGACCGAAGCGCGCCGCAGAGAGATACGGGACGACCGACTCGAAGCGTCCACGGCCGCGGTCGATACCGCGGACCACGCCGCCGGATCGACCCCGATCGAGGAGATCCGCGAGTCGGACCAGTACCACATCGGCGATTATCTCCGAGTGGAGGACGACCGCTTCGAGTGTTCGAAGTGCGGTCACGACCTCGGGTTCGTCGACGAGAACGTCAAGCACGAACTCGCTCTCCGAACGCGCGACATCGAGGATCTCGGGCCGCTGTGGATCGATCCACACGTCCTCGTCGACGACGAGATGGAGTTCCGAGACTTCTACTGTCCGACGTGTGCGACCCGGATCGCCACGGAAATCGCCAAGGAGGGAGCGGAGTATTATCCCCACCTCCGATTGAACCGGTGACGCTACGAGATCGGTGACCAGAATAGTTTGAAATTCGGTGATTTCACCGTATTATATTCCAGAGTATGTTTCTGACGCTATTTTCTGGTTCCGGTGCGTGCTGCGGTTCGTGAACACAGAATGCGCATGAATATGTGACGTTACCGGATTACTCGTTGTATTTTTGAGTTCTTTGGTTTCGAGGCGACAACTAATCAGGTCTGGACTCACTGCTCGATACGTGATTCGGTTCCCCGTTTCAGGCTTTAAATTGCCCTATGATCCAATAGTTGAACGGCACCCCATCAGCAGAACTTATATACCTTAATAAAATATATTATTTTGGATATATAGTAGTAGAGTCAAAGCGTTACGTGCTGCACCAAGAGCGGTAGCCTCGTCAGCTCTCGATCGCGCGGCGCCGAATGGCGGCGCGGAAACGGGCGTCGACGCTACCGCCGACGGTGTGTCGAGCAAGTCCGACCCTGCGCCGAACGAGTCCGACGGCTGAGCTTCGCAACACTCATATGGAGTCGCGGGCTACGAACGGGCACGAAGCCGACGAGCGGCGTCGGAGAGTGCAGTCCCATGGGGTAGTGGCCAATCCTGAAGCCTTCTGGGGGCTTCGACCCAGGTTCGAATCCTGGTGGGACTATTCCCGCGGTCCGGATTTTCCCGTGACGCTCGTTTCGGATCGAGCGACCGCGTTCCGCTCCATCTCCACCGGAAACGAAGGGGTCACTTCTCGACGACGAGCAGCGCGGCCCGTTCGAGGACGAGGGTTTCGAGGTCGCCGTCAACGACGCCGAGTTCGGCCTCAGAGATCCCGAAGTACTCCCGGACCCGCTCGGGGTCGTAGTCGCCGAGAACCGCCTCAGCGTCGTTGAGGGCGCGGTTACCGACGGCCTCGGCGGCGGCCGATTCATCGCCGCCGTCGACGAGGATGACGACGCGGTTTTCTCCCGGTGAGACTCCGAGTTCGAGCGCGTCGGTGATCTGCCGTCGACCGGCGGCGTAGAGGAGTATTTCGACTGCACGATCGCGGGCGATACTGTCCCCGCGTTCGATGGCCCTATCGGCCAGTTCGACCGCGCGTTCGAGGTGGCGCTCGCTCACGACGTACCGCGCGTCGAACGCCTGGATCGTGGCGCCGGTCGACGTCGCGATCTCGTCGAGGAGCGAGACGAACGCGTCCACGTCGTCTACCTCGGCGGTGCCCTCGAGGAGCCTCATCCGAAATCACCCAGACTGGCCTGCTCTTCGGGGTCGGTTCGGGAGCCGTCGTCGCGTGAGCGGTCCGCTGCGTTCGAGCCGCCCCAGTCGCTCGAGTCGGCGTCGGAGTCGCCGTCGGCCGCCCCGACGCCGCCCATCGACGGATCACTCCGGCCGACGTTTTCGAGGATGCTCTCGGCGGTCTTGCGTCGGCCGCGGAGCGCGCGGAGGATCACGGGCTTGTCTGCGTCGCGGAGGTCGGCCCTGGTCTCGATGCCGGCCTCGAAGAGCCGCCGGGCGCGCTTTCGTCCGACACCGCGGACGCCGGCGAGATCGAGCAGTTCGTCGCGGACGCCGTACTCGATCCGCTTTTTCGCCTCGCGGACCGGAACGACCGGGAGACCGAGTTCGCCCGCGAGCTGTTCGGCCGCGCCGAGCAGCCACTCGGCGGTCTCGACTTTCCCGCGGATGTCCCCCGGCCCGACGCCGTAGCGCTCGGTGATCCGACTCTCGTCGACCTCGTTCGCCCAGTCTTCGAGCAGCCTCGCGGTCTTCAGCGCCGACAGCCACTCCTCGAACCGGACGTCCTCGTACTCCGAGGGCGTCCGTCCGAGCAGTTCCGGTTCGCGTTCGTAACACCGCTCTGTGTACTCCTCCCGATCGCCGGATTTGAGATAGAGCTGATACATATCCGGCGTCCGCGAGACGAGATGGAAGAGCCCGAGCGCCGTGGGGTAGGTGACGTCGTCCGGGAGACCGGCGTCTTCGGGGTCGTCGGGACCGTCCGGGAGATCGGAGCCGTTCTCCTCCTCGATGTCGGCCGATCCGCCTTCGGCGGCGCCCGTCGGCGACGCCAACTCGCTGGCCCGCTGGAACCCGGCCGTCGCGGCGTCGCCGTCGGCCTCGCCGGGAGCGTTAGCACGGGCGACCGACTGCCCTCCGCCGCCGCCCGCGAGCGCGCGGACCATCTCCGCGCGGTTGTCTGCGGCCCACTCGAGGCCGTCGATGATCTCGGCGGCCGTCATCGGGTCGAGGTAGAGCCGCGAGACGGTGTGACCGACGCTCGTCGCGGTGAGCGCGTCGTCCTCGCGCTCGAGGAAGCCGTTGCGTTCGAGGTACGCGAGGACGTCGTCAGTGACCGCCGCCAGCCGCCCCGACTCCCCGGTCTGGGTCGCATACAGCGTCTGATCGAGGAAGTCGAGGAGCTCACCGCGGGTGTGGGCGAACCCGGAGGCGACGGTGGCGAGGACGTGGGTCCGGAGCGCCGGCTCCGCGGCCAGCTTCGAGTGGACCGGCTCCGGATCCGCCCAGATGTACCGCTCGAACAGTTCATCTCGCGTGTCGGCGTTCTTCGCCAGGAGCACGGCTTCGCCGTACGGGTCGAGCCCCGGTCGGCCGGCGCGGCCCATCATCTGGTGGACTTCGAGCACGTCGAGCGGCTTCATCCCGCCGAACTCGCCGTCGTAGCGCCGCCAGTCGCGGACGATCACGCGACGGCTCGGCGTGTTGACCCCGGCGGCGAGCGTCGGGGTCGCGGACACGCACTTGACGAGTCGGTCCCGGAACGCCTCCTCGACCATCGAGCGGTGTTCAGCGGCGAGCCCGGCGTGGTGAAAGGCGGCGCCCTTCGCGACGCAGTCCGCCAGTGTGTCGCTCGCTTCGGCGTCGGAGACGTCCCGAATCTCCGCGGCGAGGCCGGCGAGTCGCCCACGCTCCTCGTCGTCGAGGTGGGAAGCGGTCACCTCGCGCAGGCGCTTTGCGGACGCCTCGGCGTTCCGTCGGGAGTTCACGAAGACGAGCGAAGATCCCTGATCGGCGCCGCCCTCAACGTCTTCGCCGGAATCTCCATTACTCTCTCCCGCGAGCGCGTCGTCGACGAGCGCGGCGGTCGGCCGGCCGCCGGATTCGACCGGGACCTCGCGCTGGCTCCCGTCGTCGAACGTGATCGCGTTGCCGTAGTGGACGCCCGTCCGGAGGTCGATGGGTCGCCAGTCGGACTCGACGAGTTCCGCGTCGAGCCACTCGGCGACGACGTCGGCGTTGCCGACGGTCGCAGACAGCGCGACGACCTGTAGCTCGGGGTTGAGTGTCCGCAGCTTCCCGAGCGTGACTTCCAGCGTCGGCCCGCGGTGGGCGTCGTCGACGAGATGGACCTCGTCGGAGACGACGCAGGTCAGGTCACCGATCCACTTCGCGCCGTTTCTGATCAGGGAGTCGACCTTCTCGGAGGTCGCAACGATGATGTCGCGGGAGCCGAGCCACTCGCCGTCGGAGTCGTAGTTTCCCGTCGAGACGCCGACGTCGAAGCCGTACGCCTCCCAGCGCTCGAACTCGGCCTTCTTCTCGGAGGCGAGCGCCCGAAGCGGGACGATGTAGAGCGCCTTCCCGCGTGGCGCATCGACGGGCGCGTCGTGGGGGCCCTCCGCACCAGCCGAACGCGGCCCGGAGGCGCCGCGCGCGACGCTCGAAAGCATCGCTAGTTCCGCGACGAGCGTCTTTCCCGAGGCGGTCGGGACCGAGGCGACAACGCTCTGGCCGCGGGTGACGCCCGCCTCGACTGCCGCCGCCTGCGGGGGATACAGCGCTTCGATCCCCTCCTCGCGCAGGCGCGAGGCGACCCCTTCCGGGAGTTCGGGTACCTCCTCCGGTTGCATCGACGCGGAGTACGCCGTCCTCCCGTTTAAACCGTCGGTGTCCGGGTGCGACGGCCAGCCCCCAGTGCGACGACGAACCACCAACGGTGTCACCGCACAGCGCTGCGACGCCGGCGGCGATAGAGGAGCCGTTAACAATGCGTAGACGTCGCCGGCAGGACGTGGACGTCGCCGGCAGTAGTACGTGGGCGCCGGCAGGACGTGGACGTCGCCAGCAATATGTCCCCCCTCATCGAACGACGCGTATGAAGATCCGTTACGACCGCGACACCTGCATCGGGATGTTCCAGTGCGTCGAGGAGTGGGACGCCTTCGAGAAGAACCTCGACGACGGAAAAGCCGACCTCAGCGGGGCGACAGCGGTCGAAGACGAGGTATTCGAGCTCGAAGTCCCGGACGGCGAGGAGCTCGACGCGGAGTTCGCCGCCCGTAGCTGCCCCGTAGACGCGATCGAACTGTACGACGACGACAGCGAGCAGGTGGTCTGAGGGAGCGAGCTCACAGCGAACTCCGAGATGGCGGCACAGCTATGCGACCCGAGGCGTCGGCACAATCATTATATACGTCCGAGGATATTTTTGTATCCGAGGGAAGTGTATGAGCCACCGAAACCGGGGGCAAAATCTCTCGGAATGGGCAGATCTCGTCGGGGCGTCGCTGCCTGAGTCCATCGAGGAGGTCGACAACGGGGAGTCGCGGTCGGACGCCCGCGAGCGCGTCTGGTCCGAATTCGGATCAGACACCCGCGATCACGTCCAGTACGAATTCGGGTCGAACGCCCGACGAGACGGGTAACCGACCGAATTTCACTTTCACCGAAGTCGCCGAACGCTTAACAGCGGTGACGCCCAATCGGACGTGATGGCGGCCACCGACGACCCCGCGTACGTGGATCACCCACTGCTGAACCCGGCGTTCATCGAGCGACGGATCTACCAGATCCGCCTCGCGGGATCGGCGCGGGAGTCGCACACGCTCGTGTGTCTCCCCACCGGCCTCGGAAAGACGACCGTGAGCCTGCTCGTGACCGCTGACAGGCTCAACGAAGTGGGCGGGAAGGTGCTCTTTCTCGCGCCGACGAAGCCGCTCGTCCAGCAGCACGCCGACTTCTATCGGGAGGCGCTCTCGATTCCCGACGAGGAGATCGTCGTGTTCACCGGGGAGATACGGCCGGAGGACAGAGCCGAGGCGTGGGAGGACGCGCGGATCGTCGTCGCGACGCCCCAAGTCGTCGAGAACGACCTCGTCGGGAGTCGGGTCTCGCTCTCCGACGTCACCCATCTCACCTTCGACGAGTGCCACCGCGCCAGCGGCGACTACGCGTACGTCTACATCGCCGAGCGATACCACGCGGACGCCGAGAACCCGCTCGTCACCGGGATGAGCGCCTCGCCCGGCGGCGACCGGGAGGCGATCGTCGAGGTGTGTCAGAACCTCGGGATCAGCGAGGTCGAGGTGATGACCGAGGAGGACGCCGACGTCGACGAGTACACGCACGACACGTCGGTCGAGTGGGAGCGGATCGACCTCCCGGAGGACATCCTGCGGATCCGCGACTCGCTCAACGAGGTGATCAAAGACCGCCTGCAGAAGCTGAAGTCGCTGGGCGTGACGAACACGACCCAGCCAGACGTCTCACAGAAGCAGCTGAATCGGATGCGCGGGAAGCTCCAAGAGCTGATGAACGCCGACAAATCGGAGGGCTACAAGGGGATGTCGACGCACGCGGAGGTGATGAAGCTCCGCCGAGCGGTCGAACTCGTCGAGACGCAGTCGGTGGAGTCAGTCCGGCGGTACTTCGAGCGGCAGCGCAACGCCGCGCGCTCGTCGGGCGCGTCGAAGGCGAGCCAGCGGCTCGTCGCCGAGCCCAAGGTTCGAGAGGCGATGCGCCTCGCCGAGTCTTTCGACGGCACCCACCCGAAGTTCTCCCGGGCGCGGATCCTGCTGGCGCAGACGCTCGGCATCGAGGGCGGCGAGCGCGTGATCGTCTTCACGGAGTCGCGGGACACCGCGGAGGCGCTGACGGAGTTCCTATCGACCTCCTTTGAGGTTCGGAAGTTCGTCGGGCAGGGCGACAAGGAGAGCTCCGAGGGGATGACCCAGAAAGAACAGCAGGAGGCGCTCGACGCGTTCCGCGCCGGTGAGTTCGAGGTCCTCGTCTCGACGTCGGTCGCCGAGGAGGGACTGGACGTGCCGGAAGTCGATCTGGTGCTCTTCTTCGAGCCGGTGCCGACCGCCATCCGCTCGATTCAGCGGAAGGGGCGGACCGGCCGACAGGCCGACGGTCGCGTCGTCGTGCTTCTCGCCGAGGACACCCGCGACGAGGCGTTCTTCTGGATCTCGCGCCGCCGCGAGAAGGAGATGGAATCGGAGCTGCGGGAGCTGAAGAGCCTCGCCGGCGACATCGAGTCCGAACTGGACGCGCCGCAGCGCGGGCTGGGGGCGTACGACGGGGGCGGGGAGAGCGACGTCGCCGGCGGCTCCGGGGACGGAAGCGCCGATACCGGGAAAGCCGCTAGCGGCGACGAAACCGTCGCCGAAGGCGAACGCGGCCGAACGTCCGCCGGCGACGAGTGCCGGGAGTCCGCCGGCGACGGCTCCTCGGCATCCGCGCAGTCGACCGGGCAGGCGGGACTCGCTGACTTCGGACCCACCGACGAGGAACTCGAGCGGGCGAGCGATGACGACGAGGGAACCGGCGAAAGCGACGGAAGCGACGGAAGCGACGGAACCAACGGAAGCAACGGAAGCGACGGAACCAACGGAAGTAGCGGGAACAGCGAAATCGAAGGAACCGGTGAAAACGGCGATGGGGACGCTACCGACCCCGGTTCGGGCGTCATCGCGACCGCCGGCGACGACGGCGAGGAGACCGAGATCGTCGTCGACCAGCGCGAACTCGATGCCGCCATCGCGAAGGACCTCTCGAAGCGCGAGGGCGTCCGGACGCGGCTGGAGACGCTGGCAGTCGGCGACTACGTGCTCTCGGATCGCGTCGCCGTCGAGCGGAAGTCGGTTCCGGACTTTCTCGACACCCTGCTGGACGGCGACCGCTCGATATTCGAGCAGATCGGCGACCTCGCCAGGGCGTACGCCCGGCCGGTGCTGATCGTCGAGGGCGACGGCCTCTACGAGGAGCGGAACGTCCACCCGGGGGCGATCCGCGGCGCGCTCGCGTCGCTCGCCGTCGATTTCGACGTGAGCGTCCTACAGACGCGGGACGAGTCGGACACCGCCGAGTTGCTGCTGACGATCGCCGAGCGCGAGCAGACCGAGCGCGACCGGACCGTGAGCGTCCACGGCGAGAAGAGCGCGAAGACGCTTGCCGAACAGCAGGAGTACGTCGTCTCCTCGATCGCGGACATCGGCCCCGTCACCGCCCAGTCGCTGCTTCGGGAGTTCGGAACCGTCGAAGCCGTGATGACCGCGCGCGAGGACGACCTCCGCGAGGTGAGCGGGATCGGTGAGGTGACGGCCGAGCGGATCCGCGAGGTCGTCGGCAGCGACTACGAGTGACCGTCGTCGCCGTCCTCGACGGTGGTGTGTGCATCGCCGTCGGCCGCGTCGGCGTCCTGGCTGACGGCGTTCAGTTCCGTCGAGAGCAGCGCCGCCGACTCGACGAACAGCCCGACTGCGAGCGGTCCGGCGACGACGCCGATCGAGCCGAGCGTGAGCACGCCGCCGAAGAACCCGACGAAGTAGAGGCTCCCCGGAATGTCGGCCGTCTGGCGGGCGAGTCGCGGTCGGATGAGTACGTCCGGGAGCAGCGCGATGACGAACCCGCCGAGGAGGAAGACGAGCGCGGCCCGGATCAGTTCGCCGACCGCGACGTGATACGCCGCGAGTCCGGCGAGCAGCACGCTCGGACCGACGATAGGGACGAACTGGAGGACGGCCGAGACGGTCGCTAGCGTGACTGCCGCGTCGTAGCCGAGGGCGTAGAACACGGGAAGTGCGAAGAAGAACGTCCCGACTGCGGTCGCCGCCTGTAAGACGTAGATGGCGAAGAGAGTCTCTCGAGCGCGCCGGTTCAACGCCCTCGCGGCGTCCCGGTAGCCGTGGGGAACGAGTGCAATGGCCGACCGCTGCGCTTGCTCTCCGTAAAACAACAGCGAGTAGATGAGAAACACGAACAGCGTTACCTTCACGAGGATGACCGGCGCGGCCGTGGCAGCGCGCCGGGCGGTGCGCTCGACGAGGTGGATAATGGCCTCGGTGAGCGATTGCAGCGTCACCGCGTACTGGAACCCGAACGCGCCGAGTTCGATCTCGTCCGGCAGCAGTCCGATCAGCGCGACGAACGAATCGAACCGGAGGTAGACGACGACGACGAGCGGGACGAAGACGAGAAGCGTCATCAGAAACGCCCCGAACGTCACGCCGGCGCTCGCGATCCGTCGTGACTGGCCGCGAGCGACGAGCGTCTGTCGAACCGGCCATAGCAGGTACGCGACCGTGACGGCGAAGAACACTGTCCCGAGCACCGACGCCAGCAGGACCGCCGAAAGCGCCCCGGCGAGCGCGAACAGCCCGCCGAAGACGTACCGTCGATGGTTCGACACGGCCGGATCTCACAGCGAAACGGTAAGAGCGTTTCTCCGATCCGAACGAACGAACGGACCCAGGCGCGAACGTCGACGGCGGCGACCCGAGTCCATCACACCTAAATATCACCGAGTGTGATCACCTAGTAATGAAACGACGAACCTTCGTTCGCGCGGCCGGTGCAAGCGGCGTCGTCGGCCTCGCCGGCTGCCTCGGCGGCGACGGAGCGACAGACACGGAAACGAGCGGCGATAGCGCGGGAGACAGCGGGACGGAGACCGGCACGACCGCCGGCGACAGCGGCTCCGAGCCCGCCGAACTGGTCGTTTCGACGTACGGCCCGTTCGTCGACGCGCCCTCGACGAGCCCCGGACCGTGGATCAAGGAGGCCTTCGAGTCGGAGTTCGACGCGACGCTCCGGTTCGAGACGCCCGACAGCGAGATCAACTACTACATCGAGCGCGCGATGCAGGGCGCCGACATCGAGGCGGACGTCTACGTCGGCCTCAACGTGGATATGCTCATTCGGGTCGACGAGCAGTTGGACGAGGGACTGTTCACCGCCGTCGAGGACGTATCCGGACGGGACGACGTGAAAGGCGGGCTGAACTTCGATCCGCAGGGGCGCATCGTCCCGTACGACACGAGCTACGTCAGCATCGTGTACAACGAGACGATGGGCGACGACGGGGCGTTCGTCGCGCCCGAGACGTTCGATGGGCTCCTCGATCCGGCCTACGAGGGCGACCTCCTCACGCAGAACCCGACGGGCAGCGCGACCGGGAAGTCGTTTCTGCTGCACACGATCAAAGAGAAGGGTCCGGACGAGTACCTCGACTACTGGGAGGCGTTACAGGAGAACGACGTCCGCGTACTCGCGGACTGGTCGTCGTCGTACACCGCCTACGAGGAGGAGGAGGCGCCGATGGTCGTCTCGTACTCGACGGATCAAGTGTACGCAAACCGGTCCGACGAGGATCTCGCGAAGCACCAGATCCGGTTCCTGAACGATCAGGGGTACGCCTACCCCGAGGGAATGGCGCTTTTCGAGGGGAGCGACGAGCCAGAACTTGCTCGCCGGTTCCTCGAATTTATGCTTCGACCCGACGTCCAAGGCGAGATCGCCCAGCGGAACGTCGCGTTCCCGGCGACGACGACCGCCGACCTGCCCGAAGAGTTCGCGGAGTACGCCCAAGCACCCCCGGAAGCAGTCACTTTCACGTACGACGAACTCCGAGACAACGTGAGTGAGTGGACCCGAGCGTGGGAACAGCAGTTCGCCAGCAAGTGACGATGCGCCGGCGGACGAGACGCCATCCACGGACGGCGGCTCCCCGTCGACGCCGAGCGACGGTGAATCCTCGTCGACATCGAGCGACGGCGGATCCTCGTCAAGGCCGCGCAACGGCGGAGCCCTGTCGATGCCGAGAAACGGCCAATCCCCGCCGATATCGAGCGATGGCGGATCGGCGAGCGGAGACGGTCCACCGGACGACGAGTCGCCAGCCGGCGATGACACCGCGACGAGGCTACTGAAAACCGTGCGTTCGGAGCCGGGTCCAGCGATCGTACGTCGCGTTCGCGGGTTCCTGTCGAGCGTGGAGGCGCACGCGATCGCACTCGGCGCGGCAGTAACGGCACTCGTCCTCCTCGTCGTCTTCTATTACCCGGTCGCGACGGTGTTCGTCGACGCCGTCGTCGTCGACGGGCGACTGACGGCAGAGCCGCTCGTAGCGGTGCTCTCCTCGCGGTTCTACCTCATCGATATCTTCGGATTCACCGCGTATCAGGCGTTGCTCTCGACGGTCGCGTCGGTCGCGCTCGGGCTCCCGGGCGCGTGGGTGCTCGCGCGCTTCGAGTTCCCCGGCCGCGAGACGCTGCGCTCGCTGACGATCCTGCCGTTCGTGATGCCGTCGATTATGGTCGCGATCGGGTTCGTCGCCACGTTCGGACAGAACGGGCCGCTCAATGCGACGTTGCGGGCGCTCGGACTGCCAGCCGTCGAGTTACTCTACACGCTCCCGGCGATCGTGATCGCCCACGCCTTCTACAACGCGCCGCTCGTCGCACGGGTGACGACCGCGGCCTGGGAGAGCGTCGACGCCTCCGCGATCGAGACGGCCCGGAGCCTCGGTGCCTCGCCGACGCGGGCGTTCCGCGACGTCGTTCTCCCCCAGTTGCTCCCGGCGATCGCGATCGGCGCGACGCTGACGTTCGTCTTCACGTTCGCGTCCTTCCCGATCGTGCTCGCTCTCGGGGGCTTTCAGCTCGCCACCGTGGAGGTGTTCATCTACTCGCGGATCCAGAACCTCGCGTACGCCGAAGCGGCCGCGCTCGCCGTTATAGAGACGGTCGTCTCGCTGGGGCTGACGTACCTGTATCTCCGCTATGAGGGTCGAAAGCGGGCGTCGGGACAGGGCGCGCGACCACAGCCGCGGCGGTCGCTGTGGCCCGCGTCGTGGTCGGCGTCGGCGGTCGGCGCGCGCGCCGGAATCGCGGGGTACGCCGTCGTCGTCCTCGCGGTGTTCGTGGTTCCGATCGCCTCGATGGTGCTCACGAGCCTGACGGGCCCGCAGGGAGGGCTGACGCTCGACCACTACCGGTTTCTGCTCGAACGCCAGCAGACGGGCCAATCGTATCAGGTGCGGCCGCTCCCCGCGATCTGGAACTCGCTGCGCTTCGGCGCCGGAACGCTCTCCGTCGCCGTGCCGATGGGCGTCGTGATGGCCGTGCTGACGACGCGGCGGTTCCGCGGGCGCGCCGCGATCGACGCGCTCGCGATGGCCCCGTTCGCCGTCTCGGGCATCGTCGTCGGTCTCGGACTGCTTCGCGGCCTCGTCTTCGGGACCGAGCTGTTCGGCACGCGGGTTCAGGTGACCGGCGTGCTGGCGATCGTCGCCGCACACGCAGTGGGCGCGTACCCGTTCGTGACGCGCAACGTCGCGCCGCTGCTCGGCAACCTCGACCCGCGGTTGGTCGAGTCCGCTCGGAGCCTCGGCGCGAGTCGCGTGCGCGCGCTGGTCGATATCGAGTTGCCGCTCGTCGCCGCCGGCGTGATCGCGGGCGCGGCGTTCGCCTTCGCAATCAGCATCGGCGAGTTCGACTCGACGATCGTCCTCGCTGAGGGGTCGACCAGTTACACGATGCCCGTCGCCGTCGAGCGGTATCTGGGCCGGCGGCTCGGCCCGGCGACCGCGATGGGGTGTGTTCTGCTGGCGGTCACGAGCCTGAGCTTCGTGGTGATCGAGCGCTTCGGCGGGCGGTACGGCGGACGAGGGGGATTCTAACGATGGCGACAGACTCCGAAAGCCGCGGAGAAAACAGATGAGACTCACACTCGAAAACGTCCGAAAGGAGTACGGAGCGACGGTCGCACTCGGCGGACGAGGCGCTGGCGAAGACCGAGCAGCCGGCGGTGGGAACGAGACTGGCGGGCAAAAACAGACCGGCGGTGGGGAGGACACCGGCGGCCGAATGGAGACCGGCGGGGTCGATCTCGACGTCGACGACGGCGAGTTCTTCACACTCGTCGGCCCCTCCGGGTGCGGAAAGACGACCACGCTCAGGCTCGTCGCCGGGTTCGAGCCGCCGACGTCCGGGCAGATCCGGTTCGACGACCGCGAGATGCGCGGGGTTCCACCCGAAGCGAGGGGGGTCGGCGTCGTCTTCCAGAACTACGCGCTCTTCCCGCACCTCTCGGTGTCGGAGAACGTCGCGTACGGGCTTCGGTTCGCGGACCCGCCAGACGGGGCGAGCCGGGAGGAACGAGTACAGTCGCTGCTCGATCTCGTCGACCTGCCGGGGTTGGGGGATCGCGATCCCACCGAGCTTTCCGGTGGACAGAAACAGCGCGTCGCACTCGCTCGCGCGCTCGCTCCCGGGCCGGAACTGCTGCTCCTCGACGAGCCGATGAGCGCGCTCGACGCGCGGCTCCGAGAACGGCTTCGGCTGCAGATCAAGGAGATACAGTCGACGCTCGGAATCACGACGCTGTATGTCACCCACGATCAGGAGGAGGCGCTCGCGATCTCGGACCGCGTCGCCGTCATGAACGACGGACGGATTGAACAGGTGGGAACGCCACGGGATGTGTACAGGCGCCCCGCGACCCGCTTCGTCGCAGAGTTCGTCGGCGATAACAACGTCTTCGAGGGACGAGTCACCGAGCGTGGCCCCCCACTGTCCGCAGCGGAATCCGAAGATTCAGCCCCCATACCGGGAGAATCTCCAGTCGAAATGAAGGGGTCAGGTGAGTTCGGACCTGTGGTCCGAGTCGACGTTGGTGACGCCGAATTCGCGATACGCGCCGATCGGTCAGTCGCCGCCGGCGATCGCGTGACCTTCTGCGTCCGACCCGAGCAGATGCGAGTCTGCCGCGACAGTACCGAGACGAGGGGAGGAGACGGGCGTACGGCGGGGGCGCCGACGGCGGTAGGCGGAGAGTCGGGCGCGAACGAAAGGGCGGAGAGGTTCGAAACCACAGAGGGGACCGAAAAAGCGGAGAGAACCGAAAACGCGTTCGACGCGACCGTATCGAAATCGGAGTTCCTCGGGGAATTGACCCGGACGTATCTCCGCTGGAACGACCGCGAACTCCGGATTCGATCCGTCGACCCGCTCTCCGACAGCGTTCGAGTCGGATTCGACGCCGACGATGCGCACGTCGTCAGCGTCGAGCGTCGCACGGGAGCCGAGGTAACGTCGTCACGGAGGGACAGTGGGGATGTCAGCGAGGGGAGATAGAGTGAGGAGGGTTGGGGAGAGGAGATAGAGTGAGGAGGTATTAGGGCGCGACGCCGACCGTGAGCAGTGTCCCGTAGGTGCGGTAGCGCTCGGCCATCGCCTCCCGGGAGTCCCACTCGTCGGTAGGGAAGGCGTCAGCGGGGGGTATCTCGATCTCCCGATCGGGGATCAGATCCTGCGCGGCGACGTGGAGGCCACCCTCACGGAACGCCGCTCGGTACTCGTCGGTCGACCACCGCGTCATCTGGACGTCGATGCGCTCTTGCCACTCGTGGGAGTGGACGTTCTCCTCGTAGTAGTTCACCGCGCAGTAGAACGTTCCGCCGGGGCGAAGGATCCTCGCGACCTCCTCGATAGTGTGATCCGGATTCGAGGCGTAGTAGAACGCTTCCATACTCCAGACGTGGTCGACGCTGTCGTCGGCGAACGGGAGTGCGTCGAAGTCGCCGACGACGTAGGCGACGGCCGGATCGTCGGTGTACGATCGGGCGTTTCGCGCCATCGCCGGCGAGCCGTCGAGGCCGTAGACGAGGCCCGCATCCGCCGTCTCGCGCAGGGCCCGTCCGGCGTAGCCGCTACCGCATCCGAGGTCGAGAATCGTATCGCCTTCTTCGATCGGCATCCGCGAGAGGGCGTGTTTCGCCGTGTGCCAGTGTCGCTCCTCCATTCCCTTATCGCGGCCGTCCGCCGCCCAGTCGTCGAACTCGGCTCTGACGCTCATACGCGTGGATAGGGGGTCCGAGACAAGAAGCGTCGGGTTTCGAATGGGTCGCATAGACCGCGGTGCGAGGACAGTCGGGCCCACCGCCGAGCAGTGGGCGTCTGGATGACCGCCGAAGAGCCGGTGGCTGTAAGCGTCGAAGAGTCGGTGACTGTGACCGTCGAAGAGTCGGCGCGAATGCCACGATATATCCCGGGCGACGTCCGAGTGGATCTATGGTCGGACGTCGCCGGCGGTTCGCGCTGTCGGACACCGCACAGCAGATCGTCGGCGGATTCCTGCTCGCCGGGCCGTTCGTCGTCACCGAGGAGGTGTGGGTGCTCGCACAGAGTATGTCGTGGCTGCAGGCACTATTGACGGCCGTGATCGTCTTCGTCATCGGGTACGGGGCGCTGTACAAGGCCGACGATCGGGATCCAGACCGCGAGTCCGAAGTCGGCGGCGTCCCGTTGCGGTTCATCTCGCTGATCTCGGTCTCGTATCTCTCGGTGTTCATCCTCGCACTCGCGTTCGACGCTCCCGGGACGTTTCTGGAGTCGCCGGGCGGAGGGGTCGCCCTAGCCGGTGCGACAATCGATCTGTGGCTGATCGGAACAACGCTCAAAGCGACCAGCATCGGTGCGGTGTTCAGCGTCATCGGCGCGGCGACCGCGGACTCGCTGTACTGAGTTGAATGTTTGAGTTGCGCGAAACGACACCGAGCCACCCCTCCGATTCGCTTCCCGCACCGTTAAGTCGACCCAGTTGCACCTACGGGTATGGATTACGCCCTCGCCATCGACAACGTGCCGGACAGTATCCCCGGCGGTACGGGGATTCTCCTCCTGCACCCGAGCATCGGCGAGACGGATCGGATCGACACCGACTTCCTGAAGACGGACACCGACCACTTCCTCGTCATCTCGACCCGAACGACCGCCCGCGAGGTCGAACAGAAACTCGAGCACTACGACGTCGACGAATCGAGGGCGGTCATCCTCGATACGCTGTCGGTCGAGCGCGGCTACTCGCGCCGAGGGACCGACCACGTCCACTACGTCTCGGCACCCGACGACCTCGACGGGATCGTCTCAAAGACCGCGGCGTTCCTCGGCTCACACGACGGAAAGCGTCGTATCAGCGTCGATTCGGTGACCGAGATGGCGTACTACGCCGACGTCGACGGGGCGTACGAGGCGAGCGAGCGACTTCTCGGCCTGCTCGAAGAACACGACGCCGTCGGTCTGTTCCACCTCTCGAATGAGGTCCACGGCGAGGAGACGATCCGGCGGTTTCGCGACCTCTTCGACGTCGTCGTCGAACTGGACGCCGACGGAAGCGTCAGTGCCGATTTCTGACGGGTGAGAGAACACGCTGACCTTGCGGGTGAGAGAACACGCTGACCTTGCGGGTGAGAGAACACGCTGACCTTGCGGGTGAGAGAACACGCTGACCTTGCG
>NZ_JBQWLT010000009.1:0-130986 GCF_052545375.1 Halobellus sp. GM3 | reverse complement strand
GCTGAGGCGGGCGATTTCTGGCATAGATCACCAAGGAATTCTCCCGCCTCACTCTTCATCCTTAACTAAACACGACCTCTTGGACGGCGTCGTCCTCTGGAATCGCGTCCAACGGTGGCGGAACCATCCCAAACGTCTCTTCGAGGTCTTTCTTCGCCTCGGTATATCCCTGTTCGGTCGCCATAATCTCCCCATACGGGGCGTGTTACCACACGTCTGGAACCGCTATGCGTGTTTTTACGAATCCATAGACGATACTTCGCGTTACTACCGGCGTGGTTCTGAGATACTATCGCGATAGCGACGGAGAAGTGGGTTTGATCCGATCTGCTCCTCCCAACGGATGCTGTAGTCTCTCCCCGACGATCACGGCCTCGGTGTCGCAGGCACCGATACCCAAGTACAGCAGTCCGTATCTGTCGGTATGTTACGTCTCGACCGGCTCGACGCCGATCGTGACGGTCACGCCCTCGACGTCCCACTCTTCGACGAGCGCCCACTCGCCGTCTGCGGCCAGTTCGTCGCCGGCGACGAACTCCCGGGTTCGGGTCTCCTCGGCGACGACGTCGCGGTGGCTGTCGACGAACGCGGCGATTCGGTCGTCGGCGACGTCGACGTAGGTGTCGATCTCGGCGTCGACCTCCAAGTCGAGGCGCTTTCGCATCTCTTGGATCCGACGGACGACGTCGCGCGCGTAGCCCTCGGCTTCGATCGCGTCGGTGAGCGAGGTGTCGACGTAGACGGTGCCGCCGTCGAACTCCGTCGCGGAGATGTGCGCCGGCGGCTCGGCCTCGTAGCGGACCATCTCGTCGGCGAGGTCGTAGCGCTCGCCGTCGACTTCGACGCCGCCTTCGACTTCGGCGCGCGTCTTCCCCTGCACGGCCTCCATCACGTTCTGCGCGTCGGCGCCGAACTCGGGGCCGATGACGCTCATCTGGGGCTCCGCGCGCTCGATGAGTTCGTCGAACTCGCTCACGACGTCGATCGAGCGGGCGTTGACGCGCTCTGCGAGGAGGTCCGAGAGGGCCTCGACGGCCTCGGCTACGTCGTCGTCCCCGGTGGCGACGACGACCCGTTGGACCGGCCAGCGGAGCTTCCGCCCGCCCTGCTGGCGCGCGTTCGCCGCCGCCTCCTCGACGTCGCGGAGGACGGCCATCCGCCGTTCGAGCTCCTCGTCGCGCAGCGAGTCGTCGGCGGAGGGGTACGACAGCGCGTGGACGCTCGTCTCGCTCCCATCGAGGTGCTGGTACATCTGCTCTGCGAGGTACGGCGTGTACGGCGCCAGCAGCCTGATCGTCTCCTCCAGCACGGTTGCGAGCGTCGCGTACGCGCCGCGTTTGGAGGCCGAGTCCTCCTCCTCCCACATCCGCTCGCGGATCGCCTTCACGTAGAACCGGGAGACGTCCTCGGTGAGGAACTCGAGCACGGCGTTGAGCGCGTCGCTGACCTCGTAGTTCGCCCACGCGTCGGCCGCCTCGGCCTCGACCGACTGCAGGCGCGAGAGCACCCACTCGTCGACGATGGTGCGTTCGCCGTCAGCGAGGTCCGCATCGGCGGGGTCGTAGCCGTCAAGTTCCATGTACGGCAGCGGGAAGCGGAAGACGTTCCAGAAGATGTTGAGCGTCGACTGCATCTCCCCTAATCCGTCCCACTCGAAGGAGAGGTCGACGCCCTGCTGGTCGTGGCTGAGGAGGTACGCTCGCAGCGGGTCGCGGCCGGCGCGTTCGATCGCCTCCTCGGGCGTGACGATGTTCCCGCGGGACTTCGACATCTTTCGTCCGTCCTCGTCGTTGACGAAGCCGTGCATCATCACCTCCTCGTAGGGCGCGCGGCCGACCGCGGCCGAGCCCATTCCCAGTTGGGACCAGAACCACCCGCGGGTCTGGTCGTGCGCCTCGACGATCCAGTCGGCGGGCCACAGGTCGTCGTGGGCGTCGGTCTCGCTCGGGTAGTCGAGCGTGCCCCACGACGCGACCGAGGAGTCGATCCAGACGTCGAAGACGTCCGGCACGCGCTCGTAGGTCTTGCCGTCCTCGGTGATCGTCAGCGGGTCGACCGACGGGCGGTGCAGGTCGATCTCGTCGGGGTCGACCTCCTGATCGACGCGCTCGGCCAGCTCCTCGCGCGTCCCGACGACGATCCACTCGCCGTCGTCGGCCTGCCAGATGGGGAGCGGAATCCCCCAGTAGCGCTGCCGGGAGATGTTCCAGTCGGGCGCGTCGGCGACGAAGTCGTGGAAGCGGTTGTCGCGGGCCCACTGCGGGTACCACTCGGTATCCTCGATGTTCGCGAGGAGCTCGTCTTTGATGTCGGTGACCGTGATGAACCACTGGTCGGTCGCGAGGAAGATGATGTCCGTGTCGCAGCGCCAGCAGTGCCCGTAGCGGTGGTCGTGCGCCCCCGACGCGAGCAGCGCGCCCGCGTCGTCGAGGTCTTCGATGATCGGGTCGTTGGCGTCGCGGACGAACGTGCCGGCGTAGTCGCCCGCCGCCTCGGTGAACTCCCCGCGACCGTTCACGGGGACGTACACGTCGAGTCCGAGTTCCTCCCCGCGGGCGAAGTCCTCCTGCCCGTGCCCGGGCGCGGAGTGGACGAGGCCCGTGCGGTCGGCCTCGACGTACTCGGCGGTGTAGACCTCGCCTGCGCCCTCGAAGTCGGCGACCTCGCTCAGGTGGGCTTCGAGCGGGTGGTCGTACTCCCATCCCACGAGCTCGTCGCCGTCGAACTCCTCGACGACCTCGTAGTCCTCGTAGCGGCCCTTCTTCAGGACGTCCTCGACGCACGGTTCGGCGATGTAGAGGACCTCCTCCGCGCCGTCTTTCTCGGCGCGGACGGCCTGATAGGTCATCTCCCCGTCGACCGCGACGAAGGTGTTCGCGGGAATCGTCCAGGGCGTCGTCGTCCAGATGACGAGGCTGCCCTCTCGGTCTCGGAGGGGGAACTTCACGTAGATCGACGGCGAAGTGATCTCGTCGTACTCGACCTCGTTGGCGGCGATGGCGGTCTGACACCGCGGGCAGTAGTTCACCGAGCGCTTGCCCTGTTCGACGAGGCCGCGTTCGTCCACCTTCTGGAAGGCCCACCACGCGGCCTCCATATACTCGGGCGAGATGGTCTCGTAGGGGTCGTCCCAGTCCATCCAGACGCCGATCGACTGGAAGTCCTCGTCCATCGCCTCGCGGTTCTCCTCGGCGAACCGTTTGCACTCGTCGATGAACGCCTCCATCCCGTACTCCTCGATGTCGCGCTTGGTCTCGAAGCCGAGTTCCTCTTCGACTTTCACCTCGATCGGGAGGCCGTGCATATCGTAGCCCGGGCGGTCGGTGACGCGGTGGCCCGTCATCCGCTTGTGTCGGATGACGGCGTCCTTCAGCGTCTTGTTCCACGCCGTCCCGAGGTGCATCTGTCCGGAGGTGTACGGCGGCCCGTCGACGAAGAAGAAGGCGGGGTCGTCGGCGTGCGCCTCCTTCGTCGCCTCGTAGGCGTCTGCGTCGTCCCAGTAGGCTTCGACCGCGGACTCGACGTCCGCGGGCGTGTACTGGTCGTCGACTTCGTCCATACAGGTGGAGTACCAACGAACGTATATGAAATCCGTGGAACTGCCGCGTCTCTCTTCACACCTGCGACGGGTCAATCACCTCCGAGACAACGCGTCGGGAGAGCGGTAGCGGGGCGGATTACGTTCCGTCGTCGCGATCGCGGAGCGGTCGCCGTTCCGAGTCCCACCGCTCGCGCGGCCGTCTGCCGCGCGAGCGGCCTTTTTCCCTCCAGGTTTTTGCACGGTGGGTTCCCGCAGCGAACGCAGTGAGCGAGGAAACCCACCGCTGGAAAAAAGGTGGGTGGGCTATGAGAAATCAGGAAGGTCCTCGGGCGCCTCGTACTCGGACTCCCACGTGATGTAGTCGTCTTTCAGCACCTCACAGACGGTCTGTCCGAGTTCCGTCAGGCCGGCGTTGATGGCGGAGACGGTCTTCCACGAGGCGACGTCGGGGTGGAGGTCGCGCTCCTTCCAGTCCTCCGGGATCCCGGGCGCGTGATACCCCACGCGGTCGGCGAAGTCGTCCCAGAAGAAGTCGAAGTGCGCGAGGAGTTCCAGATCGAGGACGATCCGCCACTCTGCGGCCGTCACGTCGGTCTCGGCGCGCCACGACTCGAAGGCGTCTTCCCACGCGCCCTCGCGCAGGAGGGCTTCGAGGTCGTCGCGTCGGTAGTCGGTGTCGCCGATGATCTCCGCGTCGTCGTACTCGTTCGGGTCGACAGCGTCTTCCAGTTCGGGCGCCGGTGGCGTCTCGACGGAGAGAGTCATAGCGGGTACTCCGCGCGCCGGCGGGATAAGCGATGCGCGAGCGTCAGTCGATCGATGCGCGGTCCCCGGCCGCCGACCACAGCCGTCTACCGCTCGTCGCCGAAGTCGCTGAAGTCGTCGAAGTCGTCCGGCTTCTCGGTCGATCCCTCGGTTCCCTCTCGGCGTGAACCGTCTCCGCCGAGATCGAAGCGGTCCGGAGGCTGCCCCGCCTCGTCGAGGACGGCGTCGGCGACCTCGATCGGGCAGTCGACCCGAACCGCGAGCGCGATGGCGTCGCTCGGGCGCGCGTCGAAGACGAACGTCTGTGGCTCGCCGTTGTCGTAGCGCTCGGCGTCGATCTTCGCGTAGAACGTCCCGTCCGCGACGTCGTCGACCCGGACTCGGTCGATCGCGCCCCCGAACTCGGTGAGGATCTCCACGAGGAGGTCGTGCGTCAGCGGCCGCTCGAACGGCTCACCCGAGAGCGCAAGCTGGATCGCCCTGGCCTGGTCGGCGGTGACGACGATCGGGAGGTACTCCGAGCGGGCGGCGACGACGACCGCGGGGATGTTGTCGCCGTCCGCGTCGACGCCGACGGCGATGCCCTCGACCTCGCCCGAGTGGTTCATAGAGACCAGTTGTGCGCCCGGGTACGAATACTTACGGGAGGACCGCACCTTCCGCCGAATCCTCTGGACGGATCGAATACGCGGTCAGTGCCCGGAGCGACCGTCCGGGTTCCCCGAGCAGCAGGATACTTAAGAAGCGGAAGCCTATGACTCCCGTAGATGGGGACCGAGCGCGTCGATGGACTACCAGACGAGCTCGAGTCGTGGGTGGCCGAGCGGGCAGCGGCCGATGATCTGACGCGCGAGGAGATCGTTCGTCGGCTGATCGCCGCCCACCGGCTACTCGAAGAGGACCCCGACTATCTCGAGTCGGTCGATCCCGCCGCGAACGGGGACTCGAAAACGGGCTCGGACACCGAAGCCCCGGAACCGGCATCGGCGACGGAAGTCGAAGCGCTCACGGCGGAATTACGCGAGGCCGCAGACCGAATCGCGGCCCTCGAGACCGATCTCGACGAGAAGATAACGGACGTCAGAGAGCGCGTCATACAGGTCAAACGCGAGACGGACGCGAAGGCTCCGGCGGACCACGATCACCCGGCCCTCGAGGACCGAATGGCCGCGGGATTCGAGAACTACGAGGAGATCCTCGAGTACCTCACCGAGACCGCGGACGACCACGACGCGAAACTCGACACCGTCGCGGGGGCGGTCGTCGACCTCCGGGCCCGCGTCGCGGCGCTCGAACGCGAGTCGACAGAGCGGGCGGCCGTTTCCGCTCTCCACCGCGAGGCGAACCGCCAGGGGGTGGCGACGGCCGCCTGTGAGTCCTGCGGCCAGTCGGTCAGGATCAGCCTGCTCGATGAGCCCTTCTGCCCGCACTGTGAGTCCCCCGTCGACGGCGTCGAACCGAAGCGCGGCTTCTTCGGTTCGGATCGGCTCACGGTCGGTAACTGGCCCGCGCTGGAGGGCCCGGAGGCCGAGACGGACGCCCCCGACGGCGTCGGCGAGTCACTCGAGAACCTCGGGGAGGCGTTCGCCGAGGACGGCGACGGACGCGATCGCCCCGAGGCCGACTTCGTCTTCGGCAACGAGGAGGTGACCGAGGAGTGAGCGACGATTCCACGGACCGGGATGCACCGGGCGAATCCCCCGAACGGGACGGCTCGGACGATTCTTCCGAACGGAACACCTCGGACGATACCTTCTCCCGGGAGAGACCCGCCGATCCCTTGGAACCGAACGACCCCGGCGACACCCCGACGCAGGCTGCCGAGGAGAGTGCACCGTCTGGGGGCGACAGCGACGCCGACGCGCCGCTCTCTGATCTCGCCCGCCGCGTCTCCGACCGCCGCGGGGAGCGCTCACAGTCGTCGGTGGACGACGGCTCGGCCACCTCGGACGAGGGGGGTTCGAGCGGAGACCCTTTCGAGACGATGTCCGTCGCCGAAATCGACGAGGAGACCCTCTGGTCGTCGCTCGAGGACCCGGACGACCCGACCACGAAAGTCGGCGTCGGCGAGCCCGCCGAGCCGATTTCCGAGTCCGAGCCCAACGCGCGTGAGTACGTCGTGTCCAAGGAGGAGTACTGTGAGCGCTGCCCCTACCTGAGTGAGCCCCCGGAGCTGTCGTGTGACCACGAGGGAACGCGGATCGTCGAGGTCGACGACGTCGAGCACTTCTGCGTCAGGAACTGTCCGATGGTCGAAAAGTGAGACACTTGTGCCCGCGGCGATAAATCACGGTCGAATGCAATTCTGCGACGAGTGCGGCACGATGATGGTCTCGCGAAACGGCGCGATGGTCTGTACGAACGACGACTGCGGCGCCGAGGCCGAACAGGACGAGGAACTGGCCGCGCAGTTCGTCTCGACGGAGACGCAGACCGACGGCGACGTGATCGAGACCACCGAGGACGCGAACTTCGAGGGGAAACCGACCGCGACCGACGTCGTCTGCGACGACTGCGGGAACCGGGAGGCTTGGTACACGATCAAACAGACCGGCTCAGCCGACGAGCCCCCGACGCGGTTTTTCAAGTGCACCGAGTGCGGCCACCGCTGGAGAGGGTATAATTAATCTCCCACCTTTTTACTGCGGAGGGGTCCACGGGACCCCTCCGCGCAAAAACCTGGAGGGAAAAACTCCCCGCGAGGCTCGCGGCGGCGAGCCTCGTGGTACGAGACCGGAACGACGACCGCGACTGCACCGCGACCGCCCCGCCTTCGCTCCGCCTCCGCACTTTTTTGCTTCGATCACGACACGCCCGAACCGTCTGGTGTGCGAGAATCCGACACCGGAAGTTGTTACCTGTGGGCTGCGAACGGCCGGGTGTGCCCCTCCACCAGCGCGTCCGCGATCGCTTCCGCCCTTGGTACCTCCTCGACGTTGCCGCGTTTCTCGTCGGTGCGGTGGGATCCCTCCGGCGGGCCGCATCCGGGCTCGAAGAACAGGCCGCAACCACGACCCACACGAGCGTCGTCGCCGTCGCCGCCGGCCTGCTCGCGGTGGTCGTGCTGCGCTTCACGGTCGGCAACCTCTGGGGCTACGCCGTCGAGTACGTCAACGCGGGCGGACAGTGGAGCGATCTCCCGTTTCTGCTCCCCGTCGGGAGCGGCCTCGCCGCAGCGGCGCTCGCGTACGCGGTGACGAGCAACTTCGGCGCGGCCGCGTGGGGCGGCTTCTGGGCGTTCGTCGTCGCCGCCGGCGTCGTCGCGATCGCGGTCTCGTTCGCTGCGGGCTACCGCGAGCCGGGAGCCTGACAGGGAGTATCGTAACTGTTCATAGATTCTCTCCGGGTGGTGCGACGAGGATCTATGAGGACTTACGATGATCCCTATGACCGGCGCGGCGTTTTTCTCCTCCGCCCCGAAAGCGACTCGTATGCCTTCCAGCCGTCGCTTCGCCGCGGCGACCGTCGCGGTCGGCCTCGCCTCGCTCGCGCACGCGGCGGCGACGTGGCCGCTCGCGGCGACGCTCGCGTTCTTCGGGGGCGGCGCGGCCGTGGCGTTCGTCGCCGAGGCGTTCGTGATCGCGCGCGGGTGGCTCGAACACCACGTCGGTCCGAAGGTCCTCGGCGTCCCGCTCTACGTCCTGTTCGGGTGGACCGGGACAGTGTACGTCGCATACCGCGTGGCGCTCCTCGCGACCGCGGGCGGGGCGGCGGTGGCGGCCGCGGGCGCGCTCGCCACCGCCTACGACCTCCTCGCGGACCACCGGGGCGTCGCTGACGGCCACTGGACCTACACCGGCGGCCCACCCGGCCCCCGGTACCGCGGCGTGCCGTGGTGGAACTTCGCGGGCTGGCTCGCCGTCAGTTGGCTCACTGCGGGGCTCGCCGTTCCGTTTCTGTGAAATCCGCCGTCACTCGGGACTCCCCAACGCGGGCGTGACGAAGTCCGCGACCGCGGTCGCGACCTTCGACTCCTGCCCGACGAAGAAGTGGTCCGCCGCGAACTCGACGACTGCGTCACCGCGCTCGCGGGCGAGCGCGACGACCGGGCCCACGTCCGCGACGTCGTCGCGCGTGCCGTAGAGGACTTGCACCGGGATCTCCTCGGGAATCGAACCGAGGTCGGCGACGGCGTCGATTCCGCCGATTTCGGCGTCGCCGACGGCTGGATCGCCTGCATCGTTCGCGTCGCCCGAATCGCCTGCGTCGCTCGCGTCGCCCGAATCGTCCGCACCGACAGGACCGGATTCCGCCCCGAAGTCGGCTCTCGCCGTTCCGACGCGTGCCGGGGGGGCTAACGCGCTCACCGCATCGACGTCGGCGCCGCGTGCCCCCGCCGAGAGCGCGACGGCCCCGCCGAAGCTGAAGCCGAACAGACCGACTCGGTCGTAGCGCTCGCGGGCCCACTGGACCCCCGCGAGCGCGTCCGTGCGCTCGCCGCGACCGCCGTCCCACGCGCCGTAGTCGAACCGCAGGCAGTCGACGCCGCGGGCGTTCAGCGCCTCGCTCACCGCGCGGAGTCGCTGGTCGCCGCGGTGGCCGCCGTGCTGTGGGTGCGGGGGGCAGGCGACCACGCACCGCCGAGCGTCAGCGGCGGCCGCATCGAGCGTGCCGCGAGCGTCGCGGCCGTCGGGTAGAAAGATGGTCTCGTCCATCAGACCGGGTGGTTCGGCACGTGAGGTTTTAACTCCGGCGTGCCCAACGTGGGACGTATGGGAATCCTCTCACGCGCGTCCTACGTCGTCCGCTCGAAACTGAACGCCCTCCTCAACCGCGCTGAGGACCCGACGGAAACGCTCGAGTACTCTTACGAGCAGATGCGCGACGAGCTACAGGACGTAAAGCAGGGCATCGCCGACCTCACGACTCAGAAGAAGCGACTGGAGATCCAGAAGCGACGCCTCGAGGAGAACGTCGAAAAGCACAACGAGCAGGCCAGAGAGGCCGTCCGGCAGGACCGAGACGACCTCGCGCGGCAGGCGCTGGAAAAAAAGCAGGCGAAGATGTCCCAGATCGAAGAGCTGGAGGGCCAGATCGCCGACCTGCAGGCGACCCAGGAGAACCTCGTCGACAAGAAGAACGAACTCCAGAACCGCATCGAGGAGTTCCGGACGAAAAAGGAGACGATGAAGGCGCGCTATGAGGCCGCCGAAGCGTCCTCGCGCGTCTCGGAGGCGATGACCGGCGTCGGCGACGAAATGGAGGACGTCTCGCGCGCGATCGAGCGCGCCGAGGAGCGCACCGACGAGATGGAGGCCCGCTCGGAGGCGATGGACGAACTCGTCGACACCGGCGCCTTCGAGGACGCGCTGTCGGATAAGGACAGCATCGACCGAGAGCTCGAGAGCGGTCGGACGAGCGCGGAGGTCGACTCCGAGCTCGAAACGCTCAAAGCCGAGATGGGCGACTCCGGGGCCGGTTCGGCCTCGGCTTCCGCCTCCGCCGACAGCGAAGCCGAGACCGATTCCGGGGCCGTCGCGGACGTCGACGTCGACGAGTCCGAGGTCGAGGCCGAACTGGAAGAGCTGAAGGACGACGAAAACTGAACGCGGCGTCGGGCGCCCGAGACGACCTCTGATTACCGTTCCGCACCACAGATGAGCTCCGAAACCACCGCCTCGGAAAACATACCGAGCGACACGATGGAACGTCGCGGCGAGAAGAGCCGAATCAAACTCTGGCTGTTCCTCACAGCGGACCGGTGGACCGTCGCGGGCGTCGGCCTGCTCGGCTTCTTCGTCGTACTCCTCCTCGTTGGGGCGCTCGTCCCCGATCGTGTCTTACTGAGCGCCGGCGACCCGGTGCAGACGCTGTTTCAGGCGCTCGTGACCTCGACGATCACGGGAGTGACGCTCGTCGTCTCGATCAACTCGATCGTGCTCTCCCAAGAGCTCGGACCGCTGGGAGACCAGCGCGAACGGATGGCGGGATCGATGTCCTTCCGCGAGGAGGTCGAGGACGAACTGGGTATCGACGTCGCGCCCGTGACGCCCTCGGCGTTCCTCCGTCAACTCATCGAGGGGGTCGAAACGCGGGCAACTCAGCTCGCGGGGGCCGCCGCGGAAGACGGAGACGTCGACGAGGTGAGCGAGTACGCCGAGGCGGTGGTTCGGCACGCGTCGTCGGTGAGCGACGACCTCGAAGATCGGCAGTTCGGGACCTTCGACGTGATCTCGGCGGCGCTGGATTTCAACTACTCGTGGAAGATCTACGAGGCCCGACGGTTGCGGGCGGTGCTCGGAGACGACAGCGGGGATTCGGCGTCGGCGGTGCGGGAAGCGCTCGACGACGTCGTGACCGTGCTGGCGCTGTTCAGTCCCGCACGGGAGCACTTCAAAACGATGTACTTCCAGTGGGAGTTGGTCAACCTCTCGCGCGCGATGCTGTACAGCGCGGTTCCGTCTCTCCTCGTTGCGACGAGTCTGCTCCTGTTCAGCGGCGTGCTGCCGGCGTTATCCGCGCCGTTGGTCGGGATCTCACAGTACGTCTGGATCGTCGCGGCCGCCGCGACGGTGACGCTCCTCCCGTTCGCGGTCCTCCTGTCGTTCATCCTCCGGATCGGTACCGTCGCGAAGCGGACGCTCTCTATCGGTCCGTTCATCCTCCGGGAGTCGGGCTTGGAAGACGCCGACGAGACGAGCGACGTCGAGTGACGGGACTCCGTGACGCATCGCGGCCGAAGCCGCTGGGCAGCCGACAGTATCAGTAGCCGTCGGCTGCGACACCTACGTAATGACAGAGACGACCGACGCCGTGCGCGCGGCCCTCGAGCCCGACCGGCGTGAGGCGTTCGAGCGTCGCGTCCGCGGGGAGGCCGAATCGCTGCGAACCGACATCCAGGCGGGCGTCTTCGACGCCTCCGGCTTCGCGGTCGGACTCGAACTCGAGGCCTACGTCGTCGACGGGGCGGGGCGGTTGGCGGCCGCGCCCGAGCGGCTCTTCGACGTCGACGGCTGCAGCCGCGAGCTCGGCGTGCACAACGCCGAGCTTCACACCGCACCGGACGTCGTCTGCGACGCCGGGCTCCGCCGTCAGCTCGACGAACTCGTGTCGATCCGACGCGCGGTCGACGACGTCCTGCAGGCGGACGGTCGGCGGCTCGTCCTCGATGCGATGTGGACCGTGCCGCCCGAGGAGGGATCGCTTCAGTACCTCGAGGCGGGGACCGAGACCGACGGCGTCTTTCTCGCGACGAATATGCGGCCGGTCCCGCGGTACGTCGCGCTCGATGCGGTGATCCGCGAGCGGAACGGCGGCCGGACGCCCCTCGATCTCCCCGGTCTCGCGGACGCGCGATCGATGCTCGTCGAGTCTCTCGCGACCTCGATGCAGCCGCACCTGCAGCTTCCCGACCCCGGCGACGTCCCCCGCTACCTGAACGTCGCGACGCGGACGATGGGACCGATCCTCTCGCTCTCGGCGAACTCCCCGTTCCTGCCGGCGGACTGCTACCCCGACGCCGGCGCCGCGGAGACGGCCGAGCTGTTCGCCCGCACGCCGCACGAACTCCGCGTGCCCGTCTTCGAGCGCTCCGTCGACGAGGGATCGCACAAGTGTCGCGTGCCGCGCGACGTCGACAGCATCGAGGCGGTAGTCGACCGGATCGCCGACGATCCCACGCTCGTCGCACCGCCTGACGTCGCCGGCGACGATGACCCGGTCGACTCTGCGACCAAGGGAGACCCCGGGAGCGATCGGTATCCCGCCTTCGGCGCGAAACGCGGGACGTACTGGCGGTGGGTGCGTCCCGTCTTCGGCGGCGACGTCCCGCGCGGTCCCGACGGGGATCCGGCGGCCGACGCCGACGAGTCGTCGGTCCGCATCGAGTACCGCCCCCTCCCGACGCAGCCGACGCTCCGAGACACCGTCGGCGTGCAGGCGCTCGTCACCGGCGTCCTCCGCGGCGTCGACGCGACCGACCACCCGCTTTCGACGCTCCCGTGGGCGGACGCGCGGGACTCGTTCTACGCCGCGGTCGAGGACGGCCCCAACGCCGACCTCCGGTGGATCACCAGCGACGGCGAACGGACGACTGCGACGGGGCGGATCTACGACGAGCTGTTCGCGCTGGCGCGACGCGGCCTCGACGAACTCGGCGTCGGCGCCGAGACGATCGAGTGGGCCCTCGAGCCGATCGAGGCGCGGCGGAGCGCGACCCACACCGCACCGAGCGCGTGGAAGCGCGCGACGGTCCGCGCGGCCGTCGAGTCGGGGACCGCGCTGCCGACCGCGATCCGCGAGATGCAGGCGGCCTACGTCGAGTTGGCCGCCGGCGACACTCCGTTCGCGCGGTGGTGACCGGAAAACGGTGTTCTGGACGCCTCTCTGAAGAGTCGGGCTCCCTCGCGTCCGGTCCGCGCGGTCTTCACTCGGTGTCGGCTTCGCCCGCGCGGTCTCCGCCGGTCACCTCGTCGAGGCGGTCGAGGTACGCCTCGCGCGGGACCTGATACGGCGCCCGGTAGTCGACGTCGCCGGCGGCGAACCGCCGCGCGAGGTCGTTCGCCCCGGCGAGCGCCGCCTCGCGCCGCTCGTAGGACTCGACGACGGCCTCGACTTCGGGTTCGAGCGTGAGGACGACGTGCCAGGTGTCCGTCGGAAGCTGTGACGCGCCCGGTCGGCGGGCCCGCGAACGGTTCGAGACCATAATCGTCGGGAGACACGCCGCCGGGAGGCCCTCGCGCTCGTTGAACACGTCGGGGCGGAACACGAGGATCCGCCGCCCACGCGGTTCGTCGTTCCAGAGGGTCCACCCCGCCGGCGGGCCGTGGTCCCGTTCCGATGCGGTTCCCCCCTCGCTCTCGGACGCGGTGTCCTCTCCCGTCATCGCGACTGCTCCATACGCGTCTCTCTGTCCTCGGCGTACAAATAGCGACGCGTTCGCGGTGCGCTCTCGCTTCGCTCGCGCCGTCTCTTCCCGCCGACCGCGACCGGAGCAAGGCTTATGTGTGTGTATCCCTCACACACTTCCAGTCTCGGTCAACGGATCGAGCGATAACCCACACGCACTGTCCGCCGAATCCCGACGTTCTGTCGCCCGTCGCCGTCTCGTCGTTGCCGCCCCGTCGCCGCCCTGTCGCTGCCGCTCCGTGATGTGTCGTCGCGCGTGATGGAGTGTCAAGTGTGACCACACCGCTCGGAACGGGTCGCACGGATCGCTCCCGGGTATGAGCCATCGATGCGGTTCGCACGCGCCCTCCCGTCCGAGCGGGGGGCGCTGGTCGCTCCCCGAGACGGACAAACAATGAACGGTGACAGAGAAACCCTCGAATCCCTGAGTCGGCAGTACAAGGAGTCGGTGCCCGAAGACCTCCGCGAAGCGAAGCGCTTCGATTGGTACCTCGACGCCGTGTACGACGACCCGCGGATCGCCCGAAACGCCCACCAGCGCGTGGCGGACATGTTCGACCACTACGGCACGGAATACGACGAAGACGCCGGCGTCGTCGAGTACCGGATGGCCGCGGAGGACCCCCTCCACGACGGTGAGAACACCTTTTACGGAAGAGAGGTCCACGAGTCGATCCACGAGTTCGTGAACAAGGTCAAATCCGGCGCGCGCGGGCTCGGCCCCGAAAAGCGAATCAAGCTCCTGCTCGGCCCGGTGGGGTCCGGAAAATCGCACTTCGATTGGATGGTCAGACGCTACTTCGAGGACTACACCTCGACGGACGCCGGGCGGATGTACACGTTCCGGTGGACGAACCTCGGCGACGTCATCCGCGATCAGGACCCCGCCGACGACGTCGTCCGCTCGCCGATGAACCAGGACCCGCTCGTCCTCCTCCCCCAAGCCCAGCGCGACGGTGTCATCGAACGGATCAACGAGCGACTGGACGCGCCCTACACCATCCGGAACGACCAGACGCTCGATCCCGCCTCGGAGTTCTATCTGGATTCCCTCCTCGCGTACTACGACGACGACCTCCGAGCGGTCCTCGAGAATCACGTCGAGGTCGTCCGCCTCGTCGCGAGCGAGAACAAGCGGCAGTGCGTCGAGACGTTCGAGCCGAAGGACAAGAAAAACCAGGACGAGACGGAGCTCACCGGCGACGTCAATTACTCGAAACTGGCCGTCTACGGCGAGTCCGACCCCCGAGCGTTCGACTACGCGGGCGCATTCTGCAACGCGAACCGCGGGCTGTTCTCCGGCGAGGAGCTGTTGAAACTCCAGCGGGAGTTCCTCTATGACTTCCTGCACGCCTCCCAAGAGCAGACGATCAAGCCGAAGAACAACCCCCGGATCGACATCGACCAGGTGATCGTCGGCCGGACGAACATGCCCGAGTACCGCGAGAAAAAGGGCGACGAGAAGATGGAGGCGTTCAACGACCGAACGAAGCGGATCGACTTCCCGTACGTCTTAGAGTACGACGAGGAGGCCGAGATCTACCGGAAGATGCTCCGGAACGCCGACGTGCCGGATATGCACATCGAGCCGCACGCCCTGGAGATGGCGGGCCTGTTCGGCGTGCTCACCCGGATCACCGAACCCGACAGCGACGTCTCGCTCGTCCAGAAGGCGAAGGCCTACAACGGCGAGGTCGACGACGGCGACGACGTCGACGTCCGAAAGCTCCGCGAGGCCGGCGAGGCGAGCGCCGACATCGCGGAGGGGATGGAGGGGATCTCCGCCCGCTTCGTCGGCGACGAGATCGCCGAGGCCATCATGGACTCCACGCACCGCGGTCGGTCGTATCTCTCGCCGCTGTCGGTGTTCGCTCACTTCGAGGCCAACCTCGAGAACCACGGGTCGATCCCGGAGGACAACCTCGATCGGTACTACCGCTATCTCGAACTGGTGCGCGAGGAGTACAAGGCGCGCGCCATCGAGGACGTCCGGCACGCGCTCGCGTACGACATCGAGGAGATCCGCCGACAGGGCGAGAAGTACATGGACCACGTGATGGCCTACATCGACGACGACACCGTCGAGGACGAGCTCACCGGCCGCGAGCAGGACCCCGACGAGACGTTCCTGCGCTCGGTCGAGGAGAAGCTCGAGATCCCCGAAGACCGGAAGGACGACTTCAGACAGGAGGTCTCGAACTGGGTGTCGCGCCGCGCTCGAACGGGCACCTCCTTCGACCCGCAGGACAACGACCGCCTCCGCCGGGCCTTAGAGCGCAAACTCTGGGAGGACAAAAAGCACAACATCAACTTCTCGGCGCTGGTGAGCGCGAAGGAGCTCGACGACGACGAGCGCAGCGCGTGGATCGACGCGCTGGTGGGGCAGGGCTACTCCCCGGAGGGCGCGCGCGAGGTGCTCGAGTTCGCCGGCGCAGAGGTGGCAAAGAGCGAGCTGGAGGGGTGAACGAAAGCACATGACTTCGAGTTCGAATCCGACGCGCGAGTACGTCGAGATCGCCGACGAGCACCTCCGCGGCACCTACGAGGAGCCGATGAGCCTGCGGGCCTACGTCGACGCCGCGTTCGAGCGGCCGTCGATCGCGGCGCACGCCTCGAAGTACCTGCTCGACGCCATCGAGTCGATGGGGACGCGAACCGTCCTCGAAGAGGGCGAGACCGGAGAGCGCTACCGCTTCTTCGACGACCCGGAGAACGACGGCGAGCACGCCGTGCTCGGGAACACGAGCGTGCTGAACGGGTTCGTCGACGACCTGCGGACGATCGCCGCCGAACGGGGGAAATCCGAGAAGATCCTCTGGTTCGACGGCCCGACCGCGACCGGGAAGTCCGAGCTGAAGCGCTGTCTCGTCAACGGCCTGCGCGCGTACTCGAAGACGGCGGCCGGCCGCCGCTACACCGTCGAGTGGAACGTCGCGGCCGCCGGCGACACCCGCGGGCTCTCCTACGGCGGCGAGACGACCGGCACCGAGCGCGAGGACGACTGGTACGAGAGCCCGGTGCAGTCGCATCCGCTGTCGGTCTTCCCGGCCGACGTCCGCGCGACGCTGCTGGCGGCGCTGAACCGCGAGTCGGGCGACCACGTCCCGATCGCGGTCGACGAGGAGCTGGACCCGTTCTGCCGGGAGGCGTACGACTACCTCGAGGAGACGTACCGACGGAACGGCACGCGGGAGCTGTTCTCGGCGGTCACCGACCCCTCGCACCTCCGCGTGAAGAACTACGTCGTCGACGTCGGCCGCGGGATCGGCGTCCTCCACTCGGAGGACGACGGATCGCCGAAAGAGCGCCTCGTGGGGTCGTGGATGCCGGGGATGCTCCGAGAGCTCGACTCCCGCGGCCGCAAGAACCCGCAGGCGTTCAGCTACGACGGCGTGCTCTCGCAGGGCAACGGCCTCCTCACGATCGTCGAGGACGCCGCCCAGCACGCCGACCTGCTGCAGAAGCTGCTGAACGTCCCCGACGAGGGGCGCGTGAAGCTCGATAAGGGGATCGGGATGGACGTCGACACCCAACTGCTCATCATCTCGAACCCGGACCTCGACGCCAAGCTGGACAAGTACGCCGACCGGAACGGCAGCGACCCGCTGAAGGCGCTGAAGCGGCGGTTGGACAAACACGAGTTCCGCTATCTCACCAACGTCTCGCTGGAGGCGGAGCTGATCCGCCGCGAGCTCACGGACGAGACGACCGTCTGGGACGTCGACGACGAGGCGGAGCTGCGCGAACGGGTCCGCGCGCCGCTCTCGATCGACGTTCGGAGCGGTCCGGGGGCGGTCCGAGCCCGCGAACTCGCTCCGCACGCGGTCGCGGCCGCGGCGATGTACAGCGTGCTCACGCGGCTCGACAGCGAGGACGTTCCCGCGGGATACGATCTCCTCGACAAGGCCCTGCTCTTCGATTTCGGCTACGTGCAGGAGGGCGACGGACGCACGACGATCGAGGAGTTCGACTTCGACGGTGTCGGCGAGGGGGTCCACGGGATTCCGGTCACGTTCACCCGCGACGTCGTCGCGGACCTGCTGCACGAGGACACCGACAGGCGGCACGCCGACCTCGCGGTCGAGCGCGTGGTGCTCCCCGAGGACGTCCTCGACGCGATGGTCGCCGGACTCCACGACGCGCCGGTCTTCTCTCGGTCCGAGCGCGCCGAGTACGAGGGCCGGGTCGCGATGGCGAAAGAGTACGTCCTCGACAGACAGGAGACGGACGTGCTCTCGGCGCTCCTCGCCGACCGGTCGGTCGACCGACAGACCGTCGCCGAGTACGTCGAGCACGTCTACGCGTGGGACGGCGACGAGCGGGTCGAGACCGATCGCGGGCCGATCGACCCGGACCCGCTCGTGATGAAGCTCTTCGAGACCGAACAGCTGGGTCGGTTCGGCGACGGCGACTACCTCGGAAACCAGCCGACGGAGTCGGTCAAGCGGTTCCGACGGGAGAAGGTCATCACGGCGCTGAACCGCTACGCCTGGCAGAACCGCGACGAGGGGTTCGCGATCGACGACGTCGACCTCGCGGAGATCCCGGTGATCCGGTCGGTGCTCGACACTCACAGTTGGGACGACGTCCGGCGGCTCTACGAGGACTTCGATCCGGCCCACTGGGAGGACCCGCCGGAGGGCACGGAGACGGCCGCGCTGAAGTCGAAGGCGATCGAGGAGATGCGAACGCGGGGGTACACCGAGGCCTCCGCCGAGCTGACGAGCCGCGCGGTGATGCGGGAGGTGCGCCGCCGATGGGACTGAGAGAGGACCTCGAGCGGTTCCGCGAGGTCGGCGAGGAGCGGCGCGAGGACCTCGAATCGTTCATCCGCTACGGCGACCTCGGCGGCTCGGACGCGGACGCGATACGGATCCCGATCAAGGTCGTCGACCTCCCGGAGTTCACCTACGACCGGCTCGACCGAGGGGGCGTCGGACAGGGACAGGGCGGCACGCCCGACGTCGGTCAGCCGATCGGCCAGCCGCAGCCGCAGTCGGGAGACGGCGACGGAGACGACGGTGACGAAGAGGGCGACCCCGGTGAGAGCGGTGGCGAACACGGCTACTACGAGATGGATCCCGAGGAGTTCGCCGCGGAGCTCGACGAGGAGCTCGGCTTGGATCTCGAACCCAAAGGAAAGGAGGTGATCGAAGAGGTCGAGGGCGAGTTCACCGACGTCACCCGGACCGGCCCCAACAGCACGCTCGACTTCGAGCGGCTGTTCAAGCAGGGCCTCAAGCGGAAGCTCGCGACCGACTTCGACGAGGCGTTCGTCCGCGCGGCGATGAAAGTCGCCGGCGAGACGCCCGAGTCGGTCTACCGATGGTGTCGAGAGCGGAACATTCTCGTCTCGCTCGCGTGGATCGAGGCCGAGTGGGACGAGATTCCCGAGGGGGAGCGCGGCCGCTTCGCCACCTTCGCGGAGGTCGAAGAGACCGTCGAGCGGACCACCGCGGTCCAGCGGATCCGCCGCGAGGGACTGCGCGAGGTCCCGTTCCGACGCGACGACGAGCGGTACCGCCACCCCGAGACCGTCGAGAAGAAACAGCGCAACGTCGTCGTCGTCAACATCCGCGACGTCTCGGGATCGATGCGCGAGAAGAAACGAGAGCTCGTCGAACGGACGTTCACGCCGTTGGACTGGTACCTACAGGGGAAGTACGACAACGCCGCGTTCGTCTACATCGCCCACGACGCCGACGCCTGGGAGGTTGACCGCGAGGAGTTCTTCGGCATCCGCTCGGGCGGCGGCACGCGCATCTCCAGCGCGTATGAGCTCGCAAAGGAGATCCTCACAGAGGAGTACCCGTGGGCGGAGTGGAACCGCTACGTCTTCGCCGCCGGCGACTCCGAGAACTCCTCGAACGACACGAAAGACCGGGTGATACCCCTCATAGAGGAGATCCCGGCGAACCGCCACGCCTACGTCGAGACCCAGCCCGGGGGGACCGCGATCAACGCGACGCACGCCGAGGAGGTCGCCCGGGCGTTCGAGGCGCGCGAGGACGTCGTCGTCACGTCCGTGGGCGCGCCCGAGGAGGTCACAGACGCGATCTATCAGATCCTCGGCCCGGCGTCCTCGGCCGTGTCGCCGACGGCGACCGGCTCGACGCAATGACACCGAACCCAGACCGATGACTACCAGACTACGACGCTTCAGACGCGCGGCGCGCGAGGAGGCCGATCGGCTCGAAGAGCCGGTTCGCGAGGCCGCCGCGCTCGCCCGCAAACTCGGACTCGATCCCTACCCGGTGAACTACTGGGTGGTCGACCACGACGAGATGAACCAGCTCATCGCCTACGGCGGCTTTCAGCGCCGCTATCCGCACTGGCGCTGGGGGATGACCTACGACCGCCAGCGGAAGCAGGACCAGTTCGGGATGGGCAAGGCCTTCGAGATCGTCAACAACGACGATCCGAGCCACGCCTTCCTGCAGGAGTCGAACACGCTGGCGGACCAGAAAGCGGTCATCACCCACGTCGAGGCACACGCCGACTTCTTCCGGAACAACGAGTGGTTCAGCCGCTTCTCGGGCGACGGCGACCTCGACGCCGCGGCGATGCTCGAGCGCCACGCCGAGACGATCCAGCGGTACGTCGACGACCCCGAGATCGACCGCGAGGCGCTCGAACGCTTCGTCGACGCGGTCACCTGCCTCGAGGACACCATCGACCAGCACCGACCGCTCACGGCCGATAGAGACCGCGATCCGGTCGAACCGGAGGACCTCCGCGAGCGACTCGACGAGATGGACTTCTCCTCGGCGGTCAGGGGCGCGGTGTTCGACGACGAGTGGCTCGACGACCTCGCCGAGGCGGAGGCGGCCGCCGCCGACTTCGACCGGCCGCGGTCGGACGTGCTCGGGTTCCTCCGCGAGCACGGGACGGTCTACGACGCGGACGCCGGCGAGGCCGTGGAGATGGAGACGTGGCAGAAAGAGGTCCTCGACCTGCTCCGCCGGGAGGCGTACTACTTCGCCCCACAGAAGATGACGAAGACCATGAACGAGGGGTGGGCGGCCTACTGGGAGTCGCTGATGATGGGCGAAGAGCGCTTCGCGACGACGGCGGAGTTCCTCACGTACGCCGACCACCAGTCGCGGGTCTTGGGCTCGCCCGGTCTCAACCCCTACAAGCTCGGCAAGGAGCTGTGGGAGTACGTCGAGAACACGACGAACAGGAGAGCGATCGCCGAGCAGCTGCTGCGCGTCGAGGGGATCACGTGGCGGAACTTCCACGACGTCGTCGACTTCGAGGCGGTACAGGAGCTGTTGGAACCGACCGCGGAGATCGACTCGATCGACCGCGACACCCTCGAGGACCTCGCGTCGCTCCCGGCGGACGACCCCCGCGTCGACTGGGAGACGCTCGACCGCGCACTGTCGGATCCCGACGCCGTCGACGTGGACCGCTACCCGTGGAAAGTCCTCACCTACGAGGGGCTGGCCGAGCGGCACTTCTCGCTCGTGAAGCCGCAGAACCGGGGCTTCCTCCGCCGGATCAGGCGCTCGGAGCTCGAAGGGATCTCCCGGTACATGTTCGACGACGCGAGGTACGACAGCGTCGAGGCGGCGATCGACGACGTCGAGAAGACGGCCGGCTGGGAGCGGATGCGTGAGGTTCGCGAGAGCCACAACGACGTGACGTTCGTCGACGCGTTCCTCTCGCCGGAGTTCGTCGAGGAGAACCACTACTTCACCTACGAGTACACCCGCTCGACGGGCGATTTCCGCGTCGCCTCGACGGCGGCCGCGGACGTGAAAAAGAAGCTGCTGCTTCAGTTCACCAACTTCGGGAAGCCGACCGTCGCCGTCTTCGACGACAACTTCGAGAACCGCGGGGAGCTGCTCCTCGGGCACCGCTACAACGGTATCATGCTCGACCTCGGGGAGGCGCGCGACGTCCTCAAACGCGTCCACGAGCTGTGGGGCCGTCCGGTGAACCTGATGACGATCAGGAAGGCCTTCGACGACCACGACATCGAGGTGGCCCGCCGGCGCAACCGCGAGCCGGAGCCGACGGAGGTCGGCGTCCGGATCCGCTACGACGGCGAGGCGTTCGACGAGTTCGAACTCGACGACGACCTCGAAGAACGGATTCAGGCCTCCGACGTCGACTACGATACCAAGCCCGAGGAGTGGCTATCGTAAGGTGTTTGGCTCGCTCCGAAACTCCCAGTGTGAAATACCGCCCGGGAATCGTCGACCCACCGGGATTCGTTCCACACCTCTGATGGGTGATCTAGCTATCAGATCGTGCTTTCTTATTGATCGTAGCAATCTAACGCCTCGAGTGCGCGTCCGCAACCGAGCAGGCTGAGGTGAATTCCTCTAAGTGGACTGGGTCAGGACTAGCTTCGATATATGTTACCATATCATCTGTGTCAATACGTCTATATATAATCACGGAGCGAACAACGTGTATGGTATCGATTGTTGAGCGTCGTCCAGTCGGATTTACGCTCGGACTCACAGCCGGGCTTATTTTCTTGACACTAGTCACACGAACTATCCTCGAAGCTGCCGTCCCACAGTTGACACTACACGGGGTTGGGCTCATCCTTAATTGGGTCATCGTCGCAGGGAGTATCGCGCTCGTCACTTGGCTCGGTTGGTGGGAGAAAATTCGGCTCACAGCACCAATCAATCGGCGTGCAGTTGTCTACTTGCTCCCCTTCGCAGCGGTGGTCTTTGTCCCGGCTATGTTCGGCCTTGCCATTCCCGAAATTTCGCTGATTCAGGGACAAACCCTGCCACCGTGGGCAGCACTCGTCGTGATCGTCGTTGGCGTGGCGCTGGGGGCCGCTATCTCCGAAGAGCTCATCTATCGTGGCGTGTTGCTCCGGGCGCTCGAGCCTCGCAGCCGTCTGTTAGCTGTGGTACTGCCGGCCACGATGTTTGGTCTGGCCCACATCTCACAAGTCATCTTGGGGAATTCGCTGGCTGAGTGGCTTCCACAGATGCTGCTGATCATTCCCTTGGGGATCGGACTCGGTGCGGTTGCGCTCCGGTTGGAGAGCCTCTGGCCGCTCGTCGTCTGGCACTTCGCAGTGGATGTGACCGGGTCACTAGTAGCGACGACATCAGTGGTCTATGAACTGATCACAATCGGATTCGTCCTGCTCGCTGGAGTGATCGGACTATGGCTGCTCTGGCAAGACCGGCGGGCGAGACACGACACGCACCGCCAGCCTGTAAGCACGAGTCTCGACGAGGTCAGTGTGCAAAAATAACACGAACAGTCACAACGGTTGACTCGAAGCAAGCGTGGGATATGAGTCCCATGTATTGATCGTTGCAGCCGCGAGCGACGACCGGGATTTGTTCACGGGGATGGGTTCTCGATCCGTTCTGGTCGGACCCGGGAGTGGGTCGCACCTCCTCGAATGCATCGCCTGATGTGTTACAAATATCCAAATAGCTTTGTCCCAACAGTACCAACATACCACTATGTCGAGCGGCACCATCGATATCGACGAGTTCGAGGACGCCGACGCCGACGAATTCGCGGAGCGAAACGACACCGAGCGGATTGTGGTGTTCCTCGACGCGAACGACGACCGGGCGTGGAAAGCGGCGACGATCGCCGAGCGACTCGATCTATACGCGGACGCCGTCAGTGCGATCCTCTCTCGACTGAAAGAGCGCGGTCTCGTTCGGCACAAGCGCCCGTACTGGGCGATCACGAACGACGAGGAACGGCTCCAATCGGCCTACCGGCTCCACCGGCACCACGAATCCGCAGACGAGCAATACGGTGGGGAGCGTCTCGAAGAGCTACGAACCGACGAGATGGAGACTGTGCAGTGACGGCGTTCGAAGAACTCGAACGCGGTGATCTGATGACGTGGCCACACAATCGATCGGTTACATCTCGTCGTGATTACCCGCCCGTGACCGGCGGGAACATCGCGAGTTCGTCGCCGTCGGCGACGTCCGCCTCGAGCGAGGCGGGCGAGCCGTTCCGCATCAAGTTGATCTCCTCGGCGATCCCCTCGCCGTCGCGGACGCGTTCGGTGAGCGCGTCGTTCCCGCCGAGGAGCGCATCGAGCGCGTCGCCGACCGTCCCGTCGGCGTCGACCGAGACGGTGTGTTCCCGTCCGCCCGCCGCTTCGGCGAGATCCGCGAACAGTCGCCACGTGACCGTGTGCATACCACCACTCGCGCCCCGGAGGAGTTGAGCGTTACGGGGTCTCCCGAACAGATCCGAGCCGTCCACACCGGCGGCCGTCACGCGAGCGCCGCAGCGGCTGTCAGGGCGATGCGGCGGCCAGCCCGACGATCTCGCGAAGCCGTTCGGGACGAGCGACCAGATACAGCGTGTCGCCCCCGGTGAGTTCGCGGCTCCGCGGGGGAATCGCCTCGATCGCGCCGCCCGCAGCGTGGACGGCCGCGACGGTGGCGTCGATGCTCCCGAGCGTCGCGCCGTCGAGTTCGCTCCCCGCGTCGACGGTGACGACGTCCATCGTCTCGTCGGCCGCGCGGAGCAGGGACGTGAACTCTCTCTCGGCCCCGGGGTCCGAGGGGAGGGTGAGGAGCCGGTACGTCGCGTCGGGGTCGAGGGACTCGGCGTCGGCCTCCTCAAGAATCACCGTGGCGACGTCTCCCGTCGCCGCCCGGAGCTCGCCGCTGGCGACGCGCGATGCGGTTTCGGCTCCCGCGCCGGACGCCCCGTCCGATTCGCCCGTCTCGACCCGTCGCCACAGCTGAACCGCGTCGCCGGCAGACGCACCGGCACCGGGGTCTGCCCGAATCGCGACGGCCACGAACCCGGGCGCGAGCGTCGTCCCCAAGCCCGCGACGCGCCGCCCCAGCGATAGCGTCACGACGGTTCCGTCGTCGTCGAGTTCGAGGTCGACGTAGCCGACGCCGTAGTCCTCCTTGACGCGCGCGACGACGCGGTTCCGGAGGTCGTCGCCGCGGAGGTTGCGGGGAACGAGGAGCGTCTTCCCCGCCAGTTCGGCCTTCGTCGCCGCCGGAACGGGCTCGTGGCCCTCGATGTCCCCGATGTCGTCGGCTTCCTCGGGGAGTTCGACCGGCCGGACGCGACCGACGTTGCTGACGAGTCGGCTCACCTCGGTGTCGAGTTCGCGGGAGCCAACGATGGCGAACGCGCTCTGGACGACGCGGTCGCCGACAGCCCGTCCCGCGGGCGACACCACGATGGCGGCCCCGATCGACGCCGCGTTGACGAGGACGACCATCGGGGCGAACACCTCTGCGGGGTTCGACCCGACCGCCTGCTGGAACAGCCCCACCGCGTTGAGGTAGAGCGCGACGCCGGAGGCGCCGACGAGCGTTGCCAGCCACGCCGGGATCTCCTCGCGGGTGTACCACCGGTAGAGCATCGCCGCGAGCGACGCGAGAATCGCCGCGAGCGCGGCGAGACCGAGTACGCGGGTCAGCACGGTGGTGAGTGTCGGGTCGTCCGAGATTGCACCGCTGATCTGCAGCGGAACGGCGAGTGGCGGCCAGTGTGCGAGCGGAAGCGAAAGCCACGTCACGCCACCACCCCCGCGAACGCGTCGAGATCCGCCTTACTCCCGACGACGATGAGTTCGTCGCCCGCGTCGATCGGCTGCCCGCCGCGGGGGGCAGTCACCCACGACCCGGCGTGTCTGACCGCGAGTATCGCCACGCTGTGGACGTCTCGAACCGCCGAATCGCCGATCGTGTCGTCCGCGAGTGCGCTCTTTTCGCCGACAGTGAACCGGCGGAACCGCTTGCCGGTCCGCCTGAGGAGGCCGACGAGTTCGAACTCCCGACGGATCCCCCGGGAACGGACGGCGAGGGCGACGTTCTCGGCCGCGATCAGTCTCGCCGCCGACGTTCGGCCGACCGCGAGCGTGACTCGTACGATACCGCCGGCGGCTACGGGGACCGAGGCGTCGGGCGTCGCCGCCGGGGCGGGACTGCCGCCGTCCGGTTTCGCGCCGCCGTCGGTCGCGGCTCCGGTCGTCTCCTCTGTGTTGCCGTCCTCGGTTAGTGTCGCTTTCGCCCCGCCGTCGACAACGCCGAGCAGTCGGGCATCGAACCGCTCGCCGTCGGCCAATACTGCCATCTCGTCGCCGCGGGCCGCGCCCGTCGGGACCAGCGCGTCGACCGAGACGGCCCGCTCACCGGGGGCGAGGTGCTTCGAGAGCCCGCTCGTCGGCGGCGCGGCCGAAATCGTCGCCCGACCGCGTTCGTCGAGCGTCACCGTCGCCTCCACGAGGTCGTAGTCGGTCCGGAGCGCGGCGGCGACGCGGGCCTCCAGTTCGACGAGCGGCAGGTCCGCCGGGAACGTCCACGTCTCCGCGCGGATCGACTCCCTGATCGCCGCCGGCAGCGGCGGATAGCCCTCGACGTCGCCGACGTCGCCGACGACCTCGATGCGGACCTGTCCGCGACCGCCGACGAGTTCGACCACGTCGGCCGACAGCGTCCGCTTGGTGAGCTCGCGGAGACTGAGGCGTTTCGGGAGCGCCGCGCCCATCTTGTCGCCCTGTCCGTGCGCGTACAGGGTTCCCATCAGGACGACCAACAGCGCGACCGTGAGCCGCAACTGGTTCGTCGACCCCGTGAGCGAGGGATCGGCGAGAGCCAAGAGGCCGCCGTTGAGCCCGGCGATCATCACGCCGAGGCCGACGACCCCCAGCCCGGGAACGGTGATACCCGTGAAGTACTTGAACCCGAATCCGAGGAGCCACGCGATGAGCGCGGGGACGAGTCCGGTCAACACGCCGAGGTAGAGCCCGTAGAGGATCTCAACTGGGAGCGACGCCATCGACGGCTACTCTCGGGGAGACGGTTTACACCTGTCGCTGTCGGGAGAGGCGTCGTCGGCGACGCCGTCGGAACCGCTCCACGCCGCCGCTTCTGAGTCGCTCGCGCTCAGTTCGCCCCGGCGGACCGCGCCCTGCAGTGCGATCTCGGCGATGTTGCCGCCGTGTTCGGCGGTCCGTCGGACGCGCTCGAGGGCGAGCACTGAGCGGGCGTCGGCGTCTGCGAGGTCTCGGCCCCCGCCGTCAACGGGGTTGACCGCCGCGCGGACCCGATCGCGGCTCCGTAACGCGCGCCGCGCGCTGTCGGGGGCGCGGTCGCCGACGACGACGCCGACTGCGTCAGAGACGGCCTCTCGCGCCGCTTGCGCTGCCGTTTCGATCCGGTCGCGATCGGCGGAGCTCAGCCGGACGCCCCCGTCGGCGGCGAGGGCCGCGATCTGCTCGGCGTGGTCGCCGACCCGCTCCAGTTCGCGCGCCGTCAGCCACAGCTCGAACAGCGCGGGCCGGGTGAGCCCGAGCGCGTCCACCTCGTCGAGGCGCGCGAGCCCGCGGACGAACGACCGCTCGATCAGCGCGTACAGCCGGTCGGCCTGCTCGTCGCGCCCGAGCAGGCTCTCCGGGGCGGCACCGTCGGTCAGTACCGCCGTGGCGTCCCGGTGCATCGAGCGCGCAACGAAAGAGAGCTGTCGGACCGACTGCCGTACCGAGACCTCGCCCGGATCCAGCGGCGTCTGTGCGGTGATCTCGTCGTCTGATTCCTCGACGACGGAGATGCCGGTCAGGTTCCGGACGACCTCGTCGATGGCGCGCCGCTGCTCGGCCGTGAACGTCGCCTCCGACCGGAGGACCACCTCGCTAGCGCCCGCCGTGTAGGCTGCACGCAGCGTCTGTTCGAGCGGTGCCACGTCGTCTTGGCCGACCTCGACGACGACGCGTCCGGGCGGTTGCTCGGTGTCCTCCCGCGCTTGGATGGCCAGCACGTCGTCGACGTGGGTGTGCAGATTGACGGTGTCGCCGGCGGAGAGCCCCTGTGCCTCCGCCCACGCCTTCGGGAGCGAGACGGTGTAGGTGCCGCCGCCGACCGACTGGATTTTGCGCGTGTCCATCGTCAATAGAGGAGTTCCGGGTCGTGATCGACCATATACAGCGTCCGGGCGGCGACGTTCACGGCGTGGTCGGCGATCCGTTCGATGTCGCGGATCGTCAGGAGGACCCGAGAGACCTCATCGAGCAGGCGCTCGACCGACCACGGGTCGTCGCGCCCTCGCCCGATGAGGTCGCGGGTGACCGTCTCGCTCGCCCGCTGACAGAGCGCGTCGACGGCGTCGTCGGCGGCGCTGATCGCCCGGCAGGCGTCGGCATCGCCGGACTCGTAGGCGTCGAGTCCCCGTTCGAGGAGCGACTTCGCGTCGCGACCGATGTCGGCCACACCGACCTCCGGGGTGTGCGTCGGTCGCTCCGCCAGCGCGTACTGCGCGAGGTTCACCGCCAGATCCCCGACGCGTTCGAGGTCGGTGATGATCTTGAACGAGGCGGTCACGAACCTGAGATCGCCGGCGACGGGCTGTTGGAGGGCGATCAGGTCGACGCAGCGGTTCTCGAGTTCGAGATACGTCTCGTTGATCTCCTCGTCGCCGTCGATAACCGTCCGCGCCGGGTTCTCCGCGCCGGACTCGACGCTCTCGAGCGCTAGCCCGAGCCGCTCGCTCACGAGGTCACCCATCGAGCGCACGTCCGCGCGGAGATCCGCGAGCGACCGCCGATAGGATTTCCGCGTCATCGTCACCCGAACTTCCCCGTGATGTAATCCTCGACGCGCTGATGTTCGGGGTTCTCGAAGATCTTCTGGGTATCGTCGTACTCAGCGAGTTCGCCGCCCGTGAGGAACACGGCGGTCCGATCGGAGATCCGAGCCGCCTGCTGCATATTGTGTGTGACGATAATGACCGTGTACTCCTCGGCGAGGTCCTCGATCAGGTCCTCGATCTTCGAGGTGGCGATCGGATCGAGCGCCGAGGCGGGTTCGTCCATCAGGATGACGTCCGGGTCCACGGCGATCGCGCGAGCGATACAGAGCCGCTGTTGCTGGCCCCCGGAGAGGTCGAGCGCGCTCTTGTCGAGCTGATCGCTGACTTCGTCCCAGAGCGCGGCGCGCTCGAGCGCCCGCTCGACCCGCTCGTCGATGTTCTCGGTGTCGTCTTGAGTCCGAAGCCCGTAGGCGACGTTATCGTAGATGCTCTTGGGGAAGGGATTCGGGTGCTGGAACACCATCCCGATCCGTCGTCGAAGCGCCACCGGGTCGACGTCGTCTCCGTACACGTCGATCCCCTCGAAGTCGATGCTCCCCTCGACGCGCGCGGCCTGAACGAGGTCGTTCATCCGGTTGATACACCGGAGGAACGTCGACTTTCCACAGCCGGAGGGGCCGATAATCGCGGTGACCCGCTCGGGGAGTATCTCCATTGTCACGTCGTCGAGGGCGCGTTCGTCTCCGTAGAACACGTCGAGGTTCCGAGCGGTGATGATGCTGTCGGCGGGTTCGGAGTCGGACGCGGTCGGCTGTTCGACGGATCCCTCTGCTTTCGCCTGTCCATCGTTCAACTGGACCGAGGTAGCGTTTCCGAGCGATTCTCCGCGTCGTTCCTGCGTTTCGTTTGCCATTTTCTACTCACTCCGCTGATACTTATTTCGGATGACGATCGCGGTTCCGTTCATCAACAGGAGGACGAGAAGTAGCGTGACGACCCCCGCGGCGAGAACGCCGAAGCGGAAATCCGGATCGAACTCCGAGGACCAGGCGAAAATCTGACGCGGCATCGCGCTGAACTTGTCGAAGAACCCATTCGGCGCGAGGCGAACGGACGCCGCCGCACCGATCATCAGGAGCGGTGCCGTCTCGCCGATCGCCCGTCCCAGCGCGAGAATCGTTCCCGTTAAGATTCCCGGGAGCGCCCGCGGCAGGACCACGTTTCGAGTCGTCTGCCACTTCGTCGCGCCCATCCCGTAGGAGGCCCGTCGGAGCGAGTCCGGGACCGCTCGAATCGCCTCCTGCGCGGAGATGATGACGATCGGGAGGATCAACAGCCCCACCGTCATCCCGCCGACGATCACGATCCCCGCTGCTAGTCCGATCCCCTTGATGAACAGGGCCAGTCCGAGCAGCCCGTAGACGACCGACGGAACGCCGGCGAGGTTCCCGATGTTGATCTCGATGAGATCGACGAGCCGACCGCGGCTCCCCGTGTCAGGCGCGTACTCTTCGAGGTAGATGGCGGCACCCACGCCGATGGGGAACACGAGCGTGATGATGACCACGAGCATCAGGACCGATCCCACGAGCGGCGGGTAGATCCCTGCTTTTTCCGGCGTGATCGACGTCGCGCTGGTCAGGAAGTCCCACCCGAACCACGACGTCGGTCCCGCGAACCCCATCGCGTCCGTGAGAACCGTTCCGACCACGACCCCGGCAACGAGCGCGATCGGAAACGCCAGGCCCAGCGTCCCCGCTCGTCGTCGGAACACGCCCTCCAGATACACACCGGTTGGGATCGCTGTCGTCGTCGCCAGCAGCACCCAATTCTGCGCGTCCAACCCCGTCGCCGGGGCGACGAACGAACCGACCGTCACGAAGACGACCGACACCGCGATGGTCTCACGGAGGCCGCGGCCGTCGCCGCGCCGACGCTCGACCAGCCGACCGAAGACCATCGCCGCGGGGACAGTCACCGAGACGACGAGCAGGACCCAGCCGGGAACGGCAGTCAGCGCCGGCCGGAGCAGATCGCCCACGCTCGGGAGAATCTCGGGGGTCCAAAAAGCGATCGTCACGATTTCCGTGTCTGTCAGCGGGGAGGCGAACGTGAAGTCGACGTTCATCGCCGGGACGCCCACGATGGCGAGGAGCGGAGCGAGGATGATCACGCCCAACCGTTCGACCGCGGCGTTCGGGCGCTTCCATTGGTGTGCTCGGACGACAGCCCCGGCACAGATGAGACCGATCGCGAGACCGAACCAGTCCGCGGGGGTGATGATCTCGATGAACAGCACCGCCAAGGCGGCGCCAACGACGAGGCCGACGACCGGGATTCCTGTACTCGCGAGAGCGACTTCACCCGACGGTTCCTCGGACGTGTAGTACGTCGCGATTAGGACCAGCGCCGGAAGAAGCACCGTCAGTCCGTACACGAGGTGCCACTCGGGATCCGCGCTGAACGGCCGGATGGCGTCGTTGAACACGTACGACAGCAACGCGGTCACCATCGCGAGGCCGAACACTGTCGCCGCGAGTGTGAGTCCCTCGAAGAGACGCCCGCGCAGCCGACTCACTCCGGATTTACCGACGAACCCCTGTCGTGAATCCTCCGAGTGCTGCTGCGCCATCAGTTGTACTCCTCCCGGTACCGCTCGGCGATCCAGTTGCTGAGGTAGTTCATCGCGAAGGTGATCGCAAACAGCGTCAGTCCGAGCGCGAACATACTCTTGTACGTCGGCGAGGCGGCCCCGACGTCGCTCGTCACGGCCTGCACCATCGCCGAGGTCATCGTCTGTCCGGACTCCTGCAGGCTCGAAAGCGGCGCGCTCAGATCGAACATCCGCGGCCGGAGCCCCATCGCCATGACCACGACCATCGTCTCGCCGATCGCTCGTGAGAGCGCCAAGATGAACGACGCGAAGATGCCGGAGATGGCGGCGGGGACGACGATTCCGGTCGAGACTTGGAACTTCGTCGCACCGAGGGCGAATCCGCCCTCGCGCAACGACGCCGGGACGGCGCTCATCGCGTCTTCGCTGAGGCTCGATACCATCGGGATGATCATCACGCCGACCATAATCGACGCGCTCAGCACGTTGAACGTCCCGAGGTCGAGACCGAGCGTGCGAAGGAACGGCGTCAGGTATATCAGCGCCAAGTATCCGTACACGACCGTCGGAATCCCGGCGAGGATCTCTAAGGCCGGTTTCAACACCGACCGCGCGCGGTCGCTCGCGTACTCGCTCAGATAGATCGCCGCGAGCACGCCGACCGGAATCGCCACGAGCCCGGCGACGACTGTGACCATGAGTGTGCCGGTGACGAGCGGGAGGACCCCGAACTGTCCGCGGTCCGTTATCCACGTCGTCCCGGTGAAGAACTCTACCGGGTTGACCATCTCGAAGAACTGTACGGCGTCGAACGCGAGCGCGAAAATGATACTCCCGGTGATGATGACCGTTACGGACGCACAGAGCAGTAACAGGTATCGATACAGTCGCTCTCGGACGACTCTGCGCTGCTCACCGCCGGTGAGCTGTAATTTCGCTGATTCGTTACTCATTGGTGAGAATTCCGGTCCGCGAATACACTCGAGTTAGCCGTTGTAGACGTCTTCCAGCGTACTCAGGTTCTCATCGCGCATCTCGACGCTCGAAGGCACGTAGCCGATCTCTTGGACCATATCCGTCTCGGCGTTCTCGAGGTAGAAGTTGAGGAACTCGTAGACCTGTTCTTTCTCTTGGATGGACTGCTCGCTGCCGTAGATGAACAGCGGGCGGGCCATCGGGTAGGTGCCGTCCTTGGCGGCGGCGAGGCTCGGTGCACCCGGTTCGTCGCCCTCTTCCGCAGCGACGCTGATCGCCTTGACGGCGTCGGAGTTCTCGTTGTAGTAGGCGTAGCCGAAGTACCCCATCGCGTACTCGGAGTCCTGAATCCCCTGCACGATGAGGTTGTCCTCCTCGGTCGGTTCGTGCTGCGCGGTGTGGTTGTAGTCCTCGCCGATGACGTTCGCGTTGAACCAGTCGTACGTCCCCGAGGTCGACGCGGGACCGTAGAGCTCGAACGGCTCGTCGGGCCACTCGTCGCGAACGTCGGACCACAGCTCGGCACCGTCTTCGCGCCAGATCTGGGACATCTCGTCGAACGTCATACTGTCGACCCAGTCGGCGTCGTTGTTGACCGCCATCGTGAGCGCGTCGCTGGCGATGTGAAACTCGACGGGCTCGACGTCGTTACTCGTACAGTGCTCGACCTCCTCGTCTTTGATCCCTCGGGAGGCGCCGTTGATGTCGGCGTTTCCGGGGCAGAAGTGGTTCTCGAAGCCGCCGCCGCTGCCGGTCGAGTCGACGGTGACGTTGACCTCCGGGTGCTGCTCCATGAACCGCTCGGCCATCGCGTTGGTGACCGGGTAGACGGTGCTGCTCCCGGAGTTGACGACTGCGCCCGAGAGGCCACCACTGCTGTCTCCGGAGCTCCCGCCATCCGAGCTCCCACCGCTGTTCCCACCGCTACCGCCACTGTCGCTGCTCCCGCCGTCACCGGTCTCGCCGCTTCCGCTACACCCCGCGAGTGCCACCGTCCCCGCGACGCCGGACGACAGCAGGAATTTTCTCCGCGTTACCAGATCCGACGGACGCTCTGAGTCGCGCGTCATCACCTGAACGGGCGGCTTCGCGTATTAAACCCGTTTATAATAGGTGTATTGTCGGGTCCGACCGGTACGTACCGCCCCGATAGCCTACAGACAGAACATACCGGAACTGAGAGCTATATATCACTCAGAGTGCCACGTTCGATAGGGCGCAGACCAGAGCGATATACCACACTCTTAGCAGCGTCTTTGTGTCCCACCGCAGATCGGGCACACGAGAGATGAGCGGTTCCCCTCGTTCACCCGGAGACGGTGACAGCCACCGAACGATGCGCCCCACGGGACGACCGAGCGCCCGGCCCGCGTCCGAGCGAATGCCGGCGGGGGGCGCGGCACCCGGAGAAACGCAACCGCTCCGGCTGGCGATCGTCAGCTACGAGGACACGCCGGACCGAGCGACCGTTCACCCGCCGGGACTGACCGGCCTCGATCGGATGGAGACGTGGCTCTCGGTCGATCTCTCGGCGGTCGTCGAACTCGAGGCTTGGCGGTAGCGAGCGGGCGGTAATAGCGGCCTCGCGGGCGGCGCCGAGTGCGAGCTTATTAAGTCGATGACGCGGGAGGGAGGGATATGGCGCTCTCGCGGGACTGGATCGGCGCGCGCGCGTCGGTCGTGCTGACGCTCCTCGTCGGCGTGCTGTCGGTCGTGACCGGCATCGCCAACATCGGCGTCGGCAGCGGCGCGGACTTTCAGCTCCTCGGCGTCGCCGTCCCCGGCGTCGTCCGACAGATAACGGCGTTCACCGGGACGCTGACCGGATTCGTCCTCCTCTTGAGCGCGTACGGCCTCCAGCGACGCCTGCGCGCGGCATGGTATTCCACGCTCGTCCTGTTTCCGGTCACGGCCGCACAGGGCGTCCTGCAGTCCTCGCAGCTGTCCTTCCCGCTGATCGCGCTCTCGGGACTCGCGTTGGTCGTCGTCGGAATCAACACCCGGTCGTTCGACCGCGAGCTCTCGCTCACGACGGCGCAGATTGCCTCTCTGGCCGCGTTGGGCGGCGCCCAGGCCTACGGAACCGCCGGGGCGTTCGCGCTGCGCGAGGAGTTTCGGGACGTCAGCACCCTGCTCGATGCGTTTTACTTCTCGCTCGTCACCGGGAGCACCGTCGGTTACGGCGACATCACTCCGATCTCGGCAGTCGGTAAACTCTTCGCGCTGTCGGTCCTCCTCGTGACCGTCTCGTCGTTCGCGGTCGTCCTCGGGGTCGTCTTCACCCCGCTCATCGAGGCGCGGCTCTCGAAGGCACTCGGATATATGACAGAAGAACAACTCGAAATCCTCGAAAACCACGTGCTGGTCCTCGGGTTCGGAGACCTGACGGAACCGATCCTCGAAGAACTGACCGATAAGGCCGACGTGCTCGTCGTCGTCCCCGACGAGGAGCGCGCCCGACGCCTCTCAGAGCGCGGCTACACCGTCCTGACCGACGATCCGAGCGACGAGGAGGCACAGTACCGCGGCAAGGTCGAAGTGGCGCAGGCCGTCGTCGCGGCGACGAACAACGACGCCGAAGACGCGCTCACCATCCTGACCGCCCGCCAGCTCAACCCCGGTGTGACGATTGTCGCCGCCGCGACGCAGCGCGAGAACGTGAACAAGCTCAAGCGCGCCGGCGCCGACACCGTCATCAGTCCGGCGGCGCTCGGCGCGCACTTCCTCGCGGAGTCCGCCCTCGGCGGGAGAAGCGCGGAGACGCTCGAACACCGACTGCTCCACGCGGAGGGAGACGACGAGATGGAGGCCGTGGCGGAAGCCGTCGACGAGGCCAGCCCCGACGCATCCGCAGCGGAGACGGCCGGCGGTTCCGACGGTGACTCTGTCGACGACGGGTCGGGACTCGGCGGCGACGAATCTCCCGGCGACGACGGACGAAAAGCGTAGGACAGGCGGTCGCTACGGCGACCCGCGGTCGAACACTGCGACGTCGCACTCGACGGACTGCAGCCGTTGAAACGTCGGCGGCGCGACGAATCGCGAGGCGGGCGACCGATCGCCGCTTGATCCGATGACGAGCAGGTCGTACGCATCCGCGTTCGCGGCGATGAAGTCCTCGACCGGCGAGCGGGCGACGCGCGTCTCGACGGTTCCCTCGGCAGTCTCGACGAGGCGGTCGAGGTTGGTCTCCGCCGGGCGGCGCTCGGACTCGCTGCCGATACAGGTGGTGACGCTGACGGTGCCACCGCCCGAAAGCCGCGTCGCGAAGTCGATCATCGCGTGCGCGGTGTCGCCCGGCCGAGCCACGAGCACCAACACGCGGGTCCAGCGGCGCCGCTCGGATACCGACCGGAACGCGACCGCGTCGAGATCGCCGCCGAAGACGCCCCGGACGAAGTCCGAGAGCGCGCCGCGGTCCTCCTCGTACGGCGCTACCACCAGGTCGCAGTTGGCGTTCCGCGCCGCCCGCATCGTCGCCGTGACGGCCTCACCCTCGGCGACGGCGACCTCGCAGGGGACGCCGACTCGCGTCCGGAGGGTCGAAGCGAGCCCCTCGAGTCGCCGGATTCGATCGTCTGTCGTGGCGTGGGATCGCTCCGCGGCGCCGCGTCCGCCCCCGCCGCGGTCAGCGCCGCCGCGTTCCTCCTCGCCCGCGCCGGCCTCGGAGCCGGCCGGACCCGTCGACGGCGAGACGATATCGAGGAGGACGACCTTCCCGGCCTCGTGGGCGGCGGCCAATCGCGCGCCGAAGAAGGCGGTCTGTTCGCCGGTGTCGCCGCGGACCGGCACGAGGACGTGGTCGTCGCCGCGGACCGTCTCGTAGAGGAACGACGCCCGCTTCTCGTAGAACTCCTCGCGCCAGACGACGAAGGCGGCGGCGACGATCGAGGAGGCCAACACGACGCTGACGACGTACGTGGTCGGGTCGACCTCGCCCGTCACGAGCGCGAGCAGCGCCGTCGCGAACGCCGAGGGGGCCTCGACGTCGGCACCCCACGTGACGAGTCCCGTGAGAAAGATGGCGAGCGCTGCGGTCTCGGGGCGGACGACGCCGGGGGCGCCACCGGCGGAGAACCACACGGTCGCGGTTTGAGCGATTAGCCCGCAGAGCGCCCCCACGCTGAGACTCGCGACGAACCGGATCGGGTTCGCGTACCGGCCCTCGGGATCCGAAAAGAGCGTGTACGTCCCCGACGCCAGCGGCGGGAAGAGCAGAAACGACAGCGTCTGGACGTGGTTCGACAGGTACGTGACGAACCCGATGACGGCCGGGACGAAGAACACGACCGAGAGGTGTAACAGGTTCGCGGTGGTCTGGATCCAGCGGCGGAACTCCGAGAGCTCCCGCCGCCGGACCCGTCTGGCGCGACTCCGCGCGGCGGAGAACCGCTCCCGCGCCCTGTCGGGGAGGCGGCCGCGGACCGCTTCGAGGAGCCGACGTCCGGGTTCGGACATCTACCTACGCGAGCGCGACGACCGCGTCGAGCGTGAGTGCGATTGCCCGCTCGACGTTGTTCTCGGCCTTCTCCGGGAGCTCCTCGTCGGAGTCGGCGCCCTTCTGGGTCCCCTCGACGAGGTTGCCGTCGACGGTGCAGATCGCGCCGGCCGCGAGGCCCTTGCGGCGCGCGAGCGAGAACACGGCCGCGGCCTCCATCTCGATCGCCAGCAGGTTCGCGGCCTCCCACTCGTCGACGTAGGCGTCGGTCTCGTTGTAGAAGGCGTCGTCGGAGACGATCGGGCCGACGTGGACGTCCTCGCCGTTGTCCTCGGCGGCGTCGACGAGCGCCGAGAGCACGTCGTAGTCGGGGACCGCCGGGATCACCGCGTCCTCGTAGCGCTTGGAGGTCCCCTCCTCCTTCGCCGCGCCGGTCGCGACGACCATGTCCCCGATCTCGATGCCGGACTGGAGCGCGCCCGTCGTCCCCACGCGGATCACGGTCTCGACGCCGACCCGGGAGAGTTCCTCGACGGCGATGGCCGCCGAGGGACAGCCGATGCCGGTCGAGCAGATCGTCAGCGGAACGCCCTCGTAGGTCGCGTTCACGATCTTGTACTCGCGGTTCTGCGAGACCGTCTCCGCGTTTTCACACTGCGCGGCGATCCGATCGACGCGGCCGGGATCGCCGGGGATGAGCGCGGTCTCGTGCACGTCGCCGGACTCGACGAGGAGGTGCGGCTGTTTCGCCATACCCGATGCGTCGCGCGAGGCGGTGAAAAACGACCCGGTCAGCGTCCCGCGGGGTGACTCCGGAGCTCAGACCACGGTCGCGAACGCGGGCACGATCACGCCGATCACGGCCCCGAAGACGACCGACGAGCGGAGCCACTGGCCGCGGACCGCCGTCGCGCGCTCCTCGTAGATCCGGCGGCCGGCGCGCGGGAGCACCACGTGCGCGAAGAACGCGTACACGAACGCGGCGACGGCCGCCGTGCTGAGGACGTGCGGGAGGAGGTCGACGCCGCCGACCGCGACGGTCCCGGGGAGGGCGGCCGACAGTGCCAGATAGCAGCCCGCGTAGAGCCCGCCGGCGAGCGCTCCGGCCGCGTGGTGGGCGACGGCCCCCTGCGCGAACGTGACCGCCGCCGGCGGGACGCGGCGGACGATCGCCGCGGCGACGTACGCCGGCACGAAGCCGTCCTCCTCTTGGGACATCGGGATGTCCATCACCAGCGCCGCCAGGAAGCCGCAGGCGACGCAGACCAGCACGAACGCCGGGGCGTTCGCGGCGGCGGTGAGCGGGGTGAGTGCGGGGGAGAACACGGGGATCACTCGCCGATGAACGTCCGCACGTCGTCCCACGTGAGCGACGTCCGCGCGCCGGGTGCCTTCGAGGCGAGCGCCCCGCAGGCGTTCGCCACCGAGAGCGCGCGCTCGTCGTCTGCGCCCCCCACGCGCGCGGCGATGAAACCCGCCGCGAAGGCGTCGCCCGCGCCGGTCGTGTCCACCACGTCGATCGGATAGCCCGGGTGTGCGGCCCGGCGCGTCCCGTCCCTGATCTCCGCGCCCTTCGGCCCGTGCTTGAGGACGAGCGTCTGCTCGGACAGATCGAACGCGTCGAGCGCGAGCGCCGCCTCGCGGTCGTTCAAGAAGAGGTACTCGACCGACGTGATCGCGGGTCCGTACCCCCGGTCGTCGATCCGGCGGCCGGGATCGAAGCTGACCGGGACGCCCTGCCGACGCGCGCGCTCGGCGAGGCGGGCGGCGGTCTCGGGGTCCTGACTCGTCATGTGGAGGTGGTCGGCCGACGCGAGGGACTCGTCGGGGAGATCCGCGGCCGTGAACGCCTCGTTCGCGCCGGCGCAGCCGAGCACCATCACCTCTCCGGAGGACTCCACGACGATGTACTTCGTCGTAGTCTCGAGGTCGCTGTCGACGACCACGTTGGAGACGTCGACGCCGCGGTCGTCCAGTTCCGCGCGCGCGATCCGGCCGTGTTCGTCGTCGCCGACGCTCCCCAAGAGCACCGGGGCGACGTCGAGGTCGGCGAGCCCGTTCGCGACGTTAGCGGCGCTGCCGCCGCCGCCGGCGCGGCGGGAGTCGACCGACACCTCCCCGTCCGGGTCCGGCAGGGCGGGGACGCGGAGCGTCACGTCCCAGTTCAGGTGGCCGGCGCAGATGACTCGGGGCATCTCTCGGAGGGAGGACACCGGCTTACAAAAACGCTCGGACCCCGGAGACCGGATCGGCGGCGACCCGACCGCGTCACCGACCGTTGAGAGAGTTCGATACGAACGCGTCGCCGACGCCGGGCGGGTGGGATCTGCGTGCGTCGGCGGCACAGGGGGACGCCACAACGTCGGCAGCGAAGGAGAAAGCCGCAACGTCGGCGGCGCGGGAGACGGCGACAGCGTCACGGGCGCCGCCGGTCACGCCGGCCCGGAGACGGCGAACAGCAGGAGGTTGTGGACCGCCGGCCCGAGACCGACGGCGGCGACGACGCCGAGGAGGAGGTTCGTTCCCGTCGGGTCCTCCGCCGCGAGGTCGGCGAAGAGCCACAGCACGAGCGAGGCGACGCCGATCTTCACGAGGACGAACAGCCACCCGGACCCCAGCACCGGTTCGGTCGGGAGCCCGGCGGCGACCTCGATGATGATCCGCGACAGCGGCGTCCGCTCGCCGAAGCCGAGGATATCGATTCCGGCCGCCGTCGAGACGCCGTCGAGGACGTGCGCGAAAACCGCCAGCGCGCCGAGTGCGCCAGTCCGACTGATCTCGGGGACTGCTCGCGTCAACGCCTTCCAGACGGCCGCCGCGAGGAGGGCGGCCGCGACGAGCGCGATCGCCGATACGCCGGGCGACAGCGATCCCGCGGCCGCGCCGAACGCGAACACGCCGACGACCGACAGGAGCGCGAGCCCGCCGCCCGTGAGCGCGAGCGCGCGGGCGACCGCCTCGGACCCGAGCCGGGCGTCGGCGACGACTACCGTTCCCACGCCGACGACCGCGACCGTGAGGTACACGGCGGGCGTCCCCGCCAGCGGTCGAACCGCCGCCGGCAGCGCATCGACGACGTAGAGCACGTGCAGGGCGGAGCCCAAGACCATCCACGGGGTGAACGCGAGGACCCGGTCGGACGTGACCGCCGGGCGACGCCGGCGAACCGCGAGCGCGACGACGACGATTCCCGCGATGAGGACCGCGAGGTACGCCGGCGGTGGGAGGGTGAACCCCTCCGGGAGTATCGCCATACACGAGCATTCCTCGGGTGTCGCTGGTAAGTCTTTACAAGCGGGATCGGGAAACGTCCCGCGCCCGACACCTCTGGACGAGCGCGCGGAGACTCCCGTAAGGCGTGGCAATCGCAGGCGTGTCAATCGAACGCGGTAGCCACGGGCCAGAGCGATGACCGTTCAGAACCCCGCGCTCACAGCCGTACCGATCGGTTGTGGAAGGAAATTATCAAGCGAATCAGGGCGCTAAAACCTCGCGCTTCAGCGCGGGAATACAGCGCCCGCACGTAGTTTTAAGATATTCGATAGCGCACTGAACAGGGTGTCATAGAAGAGTTGTCACGGTGTTTATTTCACGATTCACAGCTGAATCAGCCGTGGGAAGAAGTGTGCGTATTGAGCGGTTCAGTCGCCGGCTTCGGTCTCAGCGGGAACCTCGAATTCGAGTTGTCCGTCGAGGACGTGTGTTCGGTCGGGTAGCCCCGGCTTGACGAGTTTGACGGTGCTTTCGACGACGACTCGTCGGGCCGATTCCGGCCATCGGGTGACGGGGAGGTCAATGAATACGGTCTCGTTGGCCATCTCGCCGAACTGGTGGACTTCGACGACTGCAGCCGTCCCCTCTCGGAACAGTGATACGGACGGATGGGGTTCGTGGTCGCCCATAAACGGACCTTGGAGCGAGAGCTGTGGCGGGGTGCCGTCACCGCCCAGTGCCACAAACCGCTGTGTGAGCGACTGCAGTTCGGTATCCCCAGGGTGCGAAATCGACGTGTGGAAATGGTTCGGCAAGGGGGCAAACCGGGGATCAACGCCCACGGTAGCGAGGTCAGTGCCGTCTTCGCGAAATTCGAGATATTTCCCATCATCCCGGGGACTGTCGTCAGTTTTCACCGTCGGGTTCGTGTGTTCGGTTCGCGAGTCGACAGCATTACACCCCGCAGCGGTGGTGGAGGCGGCGGTCAGGGCGGACGCGAGGAATGCGCGACGGCGCATAAATGGCGATTTTACCGGCGCCATCAAGAATGTTAAGAAGCTAGTATCAATCCCGAACTTGAGCACTCTCTTTTTGAGAAGTCAACGCGTGATTGTGCGCTAAATACGCGCTCCGTATCTTTCACGGGGGTTCTTCGCGATCGGCGATAAACCTCGATGATCACTACATTTCCTGTACTGATCGATTCCTGTCTGGTGTGGGAAGCCTTCTATGACACCCTCTACTGAATGCTAACCGAGGCGGTCTATCCGCCCTATCCTAATGAGACAATCTCGGGATTCGCCCCTTCGTTATGGAAGGCACCCCTTCCACTGGACGAACGGGGTGCAGGAAGAGAAAGATTACCCCGAATCCCGTCTTTTCGACGGTTGATAGGGGTAACGGTAGCGTGGCACTGCCAGCATTCCCTCGGGGATGTGAAACCGTAAATCTCCCAAACCAGCAAGCTTCCGCTTGTGGGAAGCTCCGCCGTTTACCGCGGAGAGGATGTCACTCGAGGGAGTTTCCCCAGTTTTGGAACTCGCCGCCGCAGTCACACTGTCCGGGGTGTGTGGTAGACTTGACGAGTTTCCCACACAGGAGACATTCGTATGTTGACTCTAGGTCCGGGCTGTTCGCGACGTCGATATCTTGGCTGTGTGGCATCGGCTAGTGGTTCGGTATCCGTACGTAAATATTAATCTTAATAGGACATATAAGGTCATCAAAATGCAGTAGACGTCTCCGACGGCGGCGACTGCTCGCGCGTTCGTGGTCAAATCGCACGTTGCACCCCAGGATTCCCCGAAGAACGCGCTCACCTCGCGAGGAGGTACGCGAGACCGGTCAGGACGCCCCACGTAAGCGCGGCTCCGAGGCCGAGCGTGACCAGCGGCCCGGCCCACAGCAGTCCCGAAACGATCCAGACGAGGATCCCGGCGGCGGCGAGCGCTTGGATCTGCATCCCGCCCACGGGTGGGTCGCTGCCCCGGAACGTCAGCGCCATCCCGTAGCCACCGAGTGCCACAGCGGACAGGAAGAACACGCCGCCGAGTAGCCCCCAGACGGATGCGATGCTCTCGAGAAGCCCGGGGTCGGATCCGGGTCGCGCCGGGGTCGACGGCGGACTCGCCGCTGTCGTCTGCTCAGCCGTCGCCGCCGCCGGCGTCGCCGTCGCCTCCCGCGGTTCGATCGTGACCGCCGTCGCGTTGGCGCTGTCAATCCCGAGGGAGTCCTCGACGGCCAGTTCGACGCGGAGCCGATCAGACGGCATCACGAGGGTGTATTCCGGCGTCGCGTGCGCCCGACTCGCCGCCCCGGCCACGGTGAAGTGATACCGATCGACGGGGTGCCGGTCGCCGGACGACTTCGCCCCGGAGACCTGCACTTGCTCGTCGGGAACGGCCGCGTTGGGGGCGCTGATCCGCGGTGTCGGCCGCGCGTACCGCGGCCCGCTCGGTTCGGTGCGGAACGGGATGAAGTCGGCCCATCCGTGCAGGGTCAGCACGCGGTCTCCCTCCCCCTCCGGGAGAATCGAGGAGTGATACGGCCCGGCTTCGGACCCCCAGTAGTTCGACTCCGCGTGGACGGTCCGGACCGGTTCGACCACGATCCGCGCGGTGGTGTTCGCCGAGATGAGCGGTGAGATGTCCACGGCTAGCCCGCGCTGTTGCCCGTAGATGTCGTTGTCGACGACTCGGACGCTCTCGTTTTCCGCCCCGGTCTTCGGGATCGCGATCCCCGTCGGGACCGCCTCGCTGACCCGCCGAATGGCCAGCGCGCTTGCCTCCGCCGCCCGGATGCGGCTCTCCCCGTCACGCCGGAGCACGACGACCGTATCGTCCCAGAGCCGCGCGTAGCTCAACCGCTCGATCGAGGGGTTCGCCACGAGTTCTTCGAGCGGGATCTCCGCCCGCGCCTGGTTGATGATGGCCCCGTCGTCACCCTCCGCCACGTAGATCCCGGTCCCCGGCTCGACGCCCTCCAGCGGGGTCGGTTCGGCGAAGGCGTTCGTGTTGAACACGATGTCGTTGCGGCGGATCTCCGTCTCGACGGTCCCCCGGACCACGACGCCGTAGGCGTTCGCCCCGACGACGTTGTCCGTGACCGCGAGCGATCCGCTGTGGGTGATCGGGCTCGACACGAGGAGTCCGGCGCCCGCGTTGTTTCCGAGGCGGTTGCCGCCGACGTCGAGCCGCTGGACGATGAGGTCGGTGTTCACCGTGAGCCCGTGTCCGCCGCCGTCGGTCAGCGTGTTGTTGCGTATCTGGAGGTCACGCGCCGCGGCTCGGGTGCGGATCGCCACTCCGTCGCCCCCGTTTCTCGCAACGTCGTTTCGGGCGAGCCTGACGCCCGTGACGACGCTTCCGTCGATCGAGAGCCCGTCGTCCCCGTTGTGTCCGATTCGGTTGTCGTCGATCACGCCGCCCCGAACGATCCAGTTCGAGAGGTGGATCCCGTCGCGACCGTTCCGGCGGACGGTGTTGTTCGACAGCTCCACGCCGAGTTCGACGGTCCGCGTTGTCACGTCGATGCCGTGTCCGGAACTCCCCCTGACCGCGTTTTCACGCAGCGTGACGCGCGCTGACTCCCGGATTCGCGTCCCGGACTGGCGGATCCTGATGCCGGTCTCGCCCCCGTCTATCCGGTTTCCGTACGCGTTCACGACCGCCCCCGACCGCGTTTCGACCTGTATGCCGGCATCGCTGGCGGCGATTTCGTTGTACCAAAAACGACTGTCGCTCTCGGCCGCCCGGACAGCGAGTCCGCTGCCCCGCGTTCCGTCGATGCGGTTTCCGTGCACTCGAAGGGCGGACACCCGGTCGGCGGCGACGAAGACGCCCGTCCCGTCGATGTCGCTGAACGTCGACTCCCGGACGCTGAGCCGATGGACGCGCGTCGCCGTGGTCGGCGCCGACCGGAACGGAGAGGTCACCTCCCCCACGTTGTACGAGGCGTACACGCCGTCGGAGAGTTGGGAGATGCCGCCGTCGAGCAGGCGTACGCCGACCGGGTAGATCCCCCGCGTTTCCGGGTTCCGCACGCCATCGTACTCGACGGTGAGACGCCCGTCGCTCGGTATCCGGACCGACCGGGAGAGCGATATCTGTATGCGCCCGTCGACGGCCGACACGTCGGTCACAAGTCCCGAGAACGGGCGGTCGATACTGCCGTTTCGGTTCCGGTCGATGCCAATTCGGAGCGTTTCCGGCCCGACCCTGTCGACCGATGCCGAGGACGGGTACTCCAGTTGAACGGTATCGAGAGACACCCCGACCCCCGGGTCGAGCGAAAAGGAGTTGTTCCACAGGGGCGAGTTACTCATCGGATACGCGGTGAGCGACACCCCTTCGGTCGCGCCGAAGGACGGACTGGCTCGCACCGCGTGCCCCCCGATCCCCTGGAACGCCGACCCCTCGATCGTGATCCGCGGCGTCGCGGTGACGTCGTCGACGGAGACTCCCGCCGACTCGAAGTCCCGCAGCGTCGAGTCTCGGATCGAGATCGACCCCTCGCGGCTCGAGACGGCGATCCCGTCGACGCCCCCCTCGAGCGTGGTGTTTCGGATCGCGAGCCGCGAGGCATCGGTCCCGTCGTACCGGACGGCTCTCCACCGGCGATCCGAGGAGGTCCCTCGACTCCGCTTGATTGTCACCGGCCGGGCCTCAGTCCCGTTCGCGGACAGGGAACCGCTCACCGTGAGGGTGACGCGCTCGGCTATCTGTACCGTCGTCCCCGGCTCGATGGTCAGTGTCGCACCGGGTTCGATCTCGACGTCCTGAATGATCCGGTACGGCCCGTCGTCCGGCGTCCACGTCGTGTCCGTCGCGATGGACGACTCGACGAACGTGATCTCGCTGCTCTGGGCGCTCTCGGTGGCGGCCGCCGTTCCCGCGATCGACGCCGCTACAGCGACGACGACACACGCCATCAGGACCCTCCGAACCCAGTTGTTCCTCAGGGAGACCACCCTACAGTCACGTACTACCTCTCCCGAGTATCCTCTGTGTGAAAAATGTATGGAGGCGTTGCAACGCCGGGGAACGAGTGGCCTCGGGGTGGTCTCTGAGAAACGGTTATCTCACGCACCCGCTTTCATCGGGTATGATCGGATCGCTACTTCGCCTGTTCGAGGGGCTGTCGGCCACTGAGGCGACGCTCGTGGTACTCGTCGTCTCCGTCGTGAGCGCCGTCGGAATGGAGTTCGTGATCCTCCGCCTCGCTCGGCAGTACGTCTCGAACACCGACACCGAGTACGACAACATCGTCATCTCCTCGCTCAGAGCGCCGCTCGTCGTCACCGCCGCACTCGCGGGCGTGTATCTGCTCACGCAGGTCCCCGCGGTGCGGTCGTCAGTCCTCTTAGAGCCGGGAACGCTCGACGACCTGTTCGGGAAGCCCTCGCTCTCGGTCATCGTCCTCGTGTGGGCGTACGCCGCCAACGAGGTCGTGAACCGGCTCGTCGCCGCCGTCAACGAGGAGGGCGGTCGATTCGACTTCGCCCCCGTCTTCTCGAACGTCTGGACGCTCTCGGTCCTCCTCGGGAGCGCCGGGACGCTACTCTGGCTCTGGGGGATCGAGATCACGCCGCTTCTGGGCGCCGCGGGCGTCGCCGGCATCGCTATCGGCTTCGCCGCGAAGGACACCGTCGCCAACTTCTTCGGCGGAATCGCGCTGTACTTCGACGACACCTACAAGATCGGCGACTACATCGTCCTCGACGACGGAACCGCGGGCACCGTGATCAAGGTCGGCGTCCGCTCGACCACGCTTCTCACTCGCGACGAGGTGATGGTGACAGTCCCGAACGCCACGCTCAACGCCTCGAAAGTGACGAACGAGTCCGCGCCGCAGCGCCGCCGCCGCGTTCGGATTCCCCTCGGGGTTGCCTACGGGACCGACATCGACGCGTTCGAGGAGCTCGCGGTCGACGTCGCGCTCTCGGAATCGATGGTCCTCGACTCGCCGAAGCCCCGGGCGCGCTTTCGGTCCTTCGGGGACTCGGCGCTCCAGTACGAGTTGCTCTGCTGGGTCAACGGCCCCACGCGCCGCCGACGCGCGCAGCACCAACTCAACCGCGCGCTGTACAAGGCGCTGAACGCCGCCGAAATCGAGATCCCGTATCCCAAACGCGACGTGACAGTGACGGAGACGCGGCCGCTCGACGCGGCGGGCGCTGCCGGCGCCCCCGCGACGGCGACGCCGCCGAGCGTCGATGAGACGGACGCGGGAGGCTCCGAGAAGACGGACGCCGCGTAGGTGACGCCCCGAAGCCGCGAGTGCCACACCCGACGCACTGAGGCGCCGCGCCCGACACAGACACCTCCCCCGCGCTTTTTGCCGGTCGACACCGAGTGACCGCTATGGACCGATCCGAACTCGCCGCGCGCATCGACCACACCGTACTGGGGCCGACGACCGGCGCTGGCGACGTCGAACGCGTCCTCGAGGAGGCGGCGCAGTACGGGATGAACGCCTGCATCCCGCCGTGTTACCTCGCCGAGGCCGTCGCGCACGCCCCGGACGTCACGCTCGCGACCGTCATCGCGTTCCCGCACGGGCAGCACTCGACGGCCGCGAAGCACGGCGAGGCCGTCGACGCCTGGCAGTCGGGCGCGGACGAACTGGATATGGTGCTCAACGTCGGCCGACTGAAAGCCGGCGACGACGGCGCCGTCGCCGAGGACATCGCGGAGGTCGTCGCGGCGGTCCCCATCCCGGTGAAAGTCATCATAGAGACGGCGCTCCTGACGGACGCTGAGAAACGCCGCGCCTGCGAGGCCGCGGTCGAGGCGGGCGCCGATTTCGTGAAGACCTCGACGGGGTTCGCAACCGGCGGTGCGACCGCCGCCGACGTCGAGCTGATGGCGGAGTATCTCCCGGTGAAAGCCAGCGGGGGCATCGGCTCGTACGAGGACGCGATGGCGATGATCGACGCCGGCGCCGAGCGCATCGGCGCCTCCTCGGGCGTCGCGATCGTGGAGGGACTCCCCGGGGAGAAGTAAGACAGACTGTTCCGGTTACTCTTCGCGCATCTCGCCCAGCCGGTCGACCAGCGCGTCGGTGTCGACGTCGGATTCGACGTTGACGTCGCCGTCGTGGTCGTGCTCGTGGACGTTGACGGCCTCGCCCTCGTCCGCCTCGGTGGTCTGCTCCTGCTGTTCGGATTCGTCGTAGCTTCCGAAGCCCATACCCGCCGGTGCCGCCGGACACAGATGAACCACACGAACCGAGCGGTGATCGGCAGCCTGTCCCACGGTTCGTGTAGACGCGGAGCGAGGCGATACCGCGCCGCGGGGGATACCGTGTTCCAAACGAGTCCCCTGCTACTCACGTGGAGCCGGTTGTGGCGCGTGCAACTGCGTGCTCCCGATCGATCGACGTCGTGCGATAACGCGGGTGCGGTTCGAGACGGTCCGGAGACGAAGCGCTCATCAGCGCCGCGATCGGAGTGTCACCCGTGACGCAGGCGCTCCTCGAGTCACTGTTCGTCGACCCATTCGCCGCGATGAACACGGTCGGACTCGTCGCGTTCGCGCTGGTCGGCGCGACCAAGGCGATACGCGAGGAGTTCGATCTGTTCGGGGTGACCGTGGTCGGCCTCGCCACGGCGTTCGCCGGCGGGATGACCCGCGACCTCCTCGTCGATCGGGTTCCGCTCGCGCTCAGCTCACCCGTCGAGATCGGTCTCGGCCTGCTCGGCGTCGGGCTGGCGATCGGCGTGAGCGCCGCACTCGAGCCGGCCGACGGCCACCCCCTGACGCGGCTCTCGGACGCGATCGGGCTCGCCGCGTTCACGACGACGGGCGCCATCGTCGCAACGCAGGCCGGCATCCCGGCCTTCGGCGTCGTCGCGACCGCGACGATCAACGCCGTCGGGGGCGGTGCGGTCGCGGATATCCTGCTCGACCGATCACCGTTCATTCTGCTCGACGATTTCTACGCCAGCTGCGCGGTACTGGGTGGTAGCACGTACTGGGTGGTCGTCGCCGCCGGTGGTACGGGCGGCACCGCTGCGGCGGTGTGTGCAGTCACGGTCGTCGGAACGCGGATCGCGGCGCTCATCTATGGCTGGTCGCTCCCGTCAGCGCGAGTTCTGACCCTGACGCGCGACTGATATCCTGCCGCGGATAGGGTGGAGTCCTCAACTATCGTAGCGGTTGCACGTCTGTACACACTCGACCGCACGACGGCGTGCGGTCGGCTGTGCAATCAGTTGCAACCGCTACTATGTCCGAGACCGTCACCGTAACACCGCATCGACGTACTCACCCGCAGTCCGCCGGGCCGTTACGAGGGCTCCGAGATCGTCCAACACCACTGCCCGGGTCCGACCCCCGTCGATAATCGTCATCAGTGAGCGGGTTACGTGTTCGGCGTCGACGTCGGTGAACGCTCCTTCGTCGATCCCGTGATTGACCGCCGCTTTGAGCAGATACCGAACGTACTCGTCGTTCTGCGCGAACCGATCGCGGAAGGCCGTCTTGTACGGCGCCTGACTCCGCATCTCCAACAACGCGACCGAGAGATCGGGGTTCTCCTGTGGTTTGACGAGGAGCTCATCGAGCAGCAGTTGCAGGCGCTCCTCGGGGTCGGTCGTCTCGACGTCGCGTATCGAATCGACGAACCGCTCCAGCAGATAATCGAGGAACGACGCGAGGAGTTGGTCCTTCGTATCGTAGTAGTAGTGCACTGCGGCCGTGGACTTCCCGTATTCGTCCGCGATCCGCTGTATCGTGAGGTCGGCGTACCCATATTCGCGAAGCGCCCGATAGGTGGCCTTCATAATCGCCTCCTCAGACTCCGAGAAGGTCCGGTCCGCTGGGTCGGTCATCAGACACTGCTTTTTCGTGTGGTTGGATAACGGTTGTGGCTCAAACGGTCGATCGTGGACAGATTACTTATTGATTAGTCAGATCAAATACCGAATTTAGCCCACTATTTGTGCGTTTCACAGAGGTAAGTTCTCTCCCGAAGCCTTTTTGACTAACTAGTCAGTAAGTTAGGGTAGCAACCGAAATGGACGACGATACAGCCACCGAAATTCTCGAGGCGACGTACCGGGCGCTCTGCCAGCAGGGGTACGCCGACCTCACTCTCGAAGATATCGCTTCGGAGGCAGGCCGGAGCAAAGCATCCATCCACTACCACTACGACAGCAAAGAGAACCTCTTCATCGAGTTTCTCGATTACCTGTACGAACGATACGCTGCACAGCTTCCGTCAGCTGACGGCGGTCCCCCGCGTGGACAGCTCTATGCGCTCCTCGGGACGGCCCTGACTGATGAGGAAGCCGCGCCCGGGCAGGAGTTTCGAACCGCGCTACTCGGAGTGACCGCACAAGCGCCGTACGACGACACCATCCGGACGCGACTCGCGACCTTCGACGAGATGCTCCTCGAGCGGATGCGGGAGATCATCGCTGCCGGCGTGGAGACGGGGGAGTTCACTGCGACGATCGAACCCGCCGCCGCTGCAGAGTTTCTCGTAACCGCCCTCACGGGAGCCCATACTCGGCGTGTCGCCGCCGGTCATTCGACTGAGACGCGCTCCGAGGCTGTCACGCGGTACGCCGAGAGACACCTCCTCGCAGACGAGCTATCGGAGGCGACACCCTAATGGGAGTTCGAAGTCTCGTTCGTTCGCTGTTCAGGGGCCCCGAGGAATTCGACCTGACATCGGGCAGCATCGGTAAGCCGCTGTTCTTCCTGTCGATGCCGATCGTCGCGACGAATCTCTTCCAGACGGCGTACAACCTCGCCGACACGTTCTGGCTCGGCCAGTACAGCACGGACGCTCTGGCAGCGATCAGCTTCGCGTTCCCGATGGTCTTCCTGCTCATCTCGCTCGGGATGGGCATCTCCGTCGCCGGCAGCGTGCTGGTCGCTCAGTTCACCGGTGCAAACGAAGACCGCGAAGCCGAATACGCCGCCTCACAGACCGTGACGTTCGCCGCCATCGCCTCAGTCCTCCTCGGCGGCATCGGCTACGTCGGCGTCGACTCCTTCCTCAGTCTGTTGGGCGCCTCACCGGACGTGTTGCCGCTGGCGACGAGTTATATGGAGGTCATCTCGCTCGGACTGCTGTTTATGTTCGGATTCGCCGTTTTCGTCGCGCTTATGCGCGGTTACGGCGACACGATCACGCCGATGCTCGTGATGTTCGGGTCGGTCGTGCTCAACATCATCATCGATCCCTTCCTGATCTTCGGGTGGACGGTCGTCGAGAACGCGCCGCTCGTGGGCACGCTTTCGTTCCCCGAACTCGGCATCCGAGGCGCGGCCATCGCTACCGTGTTCTCGCGCGCACTCGCACTCGTCGTCGGCTTGGCGATTATGTTCCGCGGGAACCGAGGGGTCGAGATCCACCTCCGCGATATGCTCCCCGACCTCTCGTATCTCCGTCGCCTTGTTCGCATTGGCCTGCCGGCGTCCATCGAAGGGACTGGGCGAGCAGTCTCGATGAACCTGCTGTTGGTCATCGTTGCGATGTTCCCCGATACGGTCGTGGCCGCATACGGCATCGGTACGCGCGTGTTCTCGGTCGCCTTCCTCCCCGCGCTCGCCGTCGCCCGTGGCGTGGAAACGATGACCGGGCAGAACATCGGGGCCGACAAACCGGACCGAGCGGAAAAAGCGGCGGGGCTAGCGGCGAAAGTGCTCTTCGGGGTCCTCACGGCGGCTGGGATCGTCGCCTTCCTATTTCCAGAGCCCATCGTCTCGGTATTCGTGGGTGCTGATCAAGCGAACGCCGCCCAAGTCGTCGGTGTCGGTGCGGAGTTCATCCAGTACGTCGCGCTGACATTCGGGTTTATGGGCATTATGCGGGCGTACACGGGCAGTTTCCGCGGCGCCGGAAAAACGCTCACTGCCGCGGCGATATCGGTGTTGACGCTCGGCGTCATCCGTTTCCCAGTCGCGTTGCTCACTGCGGGCCCCCTCGGGGAACGCGGGATCTGGCTCTCGTTCGCCATCTCGAACGTCGCAGGGGCGATAATCGCGTACACGTGGTATCGACGAGGCACGTGGCGAGACACGGATTTTACAGATTCCCGCTTCGACCTCTCGACTACTGTCACGGAGGTCCCCTCAGACGGAGATTGAGAGCAAATCTACTCTGCCACGTCACTAACCCTCGGACTCCATTACACGGTCGCGATGTGGTCGACTGAGAAACAGTTGCAAACACTGCCCGCGGCGAACGCCATACCCCGAACTCGCACTGCCCAGAGCGTGTATTCGGCAACACTCACACTCAGATATATCAATTGTCTGTCAATATAGTTGGATACGTTTATTCACTACGCAGCCGTGGTTGATATAGCGAGATGCAATGTATGGGGTCGTCTAGCGACGTGGTTGATCCCGCCCGCCACGGTTGTCTGATACTGGTGATTCTTGACATCCCGTCCGCGTAAACGCGGAGGAATCTCGAGCGCAGAGAGTCAGGCCTTGGAGTTCACTCAGCGGATTATCGGTCCTTTCGGTGCGGGTAGTCCCCCAGCGCCTACTCCGGTGGACTGCTGGCGGTACCAAGCCGCTATCCGGTCCTTGGCGGTGGAGGGTGTTGTTGTGTGACGATGAATCCCGCGGGCATCAGCAGAGCCATAGGTATCGTGGCACTCGATTTGAGCAGCCGGCGCGTTCGCACTTCCTTCGAGGATGTGGCGTCCACCGCCTGCACGTTCGGATACTGTCTGTTAGGTGTGCGGACAGGCTTGGTTCAGAAATCAGGTATTTTCGTCACGAGAGAGTGACGCTCTCGGACGACCCCCAGAGGACAGTTCAGAATCCGCTTCGTTCCGACTGATTCCCGTCAACAGTACGATCTCCCGTCAGTAACTCACCGTAGGAAACTCGTGGCGAGCGTTGAACGGTGAGCTGTTATCACAAGCGACGGAGGATATCAGCGGCGTTCGTGGTGTTGTGCCTGTTCAGCCGATATCCCGCGAGAACACTGTGCGGAAAGACCGAGCTACTATCCCCAAAGCGGTGGGATTCATCGTGGATCCCGTTCCGGCCCGGCTAATGCGCGGAATAGCCTCCGTTCACGTGTGCCGCCTGATCCAGCTCGCACACTGATCAGATCTGACGAAATCTACCGCGATTTCGATCGACTGACGATTGCGTGGTCGTTTCCCTTGCGGCGCCGATTCGCGTGTAGAATTCCCCAGTGGTGTGGTCGACGCCGTCGATACACATCAGAGACGCAGATCGTGAACCCGCTGTAAAACTTAATCTGGAGTATCGATCACCGGACGAAACTATACACACTCCGCTGAGCCCGTTTTGTCTGTCCTCTTGACACTCTCAATCGAAGCGTTCCCCGTACGCTCTCCAAAACCGGACACCTGTGACGTCGAGCAAAATTACTTGCCTTGTGAGATAACCGATGCTGTGGAGATCGGTCGGCCCGAAAAACCACCCAGTTGCTATCTGCTAGATCCCCGTGTTCACCCCAATGACCCCCGGGGTAGTGTGTCCAAGACGCCTCTTCAAGAGATAAACGGTAGGCCTCGACTCGGGATACTGAACACGGTAATCGAGGTCAGAGCCTTCAGAATACACGGGCGCGTTTCGTCGTGTCGGGGGGCTATAGTAGCGTTTGCACGTCTTCACGCATCTGATCGCACGACTGCGTGCGATCGGATGTGCAATCAGTTGCAAACGCTACTGTAGTCGTAGCCGTCTTTCTCACACCCCTCTCGTCGAGACCCCGGGTCGTTTCTCTCCCAACCGCTGTGGCGAATCGTTACACCAGCTCAAAACTTAGATAGATTTCTACTATCACCCTCTCCAAATCTGTATTCACTACCACAAATAAATTAGATAGAGCGTAGATAGCGGATAGTATATTCACATCTAAGGTCTCTTATCTTCATATATGCATACACTGAAGTGATGGGCGTACGCAGGCGGAGTTATGGGTGTCGAGGACTCGAATGGGGGGCGAAAGACGGTGCTGACCTACGTCCCGGAGTACCAGAAAGAGCGTTGGAAAGCACACGCCGACGAATTGGGGATGAGTCAAAGTGAGTTCGTTCGGACGATGGTTCAGGCAGGTCGGCGCGATTTCGAGGTTCCCGACCTACCGGCAGGCGACGATTCGAAAGCGAATCTTTCGGGGGACGATGGGGGAAGTGACTTCGAGCGGCGGGTGATCGATGCGCTCGCGGACGGGGAGTCTCGCTCGTGGGACGAGCTGCTCGAGGCCCTCACCGCCGACGCCGAAGAGCGCCTCGAAGCGACGCTCCAGCAGTTGCAGTCCGCGGGGACCGTTATTTATAGCGGCCGGCGTGGAGGATATACACTGACTGACTCGTCGAGAGGTACCGATGAGCGTTGACTCCGAGAGTGAGCAGTCCGACGAGGATCCGATCGCGTACTTCTTACAGGATATGACGTACCACGGGAAGTCCGACCGGACGAGAGACGCCTACGAGCGCGTGTTGCGTCGGTTCGAGGCGTTTCTCGGAGATTCACCGACAACAGGCGGTGAAACCGAATCCATCGGGGACGCCTCCCATCGGGACTGTATGGCGTGGATTCATTCGCTCCGCCGCGAGGCGAACGCGGATAGCACAATCGCGACGTACGCGTCGTATCTCCACCGCTTTTACGCGTATATGACGCAGGTCGGCGCGTTCGAATCGAACCCGATGACCCTCGTTATGGAGGAAATGGACGAGCAGATCGATACGAACCCCTCCCGTCGGGAGATCACGCTCCCGTCGATGCGGCAGTTTCTGCGCGACGTGCCCCATCCGCTGGATCACGCGGTCGTCGTTACGCTCCTGAAAACGGGGGTTCGAGTCGGCGAGCTCTGTAACTTGGATCTCAAAGACGTCGCGCTCGACGACGACGAACCGCTGCGGAGCGTCTCCCACGACGGCGTCTCCTCGCGGCCGCAACTCGACGGTCGGGGGCCGTCGCTGTACGTTTCGGCGGAGCCGGAAGCCGGACGCGTCGTCGACGGCGAGGAGCGGGCGGCCTCCAACAAGCGAAAGCGATCGACGGTCGTCCCGATCGACGAGGAGTTAGAAACCGCACTCCGACGATGGCTCGCGATCCGGCCGGCGACGCGTTCGCCCGCCGAGCCGCTCTTTCTCAGTACCTCCGGGAGCTGGGGCGAGCGACTGACGCCCCACATGGTGCATCACCTCGTGGAACGACACGCGAGCGACGCCGGGTGGCACCGATCCGGCGGGAGCGCCGAGGAGAACGTCACCCCTCACTACTTCCGGCACTTCTTCACCACGCACCTCCGCGATAGAACGGGCGACCGTGGAATCGTTAAGTACCTCCGCGGGGACGTCGGCGGCGACATCATCGATACGTACACCCACAACTGGGGTGATCGCGTCCGCGAGACGTACGATCAGCACATCTACTCGCTGTACTGACGTCGCTTTCTCCGTCCGTACGAGTCCGTGTGAATCCTATAGTGCTATACAAAATTCTTCTGGCTGTTCACCGTCCGAGCACGCACCCGGTGCCCAACGCAGACCCGTCCCGTTTAAGTCTCGGGAGGACCTCGGCCGGGTATGCACGTCGCGTTGGGTGGGACGTTCGACCCGGTCCACGACGGACACCTCGCGCTCTTCGAGCGCGCCTTCGAGTTGGGCGACGTCACGGTCGGGCTGACCAGCGACGAACTCGCCCCGAAGACCCGCCACGTCGATCGATACGTTCGCTCTTTCAGGGACCGGCGGCAGGACCTCGTCGACGAGTTGTCACCGATCGCCGAGACGTACGGTCGCAACTTCGAGGTACGGAAGCTGGAGGAACCGACGGGGATCGCAACCGAACCGAAATTCGACGTTCTGATCGTCTCCCCGGAGACCCGCGACGGCGGCGAGCGGATCAACGAGATCCGCCGGGATCGCGGCCACGATCCGCTCGATATCGAAATCGTCGATCACGTCACCGCCGAGGACGGCGAGCGCATCTCCTCGACGCGCATCGTCCGCGGCGAGATCGATCGGCACGGAAACCTCACGCCGGATCGCGAGGGGCGCGGACCGAAGCGTCCCAGTGGCGACACTGACGGGGAGTAACGGTCCTGTTTATCGACTCTCGCTTGACGGGACGTCGGAGATCTATGAGAGCGCACGATGGTCTCTCTCACTACGAGCGCTCGGAAAATTGATCGGGGGACGGCATCTGGTGGGCGATCTCCTCCGAGAGTCACCACGACGGTGGCCGAAAGCCCGCCGCTTCGAGGACCGCCTTCCACCGCTGCTGGACGCTGAGCCGCGCGACGCCCATCGCGTCGGCCACGCTGGATTGGGAGCACTCTTCGCCGGCGATCAGCGCCCCGGCGTAGAGGCTCGCGGCCGCGACGGCGCGCTTCGATCGGTCCTCCTCGGGCGCCTGCGAGAGAAACATATCCGCGGCGTACGAGCGGGTTTCGGAGCCGAGTCCGAGCCGGTCTGCCCCGCGTTCGATCCGTTGAAGCCACTTTTCGTTGGTGACTTGGTCTCGGGCGCTGTACATACTGGCCCGTGGACGGCGCCGCATAAGAACCCTCCGCGCGGAGCGACAGGTTGATTTGGGAGTTCGGGCTAGGTGCACGTGCGCGCGGGTAGCCAAGCGGCCAACGGCGCAGCGCTTAGGACGCTGTGGTATAGACCTCCGCAGGTTCGAATCCTGTCCCGCGCACTCGGTGTCCCTCTCGTCTTGCGGTTTCACTCGTGCACCCAAAATTGACAGCCCCCCGCCTCAGGCGGGGTTGTAGCCTTGTACCCCGATAGTTACTACCCGGCGAAGCTCACGGACGCATCTGCGGCGTTGACGGGGCGACTGACCGACGGGAGTCTGCACGCTCGTGGGCGGGCCGCTGAAGCGCTCGGATCACTCGTACGTTCCGCGCCCGGCGAAGTGGCGATTTCGGTGGACGACGTGCTGGAGGTTGACGACGGAGAATAGACAGGAAGATGTGGTTCCTGACAGCATCGGGACGGGTGATGCGATTCGTGTGACTTCAGAGGGGATCGTCTGTGCGTCACGTCACCTGACGCTGTCGGTGAATGCCCGCACGTGGGCTTTCGCTGCCGGAGAACGGCCCGGAGATGTGCCCGCGGCGCGGTGTCCCGTACCGATCTCCCGCTGTTTTAGGCTGGCCTAACATTCGAAACGGCTTTAATCTTTTAGGTGTGCCTAAATCATATGGCACCTGACGCCGAGGACCGAGAGGCACCGACGCGGAGAGACTACCTGAAGTACGGCGGCGCAGTCGTCACCGGTGGGCTACTCGCTGGCTGTACAGGGGGCTCAGACGGTGGGTCGACCCCGGTTTCGACAGGGGCGGAGTCGGAGACTTCGACTCCGAGCACGACCGAGGATGCCGGTTATTCGGTAACGATGGAGCCGATGGGTACCGTCGACTTCGAGGAACCGCCGGAGACTTGGTCGGCGTTTCTCAGCACGTACGGAGATATGGGCATCGCACTGGGCAAAGCCGGTGGCCTCAGAGGGCTCTGGAATCCCGACACGATGCCGACGGCGTTTTACGACGCGCTACCGGGCGTGGACGTCTCGTTCGCGGACGTGGCGCCGATTGCCGAGGGCGGCGAATTCGACAAAGAGATCTTCTACGAACTGGACTGCGATGTTCACCTGATCGATCCCAACTGGCTCGGCGTCTTGGCCGACGACTGGAGCGAGAACGACGCTGAGGAGGTCGCCACCCAAGTCGGTCCGTTCCTCGGGAACTACATCCGACGACGCGGAGACGACTGGCACGATTACGGTTACTATACGCTCTATGAGGCCTTCGAGGTCGTCGCCGAGGCGTTCGACGAGACCGAGCGCTACGAGGCGTTCGCTACGATCCACGACGAGATGCTGGCGACCATCGAGGGGACGCTTCCGCCGACTCAGGACCGGCCGACGGTCGGCTTAGTGTCGGTCAACTCCGACTTCGAGGGGGGCTCGTTCTACGCCTATCCCGTCCAAGACGGGAACAACCACAAGCAGTACCGGGATCTGGAGATGCGCGGGGCGTTTGACGACCACATCGAGGGAAGCTACGCGGAGTGGGACTACGAACAACTGCTCGAAGTCGATCCCGACGCGATCGTGTTCCAATACGGCTTCTCGCACGTCTCGACGTCTGAGTTCGAGTCTCGGATGGAGAGTATGCGTGAGGACCCGATCGGCAGCCAGCTTTCAGCCGTCCAGAACGACCGACTCTATCGCGGTGGCGGCTCCTACCAAGGGCCGGTCATCAATCTCTTCCAGACAGAGGCAGCGGCGAGGCAGTTCTACCCCGATTCATTCGGTGAGTGGGACGGGATGGAGACGTTGCACGAAGATTCACTCACGCTATTCGATCCCCGGCGCGTCGCGGACATCATCAACGGAACTATCTGAGGATGCGAGACGAAGGACCCCACTCGGGAAAGCGAGACACCGCATCGCCATCGACCCAGTCGACTCCATCGCCCACGAGAGCCACATCTTGTATGCGGGCTCGGACGTGGGTCATTGCGGCACTCTACAACGACCCGGAAGACTACGGGATTCCGACGGTACCGACGTGGACCGTCTCTCGGACGGACAGTCGTGGTATCGCGTTGGCGGCGAACCCCGACGCGGACCCGTTCATACGCGCAGAGCAGCCTATGAAGATCCGGAGGTGACAATCAACTCGAATGACCGACGGGAACGCCACGGCCCGGTACGCCGATGAAATCACTCAGCACGGCGATCGTCGCGTGTGGGGAGGTAGCATTCGTGACGTGGTCAGCGACGAATCACGGCGGGCCCTTGATGTCGGGACCGACGCAGGGGTTCTTGTTGGCCGAACGCCGGTCGAGGACACGACGTCGTCGACCGTGAGTTCACCGGAGCAATACTCGATCGTCACCGGCCGAAAACCCGAATAACGATTCGCTATGGTTGGAAAAACGCTCGTCGAAATCCGCGATCACATCGAGGCGCTGGCCAGCGAGACTGGTGAGTACTACTTGATCTGTGCCCGGTACGGCGACCGCCCGGTTCCAGCCGCTGGGCTACGCTTCGAGAGTCGAGCAACCGCCAGAACCGCTGCTCAGGCGACCGAGCACTACCGGACCGCGCTCCGGCGATACGACCCGCAACTCCCGTACTACGACCTGATCGTTTGTCAGGAGTCGAAGCGCTCCACGCAGGATGGGAAGACGGCAACCCGAACCGCGCTGCAGAGTTATAGTAGCGTTTGCAACTGAGTGCGCATTCGATCGCACGCAGTCGTGCGATGGGATGAGCGAAGACGTGCAAACGCTACTATATTGTGTCGGGGACGTTGGTGCGGTGCACAACCCGTCGCGCTGATCTGCGTCTGGAACGGAACACTTTTCACTTTAGGTATGCCTAAAACAAGTATATGGCAGTGCAGTCACAGGCGAACCAAGAACTCGCCTCAGCGGAGGTCGACGAGTCAGGCCCCACCATCTCGGTGTGCGAAACGTGTCCGGGAACAGTCGTCTTTCTGGAAGCTGGAAATACTGACGGGTGGATCGCGACGGATACTCCAATCGAGCTGGAACAGTAATCGAGCGCCACCGCAATTGGTTTTGAGGGGTCGAAATTGACCGGGAAGACTGCACAGTATCTCGTTGTTATATACGCGCTCGAGGAGATGGAGGGACCTCCCGTCCGCTCAGGGCGGATTGCGCGACTGGTTGATCGCTCGCCATCGGCGACGACCGAAATGATACAGCGACTCGCAGAGAACGGACTCGTTGAACACGAACCGTACACCGGTGTCGAATTGACTGAGGAAGGGCGGGAACGAGCGGCTGGTCTGTATGAAACACACGTGACATTCTGCAGGTTTTTCCGCGACGTCCTCGAACTTGACGACTACGCCCGAGAGGCCCTACTCCTTGCTGGGGTCGTGGACCGCGAGATCGCCAAACGGTTAGAAGGAACGATTCTCCCGCCAGACGACGTTCGCTCGAAACCAATCCGTCTTCTTCCTTCTGACCACTCCAACTCCGCAGACGGAGAACCGCAGAAAGATACGTCTCCGGGCAGTTAGTCGGTCGTGGATTACCGGACGAGCGTGTCGTCTTCGAGGTAGTGATCGATGATGTGCGCGTGCTCTTCGAGGTCCTCTAACTGTTCGCGGAGCATCTCACCGGTCGCGTAGTCGCCGAGGCCCTCGGCGAGCTCGATGTGTTCGCGGTAGCTCTCGATGATTTCGCCATACATCTCCATATCGTTCTCGAAGGACGTGCGGATGTCGTAGACGTCTTCGTCCTCGGGTTCGACCGTGGCGGCCTCCGAGAGCGCCCCCATACTGGCGTTCGGGACGCCACCGATGGCTTGGATGCGCTCGGCGACGTCGTCAGCGGCCTCTTCGACGTCCTCGTAGGCTTCTTGGAGGAAGCGGTGGATCCCGAGATGCTCTGCACCCTCGACGTTCCAGTGGTGCTTGTGGAGCTGGTGGTACAGGACGTACGCGTCGGCGAGGTCCGTGTTGAGTGCCGTGACGATTTGTTCGGCCTTCTCCTCGTCGAGCCGTACGGGGTTCTCGTGGATGCTACCGGCTTGCCTGCGGACGGTTTCTTGGGTACTCATTGCGGTTGTACGTAGGCGTCCAAACCACTTATAATTTATCAATATCCAAACATTTTTTCGTGTTGCCTAAAAATATATCAATACATCCATCATAAATTCGTCCAGCGTAGCTTCCTCACTCGTCCTTCACCGCCTAGGTGCTCGTTCATCGTCGTCTCCGTGTCGTCGCGCTCAGGCTGTAACACCCACAGCACCGTCGGGCTCGATACGTCGATGCCCTCCGCTGGATCGGTCGCGTCGATGTCCGCGCCCCCGATGCAGAGAGTCGAGGCCGGCGAGAGCGACATGTGGGTACCGTTCCGGGCGGAGGTGTGATATTCTCTGCGAGGGTGAGACGGGCGCTCCCGCGGCAGCGAGCGGGCGACCGCATACCGTCGAACGAGCGCTCGGGCCGTCACTCGTGCGGGTGGAAGCGCTTGACCGCGGTCTCGACGGCCGCGGCGTCGCCGATAAACGTGACGTGGTCGCCGTACGAGAGCGTCTCGTCGGGGTCGGGGACGTGCGCTGCCTCCCCCCGCCCGATCTCGGCGATGAGGCACCCGCCGGGGATCCGCTCGTTCAGGTCCCTGATCGACGTGTCGACCAGCGCGTCGTCGGTCACTCGGACCTCCTCGACGGCGTGGGCGCTTCCGGGGTCGGACATCCAGTTAGCCAGTTCCGGCCGCCCGATCTCGTTGTCGAGGGCGAAGGCGGTCGCCGTCGGGCCGTCGACGGCGGTGACCGACAGCGACTCGAATACATCGGCGTTCTGGGGGTCGTTCACCTGCGCGTACAGGTCCTCGATACCGAACTTCGCGCGGGCGGTCTGACAGATCAGTACGTTGTCGTCGTCGTCCGCCGTGGCGGCGACGACGCGCTTCGCGTCCTCGATCCCGGCCTCCCGCAGGGCGTCGGACTCCGTCCCGTCCCCTTCGTGGACCGTAATTCCCCTGTCAAGCGCCGCCTCGATCCGGGCCGGATCGTCCTCGACGAGGACGACGAACTCTCCTCTGTGCTCCAGTCGCGTGGCGAGCGCCAGGCCGACCCGGCCCCCGCCGACGATTATCGTACGCATTGGTGTCACTCCCAGTATCTCGCCCGTCTGCCGCGCCAGTCCGGCCTCCACCGCGTCGGTCGCCGCGATGACGACGAAGACGGTCCCGAGAAGCGTCTGGGCGGCCGCCGTCTCGCCCCGCGTCGCCAACTCGATCGCGAAGAGCGTCGCCACGCTCGCGGGGACGATGCCGCGGGGGCCGATCGCGGCCAGGAACAGCCGTTCCGATCGGGTGAATCGCTCGATCCCGGCGGTCGCGATCCCGACCGCCAGCGGCCGGAGTACGAACATCACCACGACGACGAGCAAGATCCCGCTGACGCCGAGGCGGACGATCGCCCCCACGTCGATCAGCGCGGCCAAGGAGACGAAGACGAAGGCCAACACGATGAGTGTCGCGTCGCGAGCGAACTCCTCGATCGCCTCTCGGTGGGGCAGATCGACGTTGCCGAGCGCGATGCCGGCGGTCGCCGCGGCGGCGATCCCGGCCTCGGCGGCGGCCGCCTCCGCGAGGGCGAACGAGCCGACCGCCGCGCTCAACACGAGAAAGCGGGCGGCCTGCGGCCCCCGTTCTCGAGTGACGCCGTACTCCAAGAGCGCGTAGATGAGGACTGTCGCCAAGAGCCCCGCCGCGACGCCGACGCCGAATCGCTCGAGGAACGCCAGCACCGCGGCGGTCGCGCCGAGCCCGTCGAGCAGAAGCGTCTCGAAGATGACGACGGCGGCGATCGCGGCCGTCACGTCGTTGAGGATGCCCTCGGTCTCGAGGGCCGCGGCGACGTGCTCTCTGACTCGAACGACCTCCAGAATCGGCGTCACCACGGTCGGCCCCGTCGCGACCAAGAGCGCCCCGATGACGAACGCCATCGGCCAGCCGACTCGTTCGAGCGCGTGTACGGCCGCGGCCGTGCCGAGGAACGTCACGGCCGCGCCGATCGTCACCAGCCGCAGCGACGCCGTCGACGCCTCGCGGAGCCGGTCGATCCGGAGCGCGAACGCGCCGTCGAAGACGATGATCGCCACGCTGAGTCCGACGATCGTCTCCAGCCCGTCGCCGAAGGTATCGACCGTCACGACGCCCAGTCCGAACGGTCCGAGCAGAATCCCCAAAGCGAGATAGAACACGACGCTCGGCACTCGGACGCGCCTCGCGAGCAACTGCACGCCGATCCCGGAGACGAGTATCGTCGCGATGACTGGAAGGAGGCTGCTGGCCACGGTTCGATGTATCTGTGCGCTTCGGTCGACGCGGCTAAGTTCTGTCGTTTACCCGGAGCGTCACCCCGCTGCGTCAGAACCGGGGCGCGGGTCGAAGTCCGACATCCCGTCCGGCGCGTCGCTCTGCGGAGACGGACGACGCTGGACGGCGGAGGCGTGGCGCGTCGCTTAGCTCCCGTTGCTCCCCTCGCTCTCGACGCCCATCGCCTCGAAGAGCTTCCGGCGGACGGCCTCCTCGGTGAGCTGCAAGAGCGTGTCGCGGTTGTCCGCGCTCGTCTCGATGCCGGTGAAGATCCCGAGCGGGATCTCAACGTCGCCCTGCGTCGAGTGACCGCCGGTCTCGCCGATCTCCGAGAAGGCGTCTTGGAGGATCTTCCCGATGTTCATCCGGATGTCCTTCGAGCGCGCCGACAGGAAGATCCGGTCGTCGGCGATGCCGAAGACGGCGGTCGTGGTGATTCCCTCGAGTTTCAGCAGGTGCTGGGCGGCCTGCCCGAGCGCGTCGCGGTCGCGGATGAACCCCGCGTTCGAGACGAGGTGACTGCCCTGCACCTCGCGGCTCTGGATCGCCTCCGCGAGGACGTCGAGCGTCTCCGCGGACATCGAGGGCGACTCCACCTGTTCGAGCGTGTCGTGGTTGGCAAAGGGGTAGAGGTACGCCGCGGCGGTGAGGTCCGCGGGCGTCGTGTCCCGTTTGAAGTCCAGTGTCTCGGAGCGGATCCCGTAGAGGAGCGCGGTCGCGACGGCTTCGCTCGGCGTGAGATCGAACTCTTGGAGGTACTTCGTGAGGATCGTCGACGTCGAGGAGACGTTCGGCCGGACGTCCATGAACGCGGCCTCGATGTCGTCGTCGGGCTCGTAGTGGTCGATGAAGATGTCGACCTCCGAGTCGATCTCGGGATCGCCAGACTTCATGTGGTCGACCAGCGCGACGGCCCCGTACTCCGAGAGCGGCTTCCCCTCCGACAGCGGCACTAACTCGATGCCGAGGAGGTTGACGAACGCGCGGTTCTCTTGGTGGCCGATGTCGCCGTCGTAGTTGATGACCGCGTCGATGCCGTGCTCTCTCGCAATCGCCTGCAGCGCGGCCGCGGAGGCGATCGAGTCCGGGTCCGGATTGTCGTGGGTGAGAACCGCCAACCCCGCTGACGCGCCTTCGAGGATCTCCGCGAGCTGTCTGGCCTTGTACTCGAGTTCGCCGGATTCCAGCGAGCGCAGCGCCGAGTCGGCGATGACCTCCGAGGGGTTGATGACGACGTCCGCGCCGAGTTCGTCGAGTTCGTCCTCCGAGACCGGATCGGAGGCGCGGACAACGATGAACTGATCGCCGCCGCGGTCCCGGATCGAGGAAACGGCCGCCTTGTTCGCCTCGACGTCCGAGGCGAGGATGAGAACGACGTCCCTGTCGGCGACAGCGTCGGCGACGTCGCCCTCGGCGATGTCGGTCTGCTGTGCGTTCAGATCCTGATCGCGGAGGGATTCGACGCGGTTCTCGTCTTTGTCGAGGATGAGGACGTCTTTGCCCTCCTCGATGAGCTCTTCGGCCACCGCGTATCCGACGCTCCCGCACCCGAGGATCGCGTAGGTGGACATCGAAGAGATTGTGACCCCGGCGCTCATTCTGCCCGCATCTCCGGTCGGCCGACACTTAACAGCACCCGTTCGCCCGAGTGGACCGCTGGCCGTGGTCGGGTGGACCACCCGCCCGAAAGGAAACATCTTTAATCGCGCCACCAGAACGGACGAGTGCAGTGGGCCGGTAGCTCAGTCCGGCAGAGCGTCTGACTCTTAATCAGACGGTCGCGCGTTCAAATCGCGTCCGGCCCGTTCTGTTGCGAACGACTGTGAGCAACGAAGTGACTACGACGCGATTCGCCGCCCTGCCGGTCGCAGCCCGGACCGGCCCGAAGGGCCGCACGCCCGGACCGTCTGGCTCCGGTTCAAATCGCGTCCGGCCCGTATCCTCGTCGCGAGCACCCCCGCGAGCGGCGAGTGTCGGGAACGGGAGGCGGCGTATGTGGAGTCGGAGTGGCTCAGTCGTCGGCGAGTTCGGCCAAGAGCGTCTCGATGTCGTAGTTCTGGAGCGCGCGGGTGCTGTGTCTGAGCGTCGAGACGACGAACGTCGAGTTCGTCCGGCGGACCGCCTCGATCGTCTCGAGGTCGGTAATGAGCCGCTCGACCATGTCCTGATCCGGGAGGTGCGCGACGACGACGAAGTCGGTCTCGCCCATCGTGAAGTACGCCTGCGAGACGCCCTCGACGGCCAGAATGTCGTCCTCGAAATCGTGGTGTGAGCCGTGGTAGTCGGTGAGTAACTCGACGAGCACGGTCACGCCGAGGCCGACCTTCTCGAGGTCGATGTCGTAGAGGTCGTTTTCGATGATCCCCTCCTCTCGGAGGTTGTTCAGCCGGTAGTGGATCGTCGAGACGGGGATGTCCGTCTCCTCGTGCAGGCGCTCCGGACTCCCGGTCCCGAGGTCGGAGATGGCCTTCAGAAGGCGGATGTCGCGCTCGTCCATAGTGTGAGACCATTTCACGTCGCATCGGTTGTATGTTGCGCCTCTGTACGTATCGCCATCGCCGGCCGCCGGACCGGGCGGCTTCCCACAAACCACTTATACCGCGCGGTGGACGTCCGGATATGCTCGGCTCGTTACAACTGTCGCTGGACCCGACGCAGCTCGGTTTGGAGTTCGGGAGCGGCGCAGTCATCGGCGGAATCATCGGATTCGCGGCCAAGAAAGTCGCGAAGATCATCGCCGTCATCGTCGGTCTCGAACTGGCGCTGTTCAAATTCCTCGAGTCCCGAGGGATTCTCACGGTCGACTGGGAGCGCCTGACGGCGGGCATCGTGCAGACGACGCAAGGTGCCGCGAACGGCACGCCGCCGGATTGGGTCTCGACGATCCTCTCGACGCTGTCGATCTCGGCGGGGTTCACCGGCGGATTCCTCGTCGGGTTCAAGAAGGGATAGGTCGGCGCCGTCTCGCGAGACGACTGTCTCGCGCCCTCGTGCGGGCTACCGCGTACTGAGTTCGTCTTTGTCCTTGAGGATCCGCGTCTCGGCCTCCCCGGACGTGTACTCGTTCACCATGTCGTAGAAGTCGTTTTGCATCCCCGCGGGGAACGTGACGACGCCGACCCACGAGCCGTCCGGCTGCCACTCCTCGCGTTCGAGGTCGCCGTACTGGCGCACCTGCGCCTGCGTCTTGCCGGCGTAGTTCGCGGGGATCTGCACCGCCACGGTCACCTCGTCGAAGCGGATCGGGATCACGGGTCGCAGCGCGTCGAGGGCGTCGTCGACCTGCGATTCGACGGGGTCCATCGGATCGATGCGGAAGCCGGCCTCCTCGAGCGCGCGCTCGATCCGCTCTGGCGGGTGCGGCGCGTTGTCCATCTGCGGGTTCACCGCGTTGCGCGCGATCCGGTTGATCAGCTGTTTGCGCTTTTGTTCCTGCATCTCGCGGCGCTGGTCGGCCGTGATCTGGATCTCCCCGCGCGTGACGACCTCGGGGATGATCTCCAAGGGATCTGTGGTCCCGAAGACGGTCTCGAGATCGGACTCGGCGGGTCTGTCCCCTCGCGAGGCGTCCTCGAAGACGTCCTCGGCTGCGATCACGTCCTCCAAATCGCCCTCGAACTCCCCGCGTTTGATCGCGAGGGCGGCGTCGGGATCGACGAGCACCTCGAACCGTTCGCCGTGGGATTCGAGTCGCGCCGTCACGGCTTCCTCGAGTGAGATCATACCGTCCCGTACTCGCTCCGGCGTAAAAAGCTCTCCCCGATCCGGGGGGAGCCGGCGATTAATCGCAGATTTCGCGCGCGGCGTCGGTGTGTAATCGGCGATTAACTAAACCGCCGTATTACGAGCAGTGGGTATGGCGAAGGCTGACGGTTCTGATTCGGATCGAAGCGAGACGTCGATGTATCACGTAGTCTGTCACGACTGTCCGACCGAGTCTGTCTCTCAGAGCGAACCCGACGCGGAGCGGCGCTCGACCGAACACCGGTCGACGACCGGGCACAACGTGGAGTACGCGGCGCTGACGGGCGCGGGACGGACGACCGGTGCGGTCGTCGAAACCGAGTGAGGCCTCTGTTCTCGATCGCGTGGTAGACGAGTCGCGGGCTGGTACGGCGGTCCCCGTCGGGGTTAGGCCGACAGCTGTTCGATGATGTTCACGAGGTCGCTCTTGTCCTGGACGCCGATGACGCGTTCGGCCTCCTCGCCGCCCTTGTAGAACTGCAGCGTCGGCACCGAGCGAACGCCGGCGTCGCGCGCAAGGCCCTGTAGCTCGTCGATGTCTACTTTCAGGACGGTCGCGTCGGTCTCGGCGGCGATCGCCTCGACGGTGGGTTCGAGCATCTTGCAGGGACCGCACCACTCCGCGTGGTAGTCGACGAGGACGACGTCGTGCTCGTCGACGAGGTCGGCGAAGTGGTCTGCGCTCTCGACGTGGATCGGGGCACCGGTGGATTCGGGCGTGCTCATACACCCTCTTTCGGGGGGAGCCCTTTACCTATTTCGAGGGTTGGGGCTCGCGCCGCACGACCGATGGGAGGACCCCCGACTACAGCGCCCTCGAAATGTGCGGCTGCGGCCGCGAGGCGTCTGTCGTCGGGGCGTCGCCGAAGCCCCGAGTGTCGGCGGTCACTCGCCGTCTCGGTCTCCCACCGCGTACTGGAGGAGAACGCCGTCGTCGACCCGCTCGACGCCCCGCAGCGAGAGCGTCGGGAACGCCTCGACGAACCCGGGGCCGTCGGCCAGCGTGGGGGCGTCGCGGCCGCCAAGCACGAGCGAGCCGACGTAGACGGAGAGTTCGTCGACGAGCCCGGCCGCGAAAAACGAGAAGATCGTCTCGCCGCCGCCCTCGACCATCAGGGCCTCGACGCCGCGCGCGGACAGTTCGGCGAGCCCCGGCGGGAGCGAGACCCGCTCGTCGGCGCCGGAGTCGGACGCGCTCTCGACGCGGAGGACCGTCGCGCCCGCGGCCGCCAGCTCGTCCCGTCGCTCGGCGGTCGCGGCGTCGGAGACGAGGACGTACGTCGGCGCCGCGTCGTCGAGGATCCGGGCGTCCGTCGGCGTCCGTCCCCGGGAGTCGACGACGACGCGGGCGGGGTTCGGATCGTCGCCGCGTGCGTCCCGCTCTGTGCGAAGCGACTCGTCGTCGAGCGTGAGATGCGGGTCGTCGGCGAGCACCGTGCCCACGCCGACGAGGACCGCGTCGCTGTCGGCGCGGAGCCGGTCGACGCGGGCGAAGTCCTCGGGACCGCTGATCCGGACCTGCTCGCGGCGGCGCGTCGAGAGCTTCCCGTCGGCGCTCATCGCGGCGTTGACGACGACGTGCATACCGCTCGTCGGGAGGCGGGCGCAAAGCGGGTTTCGGTCGCGACGGACAGGACTTATGTGAGCGACTGTGGTACCCTCGCACGAAATGCCGCCGAAAGTGCTGATGCTCGGGTGGGGGTTCCCGCCGAACGTGAGCGGTGGGCTCGACACGCACGTCGGGGAGCTGTTCGACGGACTGTCCGACCGCGGCGTCGACGTCGAACTCGTGCTCCCCGCGGAGTACGCCCCAGAGGACCGACCGGGGATCGTCGGCGTGCCGACCGGCGACGGAGATATCACCACCCGCGTCGGCCGGATGAGTTCGACGTTCACAGAGCGGGCGAAAACGGCCGACATCGTCCACACGCACGATTGGTTCGGGTACGGTCCGGGCTCCCGGGCGAAGGCCGAGGCAGACGTCGAGTGGGTGACGACGTTCCACTCGCTGTCGACGGATCGCAACCTCGATCCGCCGACGCGCGAGGTCGAGACCGAGCGTCGGCTCGCAGAGCGCGCAGACCACCACATCGCGGTCAGTGAACTCACCGCCTCCCACGTCCGCGAGCAGTACGGGGCCGACTGCGAGGTCATCTACAACGGCTTCTCGACGTGTGAGACGACCGGGCGGGACTTCAAATCGGAGCTCGGGATCGAGGGCGGGATGCTGTTTTTCGTCGGTCGGCACACCGATCAGAAGGGTATCGCCCACCTCGTCTACGCGATGGAGAAACTCCGCCGCGACGACGTCACGCTCGTGATCGGCGGCTCCGGGCACCTCACCGAGCAGCTCAGGCGCTTCGCGGAGCTCTTGGGCGTCGCCGACCGGATCGAGTGGGTCGGCTACGTCCCCGAGGAGGTGCTCGGCGACTACTACGCCTCCGCGGACCTGTTCGTCTCGCCGTCGCTCGCGGAGCCGTTCGGCATCACGATCACGGAGGCGCTCTCGGCCGGCACCCGCGTCGTCGCGACCGAGAGCGGCGTCAACGAGGTGCTCCCGGAGGGCTGCGTCGTCGAGGTGGAACCGGAGTCGGGGTCGATCGCCGACGGGATCGAGCGGGGGCTCGCACTCGAGGGCGCTCCCGCGTACGACCCGGTCACGTGGGACGAGGTCGTCGAGGAGACGCTCGCGTTCTACGACCGGGTTCTGTAGCCGCGTCGCGTTCGCTTCCGTTCTCCCCGTTCGCTACCGCAGGAGCCGGACGTCGGTCGCGGGCTCGGGGTGACGGATCCGGTACCCGTCGGCCGTCGGCACGAGCCCCTCCTTCGGGGGCCCCTGTCTCGCGGCCTGATAGGGGCTCTCGTCTTCGACGCCCCGGTACGGGCTGGCCCGAGCTCCGCGATAGGGGCTCTCGTCGTGAGCGGGCTGGTAGGCGCTGTCGTCGCGGTCGGACTGGTAGGCGCTGTCGTCCCGCCCACTCGCCTCGCGGTCGAAGTCCTCCGGCGGCAGATAGATCCGCTCGCCGGCCGCCGAGCGGACGATCACGGCCGTGTCGCGGTCGCCCCGCATCGTGATCACCGTCTCGCCGTTCTCGACGTTCACGGCGAAGTTGACTCGCTCCGGACGACCGTCGCTGCCCTCCTCGGCGTCGACGGAGCCGTCTCCGCGTGTGTCCATACCGGGATAGATCGTCGGCTTCGTACTTATAGTGTCGGGCGGCGGGACCCGTTGGGAGGGCGTAGCGGGGGCGTGACGGACGCCCGACCAGCCCGAACGATCGAACGCCCCGCCCTCCCCGAGTGTTTCGATATCCGAGAGTATCGTAGCTCCCCGTACAACTATCGGAATTTATCGACCCCGAATGTAAAGTAGTAAGACGTCGAACTGGGGGTATGCACGTCCGAGACGCAACGGCGGAGGACGTCGACGACGTCCGAGGGGTCGCCGGCGAATCGCTCCGCGCCTCGTACGGACACGCGATCGACGATGAGACGCTCACCGCCGCCGTCGACGAGTGGTACGGCACCGACCGGCTGACCGCGGCCCTGCGCGACGATCGCGAGGTGTTCGTCCTCGCGGTCGACGGCGACGCCGTCGTCGGATTCGCCCAGAGCGAGATCGCGGACGGACGCGAGACGGTGGGCTATCTGGACTGGCTCCACGTCCTCCCGTCCTACCGCGGCGAGGGAATCGGCTCGCAGTTGCTCGCGCGCCTCAGACGCGACCTCGTCGGTGAGAGCGTCGATCGACTCGAGGGTCGCGTGCTCTCTGAGAACGAGGAGGGCGTGGCCTTCTACGCCGAGCGGGGGTTCGAGGAGATCGGCGAGCGGACGGTCGACATCCGCGATCAGTCCTTCACGGAGCGGGTCTACTCGACGTCCCTCGACGAGAGCGAGAGCGACCCGGCCGAACTCGTCGAGCGGCTGACCCCCGACGGAACGACCGCGTACGTCGCCTACGACGAGTCCGTTCGCGGGTCGGACGCTCCCTTCTTCGCGGTCTATCTCGACGAGGACCGGACCGAGCGGTACGGGTGGCTCTGCGGCAACGAGGAGAGCTTCGACGTCGCCATCGACACGATGGAACGCTTAGAGTGCAACGACTGTGGAAACAGGCGCAAGCCCGTCCGGTGGGACGCGGCGTACCTGTGAACTCCCCCTAGCGGATCACTTCTCTCGACCGCCGTACTCCGTCGCGAACTCCCGCCCGGTGCGGTTCTCGATGTCGATCCCGAAGAGACGGAACTCGACGTCGTCGAACGGGATCCCCCAGACGCCGAGGTCGGCCGGGAACTCGGCGTTCGCAGCCAGCGCCGCGAACGCCCGGTCTGTGTCCTCCTCGGGGACCTCGTACACCGCTCCCTCGATGATGACGCTCCGCCAGACCGCCCCGTCGTCGGGGTCCTGTTCGTACACGGTGAGACAGACGCTCGGGTTCGACTCGATGGCCCGGTCTTTGCGGCTGTTGTAGCCGCCGCCCCACTGCATCGGCAACACCGTCCGACCGGCGTCGTAGCCGAACGACATCGGGATCGCGTACGGCTTCCCCTCGTCGACCATCGCGAGGAGCCCGATACCGTTTCGGATGAGCATCTCCTCGATCTCGTCGTCGTCGAGACGCTTCATTCACTGAAGCGGTTCGCGGGTATCGGTAAATACTCTGGCGGTGCCGCGCCGTCACGTTCGGCCCCGTGTCCGAGCGCGCGTTACTTCTGAACTTTCGATTGGATCTCGCCGACGATATCGGGGTTGCGCAGCGTCGTAGTGTCGCCGAGTTCCTCGCCGTTTGCGATCTCCTCGAGGAGGCGCCGCATAATCTTCCCCGAGCGCGTCTTCGGCAGTTCGGGGGTGAAGATCACCTGCTCGGGGCGCGCGATCGGCCCGATGGCGTCCTCGACGCCGGCAACGATTTGATCGCGCATCTCGGCTGTGCCCTCGTAGCCGTCCTCGAGGATGACGTAGGCGTAGACGGCCTCGCCTTTCACCTCGTGGTCGCCGCCGACGACCGCCGCCTCCGCGACGCCCTCGACGCCGACGATGGCGGACTCGATCTCCATCGTCCCCAGCCGATGTCCGGAGACGTTGAGCACGTCGTCGACGCGGCCGAGGATCGTGATGTAGCCGTCGTCGTCGATCTTCGCGCCGTCCTCCGGGAAGTACACCCACTCGTCGGCGTCGGCGTCGGAGTACTCCTCCCAGTACTCCTCGAGGAACCGCTCGTCGTTGTTATACAGCGTCCGCAACATCCCCGGCCAGGGCTTGTTGACCGTGAGATAGCCCGCGCGGCCGGCGTCGACCTCCTCGCCGGTGGTGTCGACGACGCGCGCGTCGATCCCCGGCAGCGGCGGGCCCGCAGAGCCGGGCTTCATCGTGCCGACGCCCGGCAGCGTCGTGACCATCATCCCGCCAGTCTCGGTCTGCCACCACGTGTCGACGATCGGGCACGACTCGTCTCCGATGTGCTTATAGTACCACTTCCACGCGCGCGGGTTGATCGGCTCGCCGACCGTCCCGAGCAGGCGGAGACTCGAGAGGTCGTGTCGCTCGGGGAACTCCCCGCCCCACTTCATGAACGCCCGGATCGCCGTCGGCGCGGTGTAGAACACGTCGACGGCGTACTTCTCGACGATCTCCCACAGGCGGTCCCGCTCCGGGTAGTCCGGCGTGCCCTCGTACATCACGGTCGTCGTCCCGAGCGCCAGCGGCCCGTAGACGATGTAGGAGTGCCCCGTGATCCACCCGATGTCCGCGGAGCACCAGTAGGTGTCCTCCGGCTTGAGGTCGAGGACCGCGTGGGAGGTCCACGCGGTGTAGGCCAGATACCCGCCCGTCGTGTGCTTGACGCCCTTGGGCTGGCCCGTCGTTCCCGAGGTGTACATCAGGAACAGCATGTCCTCGGCGCTGCGCTCGACGGGGTCGACGCGGTCGCCCTGGTGTGCGGCGAGCAGGTCGTCCCAGTCGTACTGGTTGCCCTTCAGGTCGTGGCCGAAGCCGTCGTCGCCGAGGCGGTCGACGACGACCGCCGCGTCGACGCCGTGGTCGACGCCCCCGAGGCCCTCGTTGGCCTTCGCGAGGTGATCGAGCGCGTCGCCGCGGCGGTAGTAGCCGTCGCAGGTGACCAGATACCGCGAGTCCGCGGCGTTCATCCGCGTCGCGAGCGCGTCCGCGGAGAAGCCCGCGAAGACGACCGAGTGGGGCGCGCCGATGCGGGCGCACGCGAGCATCGCGATGGGCAGTTCGGGGACCATCGGCATGTACAGCGTGACGACGTCGTCCTCCTCGACGCCCAGATCGCGCAGCGCCGCCGCGAACTCGTTGACCTCGCGGTAGAGGTCCTGATAGGTGTACGTCCGGGTCTCGCCGTGCTCGCCCTCCCACTTGATGGCGACGCGGTTCTTGTCGCCGTTTTCGACGTGTCTGTCGACGCAGTTGTACGCGGCGTTCAGCGTACCGTCCGCGAACCACTCGTAGAACGGTCCGTTCGACTCGTCGAGCACCTGATTGTACTCCGTCTCCCAATCGAGGAGGTCCGCCGCGCGAGTCCACGAGCGCGGCCAGTTCTCCTCGAACTCCTCGTAGATCGATTCCTCGGAGACGTTCGCCTGCTCGACGAACTCCGCCGGGGGCTCGAAGGCTTCCTGCTCCACCAGCCGTGCTTCGAGGTCGCCGTCGCCGTCGTCGTTGCTCATGTTCGTTCACAGTATTCGGATAGCGGTTCATAAATCTGTGCGACGCCGTCCCGGAACCGGAACCGAACCGGGTGACTGCACCGGTGTCAACCGTCGAATATCCACTCTGTTTCGGACCGCCGCGGCGCCAGCCCACGGACCGGTGCCGACGTCAGCGCCCCCCGGTTCGCGCCTCCCGAACCGCTGGAATCGTCCGGAGTGTTTTATCGAACACGCTCGTAGCCCCCGGTATGTGCGATGAGCAAGGTGGAGGGCTCGACCGCGGAAACCACGTCTCGATGCGCCGCCGGCGGTTCCTGCTCGCCGGCGCGGGAACCGCGGCGGCGTCAGTCGCCGGGTGTCTCGGAGGGAGTGGCGGGGGCGACGGCGACGCGCCGGCCGCGGTCACGGTCCCGGAGGACGCCACCTGCGACGTCTGCGGGATGGTGATCAGACAGCACCCGGGGCCGACGGCAGAGATATTCTACGCTGATCGAGAGCCCGAGGACCACGAGAACCCCGCGCGGTTCGACAGCACGTGGGAGGCCTATCAGTACGAGTTCGAGCGGGACGACGAGGGCTGGGAGGACGTCGCGTTCTACGTCACGGACTACTCCGCCGTCGAGTACGAGGTGTTCGAGGACGGCGGCGACACCCTCATCACGCGGCACTACGAGGCGTCGATGTTCGCCCCCGCGGCGGACGTGACGTACGTCGTCGACTCCGAGGTGAAGGGAACGATGGGCCGGGACCTGATCGGCTTTTCGGACCGGGCCGACGCCGAGTCGTTCCAGTCGTCACACGGCGGGTCGCTCACGGCGCACGACGGCGTCACGCCGGAAGTCGTCGCCGGCCTCGGAATGTGATGGCGGTCCTCTCGCCGACGGGGACCCGATGGCTCACCGTCGCGGTGACCGGGGCGCTCGTCGTCGCGAGCCTCTCGTTCGCGGTGACGCCCGAAAGCGGCGAGTCGCTGCGTCCGGTGGACTTCGCGGACACGGTAAGTATGGGCGGGACGGGAGTGGACGCCCGTCGCGCCGACGCGGAGGGGTTCGAGATCCCGCGCGTTGAGGTGTTCTACTCGGGCTACCGCTACGTCGTCGGCTACGTCGGCGTCGAGACGGCCGCGAGCGAGCTCGGCGACGCGAGCGCCCAGCGGCAGTTCGGCGATCCGCTGGCCGTCTACGTCTCCGACTTCTCGGACGTCGAGCCGAGTCTGACCGAAGACGGGTTCGTCGTGCCGGCGCGCGGCCGCGCGGTCGGCTGGACGCCCGCGGGGTCTGCGCACTTCGTCGTGGGGAGCGACGCCGCGGTGCCGTCCGGCCCGGTGACGCTTCCGTTCTCCGACCGGGCCGACGCCGAGCGGTTCGCCGCCGATCACGGCGGGGAGGTCGTCGACTGGAAGACGCTTCAGACCCGCGTCGGCGACCCGCTCCCAGCGCGGATCGAGCGGTTCGAGTCGTCGATCGACGAGCGCCGCGCGTGGGCCGACGAGACGGTCGCGGCCGCGTCCGCGCGGCGCGAGCGGCCAGTGAGCGTCGTGGTCGGCTCGAACGCCCCGACTCTCCCGACCGACACCGACGGGTCGGAAGCGGCTACCGGCGACGACGCGGGTGGCTATCGGATCGCCGACAGCGGTGACTACCCGGTTGCCGAGGACGTCGCGAGCGCGCCGACCGTCTCGGCGGCGCTCGCCGCCGCGCCTCCGAACACGACGGTCTACGTGCCGCCGGGAACGTACGAGGTCGACCGCGTGGTGGTGAACCGCTCGGTGACGCTCGCTGGAGCGGGCGCCGAGCGGGGCGACACCGCAGGATCTGACGAACGTGAGACCGTCCTCCGCGGCGACGGGAACGGGAGCGTCGTCTTCGTCCGCGCCGACGGCGCGGCCGTCGCCGACCTGCGGATCACCGGCGTCGGGGACGTTGGGAGCCGCGGGCGCGAGCTCCGGAACGACACGGCCGATTGGGACACGACCGTGCAGTTGGCGTACGGCTACGGCGACGCCGCCGTGGTCCTCGACGGCGCGGCCGGCGCGTCTGTCTCAAACGTCGCGATCGAGACGCCGGCGAGCGGCGTCGTCGCCCGGGAGAGCCCCGGTTCGTCCGTGGAAGGGCTGACCGTCCGCGGGGCCGAGACCGCGCGGGACGGCTTCATGGGCGTCGTCCTGATCGGCGCGCCGAGCGTGGTGCAGGAGTCGACGTTCCTCGGGGGGCGCGACGGGGTCTACACCCACCGCGCAGACGGGAGCGTCGTTCGGGACAACGGCGCGGACCCGGGCCGGTACGGCGTCCACGAGATGTACACGTCCGACGCGCTCGTCGAGAACAACACGGTCCGGAACGCGCAGGCGGGCGTGATCGTGATGACGCGGCCGACGGGGAACCTCGTCGTCGGCAACGACGTCCGGGCGAGCACCTACGGCGTGGTCCCCGCCGGCGGGGACTCCTACTACGCGCGGAACGTCGTTGCCGGCAACGAGTACGGCCTCCAAGTCGCCGGCGACAGGAACGTCTTCGCCGACAACGCCGTCGTCGGCAACGAGGTCGGCGCGCGGGCGAACGAGATCCTCCCCGCGAACTGGGTCGTGCGAAACGACGTCGTCGACAACGACAGGCGCGTCGAGTCGCGCATCGGGCCCCTTCGGACGTGGACCCACCGCGACCTCGGGAACCACTGGGGCGCGCTGCCGATCGCCGACGGCGACGACGACGGCGTCTACGACCGCCCGTACCGCCCCACCGGACCGGTCGACTCCCGCATCGGCGCCGTCTCCGGGGGAACGGCGCTGGCGCAGTCGCCCGCCGTCGCGACGCTGCGTCGCGTGCAGGACGCCGTCTCCGGCCTCCGCCAGTCGGGCGTCGTCGACACCGCCGCCCGGGCGGAGCCGTTCGATCCCGGGGCGGTCGATGCGGTCCGGGCGGACCTTTCGGGCGGCGGTATCGGCGATCAGAACGCCACGACCGGGGGTGTCGCCTCGTGACCGACGACGGTTCCGAGGCCGACAAACCCGCGGTCGCGCTCCGGGCGACGGGCATCGAACAGGCCTTCGGCGACGTGGAGGTCCTCGCCGGGGTCGCGCTCTCGGTCGACCGCGGGGAGGTCGCCGCAGTCGTCGGGCCGAACGGCTCCGGCAAGTCGACGCTGTTTCGGATCCTCGCGGGGATCAGCCCGCCCGATTCCGGAACGGTGACGATCCCCGGCGACGCGGGCGGAGCGCGGAGTCTCGGATACCTCCCCCAGCGCCCGGCGTTCCGGGAGGGGTTCACCGCGCGCGACACCCTCGAATTCTACGCCGACCTGCTTTCCGGCGTCGACGGCGACGAGGTGTCGGCGACGCTCGACCGCGTCGGGCTCGCGGGGGTGGCCGACCGGGCCGTCGGATCGCTCTCTGGCGGGATGACGCGGCTGCTCGGACTCGGCGTGGCCGTCCTCGGCGATCCGGCCGTGCTGATCCTCGACGAGCCGGGCAGCGGGCTCGACCCGGCGATGGTCGAACGGCTGTTCGGGATCGTCGGTGACCTCGCAGCCGACGGAACGGCCGTCCTCGTGGCCTCGCACGAGCTCCCGGCCGTCGAGGCGCACGCCGACTCCGTCTCCGTCCTCGACGCCGGCGGCTTCCTCGCGAGCGGCTCCCCGGAGGCGCTGCTGGAGGAGTACGACGCGGCGTCGCTCTCGGACGCGTTCCTGCGGATCGTCCGGTTCGAGTCGGGCGAGTCGACCGTCAGAGCCGGCGTCGAGAAGACTTCTGACGACGACGAAACCGCGGGGGACAGGGAGGTCGAAGCCGATGAGTGACTCGAACGCGCCAGAGCGCGACGACCCCGAGACGGGCGGCGAGACCGGCAGCCAGACCGGTGGCGAGACCGGTCGCGGCGAACGGTTTGGTGAGCGGATCGATCGGCTACAGGGCGACCTCTTCGTCGTCGCCACGCGCGAACTCCGGACGGTGGTCCGAACGCCGGCGCTGCTCGCGCTCTCGGCCGCCTTCGCGCTGAGCGTCGGCGGCGTCGCGTGGGCCGGGACCGGGGGGAGCGGCGGCTTCGTCCCGCTGACGCTCGACCTGCTGACGTTCGTGGAGGTGCTGGTGCCGCTTCTGGCCGTCGCGTTCGGCTACCGGTCGATCCTCGGCGACCGACAGACGGGCGAACTGGACGTCGTCAGGACGTTCGACGTCGACCGAGTCGCCTACGTCGGCGGCGTGTACCTCGGGCGCGCGCTCGCGCTCGTGACCGTCGTCGTCGGCGCGCTCCTCGCGGTGGGGCTTTCCGTCCCCTACCTCACCGCGGACATCCCCACGTTCCTCGCGATCAACGAGGCGGCGGACTCGGGCGTGCGATACGTCCGGTTCGTGGCGCTCTCGGCGGTGTTCACGCTGGTGGTCCTCGCGGCCACCGTCGCGATTTCGGCCGCGACCCGGACGGTCCGGACCGCCTTCGCGCTCGCGGCTGCGCTCGTCGTCGCGCTCGTCCTCGGGATCGACACGGCGCTCGTCGCCGGCCTCGCGGGGGGCGTCGTTCCCGACGGTGGGCTCGCGGCGCTGCTCGCGCTCAGTCCGAACAGCGCGTACCGCGGGCTCGTCCTCTCGGCCGCGATCGGCGTGATCGGCGAGGCTGACGTCGCCGCGGGCGCGCCCTTCGCGAACCTGCTCGGGCTCGTGGGCTGGTGGGCCGGCAGCCTCGCCCTCGCCGTCTGGCGGGTGTGGCCCGCCGTCGACGCGCTCGAGGAGTGATACTGCGTGTTCTCGTCTCGTGCCGGTGGGCGCTCGCTCCTCGTTGACGGCGCTCACCGGTACAGGGAGCACAACCTGTCCGAGCGTACCGAGAGCGCAGCGGCTTGGAGATGGCCTCGCTCGCGTCCGAACAGAACGGATGACGATTCAACATTTATTGACGCAATACTCGCTGCGATCTGGATGATTGTCGATTACTTCACGAATAAGATAATATCTGTGAATTTCTGATGTTCACAGATCGTCCCCTTTTTCAAAGGCTTTCAGAAGGCTTTTCTTCGATCCACGGGAACACGTTAGCCACATGCCTGCGGACTTCAACTGGGCCATCGGCGGGGAAGCCGGCGATGGCATCGACTCGACGGGGAAAATCTTCGCCCAAGCGCTCTCCCGTGCCGGGCGACACGTGTTCACGTCGAAGGATTTCGCATCCCGGATCCGAGGCGGCTACACGGCGTACAAGGTTCGGACCGCCGTGGATCCCGTCCAGAGCGTCGTGGACCGACTCGACGTGCTCATCGCACTGACACCGCGCACTGTCGAGGAGAACCTCGAGGAGCTCCACGAGGGATCCGTCATCATCTACGACGGCGAACGGACCACGATGGAGAACATCGAGATCCCCGACGGAATGATCGGTCTCGACGTCCCCCTCAAGCGGCTGGCCGAGGAGGCCGGCGGGGCGATTATGCGGAACGTCGTCGCGCTCGGCGCCGCGTGCGAAGTCGCTGATTTCCCCATCGAGAACCTCGACAGCGCCCTGGAGAAGCGCTTCGGCTCCAAGGGCCAATCGCTCGTCGACAACAACAAGGAAGCCGCCCGCAACGGCCGCGAGTACGTCGCCGAGGAGTACGACCACGACTTCGAGTACGACCTGGAGACGACAGACTCCGACTACGTCCTGCTCAACGGCGACGAGGCCATCGGAATGGGCGCGATCGCCGCAGGCTGCAAGTTCTACGCGGGCTATCCGATCACCCCCGCGACGAACGTGATGGAGTATCTGATCGGCCGGATCGAGAACTTCGGCGGACACGTCGTGCAGGCCGAAGACGAGCTGTCGGCGATCAACATCGCCCTCGGCGCCGCTCGGGCGGGCGCGCGCTCGATGACGGCCACGTCGGGTCCCGGAATCGACCTGATGACCGAGACGTTCGGACTGGTCGCGACCTCGGAGACACCGCTCGTCATCGTCGACGTGATGCGCTCGGGTCCCTCGACCGGGATGCCGACGAAGCAGGAACAGGGCGATCTGAACATGATGCTGTACGGCGGCCACGGCGAGATCCCGCGGTTCGTCCTCGGGCCGACAACGATCTCCGAGTGCTTCTGGAAGACCGTCGAGGCGTTCAACCTCGCGGAGAAGTACCAGACGCCGGTGTACGTCGCCGCGGACCTCTCGCTCGCGGTGACCGAACAGACGTTCCCGCCGGAGGCGTTCGACATGGACGCCGTCGAGATAGAGCGAGGAAAGGTCGTCGACGAGGAGACGATCGGCGAGTGGCAAAACGAGAAGGGGCAGTTCAAGCCGCACGCGATCACCGACGACGGCGTGTCGCCGCGGGCGTTCCCCGGGACGGCCGAGGGCGCGCACATGTCGACGGGCCTCGAACACGACGAACTCGGCCGACGGACCGAAGACACCGAGATGCGCGTCGAACAGGTCGACAAGCGCACCCGGAAAGTCGAGACCGCGCGGACCGAAGAGGACTGGTCGCCGCGCGAGTTCGGCGACGCCGACTCCGAGAACCTCGTGATCTCGTGGGGATCCAACGAGGGCGCGATGGTCGAGGCGATCGACCTCCTCGAAGAGGAGGGCGTCGACGTGCGGTTCCTCTCGGTCCCGTATCTGTTCCCCCGACCGGACCTCGAAGCCGAGATCGAACCGGCCGAGAACGTCGTCGTCGTCGAGTGTAACGCCACCGGGCAGTTCGCCGACGTCGTCGAACACGACGCGCTCGCGCGCGTCGACCGCGTGAACAAGTACGACGGGGTGCGGTTCAAAGCCGACGAACTCGCCGGAGAGATCAAATCGACCCTCCAGGAGGTAAGCCAATGAGCTCGGACGTTCGATTCACGGACTTCAAATCAGACAAGCAACCGACGTGGTGTCCCGGATGCGGCGACTTCGGGACGATGAACGGGATGATGAAAGCGCTCGCGAACACGGGCAACGACCCCGACAACACGTTCATCGTCGCCGGGATCGGCTGCTCGGGCAAGATCGGGACGTACATGCGCTCCTACGCGCTCCACGGCGTGCACGGCCGCGCGCTCCCGGTCGGTACGGGCGTCAAACTCGCGAACCCCGACTTGGAAGTGATGGTCGCCGGCGGCGACGGCGACGGCTACTCCATCGGCGCTGGTCACTTCGTCCACGCCGTCAGACGGAACGTCGACATGACGTACGTCGTGATGGACAACCGCATCTACGGCCTCACCAAGGGACAGGCCTCGCCGACCTCGCGGATGGACTTCGAGACGTCGACGACGCCGGAGGGCCCCCAGCAGCCGCCGGTCAACCCGCTCGCGCTCGCGCTCGCGTCGGGCGCGACGTTCATCGCGCAGTCGTTCTCGACGGACGCCCAGCGTCACGCCGAGATCGTGCAGGAAGCCATCGAACACGACGGCTTCGGGTTCGTCAACGTCTTCAGTCCCTGCGTGACGTTCAACGACGTCGACACCTACGACTACTTCCGCGACAGCCTCGTCGACGTCGCCGAGGAGGGACACGACCCGACCGACTACGACGCCGCCAAGGACAAGATCCTCGACGCCAGCAAGGAGTACCAGGGCGTCATCTGGCAGAGCGAGAAGTCGATTCCGTACGGCGAAAAGCACGGCCTCGACACGGACACCTCCGAGATCGACGAGGGCGCGCCCGAGGGCGCGATGGACCTCGTCCGCGAGTTCTACTGACCGACGACACACCGTACGCAGGCGCTTTTCCTCCGCATCCCGACTGGAAAGTCTTCCGTCCTTGTCGAAGCGGACGTAACGCGGTCCGGTCGCGTCGGTGAAAATAGCAGGTCGGGAAGACGGGCCCCAGCGATCGAACGGAGAGACGGGCCTCAGCGATCGAACTGGAAGCCGCTTCCGCCGTCGGGCTGCGCCGCTGCGACCTCCCCGGTCGCCGTCGTCGACGGGGCGGTCGAACCCGACTCCTCGAGCGCCGACGGCGCGTCCGTCGCCGCGTCGTTTCGGATCTCGAACTCCGAGAGCTCCTCGTGCAGCGACTCGGCCAACCGGGTGAGATGCTGGATGTTGTCGGTCGCCTCCGAGAGCGACGCGGCCTGCTCTTCGGTGGCTGCGGAGACGTTGCTCGCCTCCGCCGCCGTCTGCTGACTCACGCTCGACACCTCGTCGGCCATCGCGACGACCTCCTCCGAGGAGGCGGCCTGATCGTCGGTGGCGTCGCTGATCTCCTTGATTCCGCCCTCGGCCTGCTCGACGGCGACGGCGATGTCGTCGAACGTCTCGATCGCGTCCTCGATGGTCTCGGAGCCGCGCTCGACCTGCTCGCTCATCGATTCGATCTCCTCGACCGTCTCGGCCGTCATCGACTGCACGTCGGTGATGCTGGCTTCGATCTCGTTCGTCGCCTGGGACGCCTCTTCGGCGAGCCCTTTGATCTCGTTCGCGACGACCGCGAATCCCTCGCCGGCCTCGCCCGCCCTCGCGGCCTCGATCGACGCGTTGAGCGCGAGGAGGTTCGTCCGCTCGGCGATCTCCGTGATCATCTCGGTGACTTCGCCGATCTCCTCCATCTCCTCGTCGAGCGCGTCGACTTTCGAGGCGGCCTCGTCCGCGCGCGCTTCGATCGACTGGATCTCCGCGGTCGCCTCGGCGGCGTACTCCTGGCCGGCCTCGCTCCGTTCGACGGCCGTCGAGGCCGTCGAGGTGACTTCCTCGGCCGAGGAGGCGATCTCCTCGACGGTCGCGGACATGTCGTTCATCTCGCCGGCGACCTCGCTGAGGCTCTCGCTCTGGCTTTCGGCCCCCTGTGAGATCTCCTCGACGGAGCCGGCGACCTCTTCGCTCGCCTGCTTGATCTCCTCGGCGCTGCTGGAGACCTCCTCGCTGGAGGTGGCGACCTGGTCTGCGATCTGCTGGATGCTCCCGACGCTGTCGCTCAGCTGCTCGATACCGGTCTCGAGGTTCCGCAGAACGTCGCCGTACCCGCCGGGGCGGTCCGTGTCGATGCGCTGGTCGAGGTCGCCTCGGCTGATACCGTCGCTCGCCCGCCGGATCTCGGCGAAGCTCTCGGTGAGCTCGTCGGTTCCGCCGTCGATTTGGGACATGATGTCGCCGTACACGCCGGGGAAGTCGGTCTCGACGTCCCGCTCGAAATCGCCGGACTCGAGGTTCCGACTGACGGCGTCGAGCTCGTCGACGATCCCGCGGAGGTTCGTCTGGAGTTGTTTGAACGCGTCGATCATCCGGCCGAGCTCGTCGTCCTCGACGTGGTCTTCGACCTCGGTGTCGAGGTCGCCCTCGCTGGCGGCGACGGCGGCCGCGGACACCTGTGCGACCGGGAGCGTGATACGGCGGGAGACGAAGAGCCCCGTCAGCACGGCGACGACGAACGCGCCGATCGTCAGACCGAGGATCTCGAGTCGGCTAGTCTGCGTGGTGCTGTCTGCGGCGGCGACCTGCTCGTTCATGTCCGCCTGCGCCGACTCCTCTATCGCGTGGGCGTTCTCCTCCATCTCCACGCGCAGCGCGTTCATCTCCGCGGCCTTCTCGGCGGCGAGTTCCGTGTCCTGCGCCGCCACGGCGGCGAAGAACTCCTCACCGAGCACCTGGTACTCCTCGTGTTGGGACTGGATCTCGGCGACCCGCGACGCCTGCTCGTCGCTCAAGTGCGTCCCCTCCAGCCGGGAGGCTTGCTCCTCGTACCGTTGGGCGGCCTCTTCGAAGTCGGAGGCGGCCCCCGATTCCCCGAGCCGTGCGGCCTGTACCGCCCCGTGCTGTTGCTCGATGGCGACGATCAGTTCCCCTGACGCGTCCATCTTCTCGCCGTCTTCTGCGATCAGGTGCACCTGCTCGTCGACGGTCCCGACGGCCTGATAGCCCACTACGCCCGTGACGGCGACCAGCGCCGCCACGAGGAGAAACGCGAGAACGAGTTTTGGCCCGATCCCGAGTCGGTCGATCGTCAGTCTCTCAATCATCGTGATACCGATGTCAGCGAGGGCTCACGTATGAAGCTACCCCCCCAGTTATCATCGGTGAGAAGTTTCCACTCGCCGACGCTCGAGGAGCGACGGCGCGGTTGCGACTGATCGCTCACGCGATCGCCCGACGGCGTTCGATCGCGGAGGCGAAGACGTGCGGACGGTGCGACAGCCGTGCCGCGTTCGTCTCCATCGTAATTCCGCCCTCCCGCGGGCGTCAGGAACGTTCCCGCGTGTTTTTTATCTGCGTCCTGATTTACCACGAGTGACTATGACCTCGGACGCCGCGACGGCCGCTCGAAGACGCGGGATGGCTGGACGGTACGTCCAGCGCGGCGTCCGCGCGACCACCGCACCGGGACGCCGGTGCGCGCAGCCAACGCACACTACGGAACTACGCTATGTCTGAGTACTACGACGTTGTCATCGCCGGTGCAGGCCCGGCCGGAGCACAGTGCGCGCGAGACCTCGCCCAGCGCGAGTACGACGTGCTCGTGCTGGAGGCCGAACCCGAAGACGGGTTCCCGCGGCAGTCGAACAAGTCCACGGCGGGGACGTTCGCGTCGATGACGGGGGCGTTCGGGATCCCGGACGACGTCGTGATGCACTACACCGACGAGGTCGTCCTCGAGTCTCCGAACGAGCACTTCGTCCAAAACCAACCCGGCGCGGTCCTCGAGTTCGCGGACTTCAAGCGGTGGCTGGTGGCCGAGGGGCGCGAGCACGGCGCGGAGTACCGCTTCGACGCCCGCGCGAACAACCCCATCACGGAGGACGGCGAGGTCGTCGGCGTCCGCTACGCCGGCGACGAGGAGGTGTACGCCGACATCGTCGTGGACGCGACGGGGCCGGCGGCGCCGCTCGCGAAGAAACTCGGCGTCTGCGACCTCCAGCGGAAGCACCAAGCGGTCGGCATCGAGTGGGAGATGGAGGGCGTCGACCTCGATCACGCCGGCTTCGCGGACCTGACCGACGCGATGATGCTGCGCCTCGATCACGAGTACGCGCCCGGCGGCTACTCGTGGATCTTCCACACGGGCGGCGACACCGCGAAGGTCGGCCTGTGCTACATCCAAAACGAGAGCTACCAGCACTTCGGCGACACGTCGAAGAGCATCGACGATCACCTGCACCACTGGCTGGAGACCGATCCCCGGTTCGCGGACGCCCAGCGCATCGCCGACAAACAACAGCACCGCGGCAGCGCACACATTCAGATGCCCGACGGGCTCAGCACGGACGGCTTTATGGCCATCGGCGACACGGTGCCGACCATCGACCCGCTGTGGGGCGAGGGGATTCACAAGTGTATGGAGTCCGCGCGCGCGGCCGCCATCACGGCGGACCGCTGTCTGATGGGGTCGGAGACGGACACGTCGGCGGGGGCGATGGCCGTCTACGACGACCTCTGGCATACCCGCGTCGCGCCGGATATGCGCACCCGGTTGACGATGACCCAGCTGCTGTATCTCGCGTCGAACGACCGCTACGACCGCCTGATGGACGACCTGAACGCGATGGGCGTAGAGACGCTCAGCGACGCCAACGACGGCAGCATCCGCGGCCTCTCGAGGCTCGTCCACCTCGACGACGTGCCGTTACTCGTGCGGTTCGCGAAACAGCGGCTCTCCGAGTGACGCGTCGGCTGGAGGGGCGACGCGGCGGCCCGCCCAACGACGGCGCAGCCCCGGCCCAAAACTCCTAACCGGCCGGCGGACCTCCACTCGCGTATGAGTCAGCACGACCAGCGACGCGCACCGCTCGCGAACGAAATGCCGACGCTCGGTCTCGGCACGTGGAAGAACGACGATCCCGAGGCCTGTGCGAACGCCGTCAAGCGGGCACTGGAGGCGGGCTACCGCCACATCGACACGGCACAGGCGTACGGCAACGAGGAAAGCGTCGGCCGCGGGATCGAGGCCGCGGACGTCCCCCGCGAGGAGGTCTTTCTCGCGACGAAGGTCTGGATCGACAACCTCGCGTACGAGGACGTCCTCGCCTCGACCGCCGAGAGTCTCGACAGACTCGGCGTCGACGCCGTCGACCTCCTCTACGTCCACTGGCCCTCGCGGGCGTACGACCCCGAGGGGACGTTCCGCGCGTTCGACGAACTCGTCGACGCCGGGAACGTCGACCGCGTCGGGATCAGCAACTTCCTGCCCGAGCAGGTCGACGAGGCCATCGAACGCGCCGACGCACCGATATTCGCAAATCAGGTCGAGATGCACCCGCTCCTCCAACAGGAGGAACTGCGCGAGCACTGCGCCGAGCGCGACGTGGAGATCGTCGCGTACTCGCCGCTGGCGCGCGGGCGGGTCTTCGACGTCCCCGAACTCACCGACATCGCCGAGAAACACGACGCCAGCGAGGCGCAGGTGTCGCTGGCGTGGCTCCGCGAGAAGGGCGTCACCGCGATCCCGAAGGCGACGAGCGAGGCGCACATCCTCGACAACTGGGGGTCGCTCGACGTCGATCTCGACGACGAGGACGTCGCCGCCATCGATTCGATCGACCGGACGGAGCGGCGGGTCGATCCGGGGTTCGCGCCCTGGTGAGGCGGTCGATCGCCGGTCGTACCACCGAGATGCCGACCGCGTCCGTTCCCGACGGCTGCGAACCGAGGTAACGACTTTGTCGCGGCGGTCCCAACGGCCGGCGTATGGACTACACGCTAGCTGTGACCGTCGGTGCGCTCCTCTCGCTGGTGATCGTCGGGACTGCCGTGCTGATCGCCGCCGGGGTGATGGCGACGAGCACGGTGTTGATGATGGTGACGCCCGCGATGCTCGTTTTCGGCGCGGTGTGCGTCGCTCTCGGTGTCAAGCACGGCGAGCACCGCGCTCGGACGTCGTGAGCGGTCACGCGCACGACGAAGGGCTCTACACGGTCACTGCGCGACGTCCTCGAGCGAGTCGCCGCTCACGCTCGCGGCGACTCGGACGCCGACGACGCTGACGACGATGCCGGCGACGATGAAGACCGCGAGCCGTTGCTGGGGCGTCACCACGTAGCCGAAGAACCGGGGATCCGCGAGGACGGCCTCCCGCTGCAGGAACCACCCGGCGAACCCGCGGACGACGAGTCCGAGCGCGACGACGCCGAACGGGAGGTTCAGATAGGGCGTGCTGATCCCTTCGGTGCCGATGAGTTCATCGAGGAGGCGCCCCGCGCTCGCGGTGAGCGCGGCGAGCGCCAGCCACGGGACCGCGCTGTAAGTGAACTGCATCGTCCGAACGACCACCGATTCGGGGCCCATCTGCGGCGTGACCGAGAGCGCGCCGAGGAAGATACCGATCAGACCGAGTCCCAGACTGACCGCGTAGGTGACGACCGAGACGCGGCCGGAGTACAGCGCCTCGCGGACCTGCTCGGGGACTTCCGAGAGGTACTCGTCGATCGCGAGGCCCTTGTATAACAGCACGGCTCCGAGCAGGGCGGCGAGGCCGGCCAGCGCGACCGCCGGCGAGAACTGCGTCAGCAGGATCGGCAAGAACAGAAGCGTCGCCCCGAGCGGTACGAGGACGGTCGTCCGGAGCTCCTCGTCGGCCAGAAACTGCTTGAGCAGGTAGTACGACGATTCGATGTCGTGCGCCTGCCGGACGACGACCCGGTCGACGGAGTCGACGCGAACCCGGCTCTCGACGACCGGCACGACCCGCTCGTCGTCGGCGGAGTCGACAACGATGATCGCCGACTCCGGGTCGTACGTCGCGCAGAGTTCGTCGACCTGCGCGGAGAGCGAGCGGTCCGCGCCGACGAGCGAGTCGCCGCCGCCGGAAACGACCGCTACGACCGTCTCCTCGCGCTCGTCGCGGAGGTCGCGGGCGACGCGGAGCGCTTCCAACAGGCAGTTGACGCTCGAGTCCTCCGGATCGGCGAGGCCCACGTCGGTGACGAGCGACTTGACGGCCTCCCAGCCGACGATCGGCGTCTCCAGCCCCGCCGCTCGGCCGATGTCGCTCGACCGGTCGACGCAGAGGACGAGTGTCGTCACGGTCGTGCGAAGGCCTCACTCGGTTAAAATATTCCCGGTCGGCGGCCCTGTGGGTCGCGGTCGCCGTGGTGTCGAAACGTTGCGAATCGCAGTCGCTGGACGCGTCGAAAAAGACAGAGAAACGAAAACCGCTCGGCGTCGCGCTCCGGCGCTTAGAGAAGCCCCGTCTTCTGGAGCTTCATCAGGTCCTCGGTGTCGAGGGTTTCGCCTTCCTTGAACTTCTGGTAGATCTCCTCGGCCTCCTCCTTGGCGGCCTCGCGCTCCTCGGCGCGCTCGTCCTCGCGCTCTTTTTCCTCCTGCTTGTCGAGTTCGCGCAGGCGTTTTTGGACGCGGACGAAGTCCTCGTGGTGGCGGTCTGCCGCCTCCTGGGCCTCGACGAAGAGCTCGTGCATCGCGTCGGCCTCGTCGCGGATGTCGTCGGCCTCGCGGTAGGCCTCGATCATCTGGTTGTGATGCTCTTGGGCCTCGTCGGCGAGCTCCGTGACCTTCTGGTGGTGCTGGGACGCCTCCGAGCGGACCTCCTCGGCCTCCTCGATGAGCGATTCGAGCTCGCCGCTGTCCTCGACTTTGTCCTTCTTCTGGCTGAGCTCCTCGCGCTTGTTCTCGATCTTCTCGATGAGCTCGCGCTCGTCTTCGGTCGAGAGCACCTCGGTCTGCTGGCGGAACTCGAGCTGTTCGATCTCCTCTTGCAGCTCCTCGATGCCCTTGCCGTCGTCGAGCTCGAGGTCTTCTTTCATCTGCTCGACTTTGTCGAACAGCTCGTTCGCCTGCGCGTTGAGCTCGTTTCGGCTCTCTTTGTGCTCTTGGACCTGCTCGTTGAGCTCGTCGCGCTTCTCGCGGTGTTCCTGCGCCTCGTCGACCTTCTCGCGCGTCTTGGCGTTGAGGTCGTCGCGCTTGGAAGCGCGCTCTGAGGCCATCTGGTTCAGCTCGTTCCGTCGGTCGCGGAGCTGTCCCGCGACCTTGATGAGCTGTCCCTTAGACCCGTTTTCGAGCTTGTCGTCGGTAAGCTCGATGTTGTCTGATTCGTTGAGTTTCTGTACGTCGTATTCGGTAAGAACGTCTTGCTGCGTCACCATACGTGATCAATCCTCGATACCATCACCGCTCCGGACCGTGGCGGCCGCTCGTCGAGCGCTGTCGACCGTGGATAAGAATTCCCGATCATTCTGCGTGCTGTGCCGCCGGAACGCCGGAGGCGTTCTGGTATCTACTCTTTGACGTCTACCCCATATAAATCTGCCGATGGGGTGAGGTCCTGAAAATCACTCGCACGCCGCGTGTATGTGCCGTGTGATGGATTCTCAGTGTCCTCGAAGAGTATATAAAATAAAGTGGTACTGGGTCGCACACGCGGTCGGAGTGGCCGGTCCGGTGTCGGGTCTCGGCGGCCGCGAATCGAGTGGGACTTACCGGCTCGGATCCGAGCACGGGGCGTGCGAGAAGTCGTCCACGCGCGCGGGCACGAGAACGTGTCCGCCGAGCACGCGAGTACGTTCGAGGTGACGAGCGACGACTGGCTCACGCCCGCCGGCGACTGCATCCTCGCCGTCGAGGCCGACCGCGTCCCCGCTGACTTCGAGGACGCGTTCGTCGAGGCCTGCCGCGACCCCGGCGCGACGATCCGGGCCGTTCTGACGGTGACGTCCGAGGGGGGCGAGACCCACGCGCAGACGGTGACCGGCAGGGGGCATCCGGACCTCACGTTCGAGAACGAGCGCAGTCACGTGGGACGGACGAGCGACTACGTCGACGACCGAACGGTCCTCGTCGGGGCCGACGCGGCGGCCGGCGATCTCGACCGCGACCTTGTCGACGCGCTCGCGGAGGGCGCGGCGCTCCGACTCGAACTGGTCGTCGACGGCGACGCGAGCGAGTCGGCGTAACCACCGCGATTCGGTGACGACGCGAGCGCGTCGGCGTGGGCGGGTCGGCCGACGGCCGCATCCAGACGGCTTTTGACGCCCGGTCTCGAAGGCGCGGATATGCCCGAAGAACCGCGGGAGAACATCAGCGGGGGCGAGGACGGCAGCGCCGCCGCGGTGTTCGAGGCCGGGACGGCCGGGACGCGCGCTGAGGCCGTCGTCGACGAGCTCGGCGGGCTGTACTGGCAGAAGACCTACGGCGGCAAGGACGCCTTCGAGTCGCTCGTGCGGACGATCCTCTCACAGAACACGAGCGACGTGGCCAGCCAGCCCGCCCACGACGCGCTGATGGAGCGGTACGGGGCGGACGGCGAAGTCGATGAAGCGAGCGCGTCCGGCGTCGACCTCGCGGCCGCCCTCGCGGACGCCGAGCAGTCGGAACTGGCGGAGACGATCTCGTCGGCGGGGCTCTACAACCAGAAGTCGGCGATGATCGTCGGCGCGGCCGAACGGGTCTGTGAGGAGTACGGCGGCGCCGACGGATTCGACGCGTTCGTCCGAGGCGAGGACCCGGGCGAGGTGCGCGAGGCCCTCTTGGACATCCACGGCGTCGGTCCCAAGACCGCCGACTGCGTCCTGCTCTTCGCCGGCGGCCGCGACGGGGTTTTTCCGGTCGACACGCACGTCCACCGGATCGCCCGGCGGATGGGTCTGGCCCCCGCCGACGCTGACCACGAGGCCGTCCGCGAGCGTCTCGAGGCCGACGTGCCGGGCGAGAAGTGCGGCTTCGGTCACACCGCGATGATCCAGTTCGGCCGCGAGTACTGCACGGCGCGGAAGCCGGCGTGTCTCGACGGCCCGGAGGCGTGCCCGCTGTACGACCTCTGTGACCGCGTCGGCGTCGACGAGGTCGGGGAGTCCGTGGTCGATCCCGCGGAAGCCGCGATCAGGTAACGCGTTCGACACCGCGGGTCCGGAGATCCTTCTGACGGTGCGGCAGACCGCTTTCTGACGGTTCAGCAGACCACTTCAGCAGTCCCGCGTCTCGACGCCGGAGACCGGTCCCCCTGTCGGCTCGTACGTCGAGTCGTCGAACGAGTCGGCGAACATCGGCAGCGAGAGGCGGTAGTCGAAGAGGATCACGAACGAGTCCCAGACCGCGCTCTCGGTGGCTTCCTCGGGCGTCTTCTCGAGGAGAACGCCGGTCCGGAGTTCGAGCAGGTCCGAGTCGAGGGCGACACCCCGCGCCGCCAGCCCGAGGGCGCTCGGCGGCGCGGGCGACGTGAAGAGCGACGTGTGAACCGTCACGTCGATATGTGGGTTGCCGTCACCGATCGTGAGGTCGTGACCGTCTCCCGGGAAACACCGCCGCTCCCCGTCGGCGCCCGAGTCGCCGGTCGACTGCGCCGCAACGGGAGCGGCGGCGAGGGAAGCGGCACCGACGGCCGAGACGACGAGCGCGAGCGCGACAAGGAGACGAGCGACGACAGTCGCGGAGGGATGACCTCGACGGCGCATACGATCTGGTTGAGTGCTCTTCGGATTAAGTCTCGCGGCGCAGTTCTCAGTTCTGAGAGTGCCGTACGGGAGCCGCCGCGAGCGACCGGCGGTGACACGGCGGCTACGGTTCGGCGTCGAGCCCCCGGACGAGTTCGTCGAGGACGGCGTCCGCGCTGGCGAGGTTCGTCGCCAGCGGCACCGCGTGCACGTCGCAGATCCGCAGGAGCGCGGTGATGTCGGGTTCGTGCGGCTGCGCGGTCAGCGGATCGCGCAGGAAGACGACGCCGTCGCAGTCGCCGTCGGCGATCTCCGCGCCGATCTGCATGTCGCCGCCGAGCGGTCCCGACTGCTTGCGCTCGACGGCGAGCCCCGTCGACTCCCGGAGCCGCTCGCCGGTCGTTCCCGTCGCCAACAGGTCGAAGCGGCGGAGGTCCTCGAGGCGGTGCTCCGCGAACGCGATCATGTCGGGCTTTTTGGCGTCGTGAGCGATCAAAGCGAGGCGCATACGGACGCTCCGGCGAGGGCGGCAAAGAGCGTTCGGCAGGGCAGGCAGGAAAGGACGGGCAGCGTCGGGACAGGCCAGACAGTAGGGTAGGGTGGACCGGTCAGAACAGAGTGACAGGGTCTAGGACAGAGAAGAGACAGGAACGATCAGCGGCGGTCAGTGCACCGTCACCGGAACCGGAACGTTTCGAGGTTCTTCGGCGAGAACGTCCGGAGGTTGTGGTCGTGATACAGCCCCGAGGAGAGGTCTTGAATGGCCCGTTCCTCGCCGTGGACGCAGAGGACCTTCTCCGGGCGGGGGTTCATCGTCTTCACGAAGTTCTCGAGGCCCTGCCGGTCTGCGTGCCCGGAGAACCCGCCGACGGTCTCGACGTCCATCTCGAGGGCGACCGGCTCCGAGCGCCCGACGGCGTCGCCGCCGGGGATCTCCGCTAGCCCGTTCTGGATGCGCCGACCGAGCGTCCCTCTCGCCTGATACCCGACGAAGACGAGCCGCGAGTCCGGGTCCGGGCCGAGGTGACGGAGCCAAGACCGGACCGGTCCGCCGGTGGCCATCTCCGACGGCGAGAGGACGATACAGGGGTCTCCGTCGGCGATCTCCCGCCGCGTTTCGTCGCCGGCGTCGACGCTGACGAACTCGCCGGCGAGGAACGGGTTCTCGTCCTCGTCGAAGAGGCGGGAGCGGAGGTCGTCGCGGAGGTACTCGGGGTAGGTCGTATGGATCGCCGTCGCCTCCCATATCGTCCCGTCGAGGTAGACGGGCATCCGCGGGATTTCGCCCTCGCGCATCGTCGCTTCGAGGACGAGCATCATCTCTTGGGCGCGGCCGGCCGCGGACGCGGGAATGAGGACTGTCCCGCCGCGTTCGTACGTCTCGGAGACGAAGGACGCGAGCTGGTCCTCCGCGTCCTCGCGGTCGGTCTGGTAGCCGTTTCTGCCGCCGTACGTCGATTCGAGAACGAGCGTCTCGACGCGCGGGAAGTCGTTGACCGCGCCGTCGAAGAGTCGCGTGTCCCCGTAGTGGATGTCGCCGGTGAAGGCGACGTTGTAGAGGCCGTCGCCGACGTGGAAGTGCGTGATCGCCGAGCCGAGCGCGTGACCGGCGTTGTGGAGCGTCAGCTTCACGTCCGGCGCGATGTCGGTGACGTCGCCGTACTCCAGCGGGATCGTGTGCTTGATCGCCTCGCGGACCATCTCCGGCCCGTAGGGCAGCGAGCGGCCCTCGCTCTCGCTGTCGGCCTTGTCGAGCGCGTCGAGCTGGAGCAGCCCCATCAGGTCGCGGGTCGGTTCGGTCGTGTAGACCGGGCCGTCGTAGCCGTACTTGAAGAGCAGCGGCAGGAGGGCGCTGTGATCGAGGTGCGCGTGCGTCAGGACGACCGCGTCGATCGAGTTCGCGCCCGCTCCGAGCGCCTCGGGAACGTCGAGGTAGGGGATGTCATCGGACCCGGGCTTGTCGCCAATGTCGACGAGGACACGCGTCTCAGACGTCGAGAGGATGAACGCGCTCCGGCCGACCTCGCGGCAGCCGCCGAGGGTGGTCACGCGGACCCACTGCTCGTCGGAGAGCTGTTCGCGGTGGATCTGTCGGCCGACGCGTTCGAGGATCTGCCGTCTGTCCTCCCGCTCCTGTCGGAGGAGATCACGGACGTTCGAGACCGTCGAGGACTCGATCGGCGCCGTCCGGACGACCTCCGGGGTCCAGCCGACCGCACCGGTGATCTCCCGGAGCGTCGCGCCGCTGCGACCGATCACCACCCCCGGCTTTCTGGCCTCGATGACGACCTCCCCGGTGTCCTCGTGAAATTCGAGGTCGGTGACGTCGGCGTCATCGGGGATGACGTCGAGGATGCGGTCTCTCGCGCGATCGGGCGGCGAGAGCGCCGTGGGATCCGGTCGGACGGTGATCCGCTTGCGTAGCGTCCCGGCGAGGTCTCTGATGAGGCCACCGTCCTTGGCGAACCGCTTCGGGTCACGCGTGTAGATGACCAGCTCCGGGCCCTCGTACGTGACGTCCGACACGGAGATGTCGGCCGGTAGTTCTCGTGTGACCGCTGCTTTCAACTCTTCCAGTTGCTTATCTACTGAGCTCATAACTGAGAGCGGTCCGTCGGGATCGTCGCAGACGGACGACTGATCGGGGAACTCCGGTACCTTCCTCGAAGTGATATCGGCTGAGAGCGCATAGGACGAACGTAGTGCGTAGTGAACGGCTGTCTCTGGCGATCCTGCCGCGGAGAGGCTGGAGAACCCGCTTGTTCCGATGTACACCTGCCCGGATATAAAAGCCTTCGCAAAGTCGAACCGACGGTCACCACAACACCGTATCTCCAACCGCCGTCCCACTGCCGCAGCACCGAAGCCCACTGCCGCAACACCGAAGCCCACTGCCGCAACACCGAAGCCCCGCCGCCACCTCCCGGAGGTATGAACGTCACTCCCGAGCGCGTGGCGGCGGAGGCCAAGTGGATCCACGACCGCGCGGACGTGGTCGTCCCGATCATCAACGACGCCCGCTCGGAGCTGGGGGCGCTGTTCGGCGTCGACGTTGCCGCCGTCTCCGAGGCGACGTACCGCGAGGAAGTCGCGGCCGTGTTCGCCGACGGCGACGTGGCCGTCAACGCCGCCGGGTACGTCGGGCTGCTGCGCGAGTTGGACGTCGCCGGCGACTACCCCGGCTTCGTCGTCGACGAGATCTTGGGGCGGGAACTCGCCGCGACGATCGCCGGCGGGACGCCGCTCTCGCTGCTCGCGCAGGCGACGTTCCACTTCGCGGACGTGACGACGCACTCCGCGGGCGGGGCCGGCATCGACGACCTCGACGCCGCCTTGGCCGCGGGCTTTCAGACCCGACTGCCGGGGTGGTCCTGGCGCGAGAGCGAGAGCCCGTTCGCCGTCGATCCCGAGCGGCTGGGGTGAGACGTCACTTCGGCGGCACCCGCTCCACGGGCGAAGCGGGGCGCTTCAGGGGATTTAAGACCGCAGTGCGGTTGGAAACACGTAATGAGCGACGATCAGGAACTCGGCATCACCGAGTCGAAAGAACACAACACGGGCGAGTGGTACGCCGAGGTCGTCCAGAAGGCCAACCTCGCGAACTACGCCCCGGAGGGGATGAGCGGCTTCATCGTCACCCGCCCCCGCGCCTACGAGCTCTGGGAGCGCGTGCAGGGACACCTCGACGGGCTGTTCAAGGAGACGGGGGTCCAGAACGCCTACTTCCCGCTTTTCATCCCGGAAAGCTACCTCGAGCGCGAAAAGGACATCGTCGAGGGGTTCGACCCGGAGGTCGCGTGGGTCGACCGCGCGGGCAACCAAGAGCTCGAAGAGCCGCTGGCGGTCCGCCCGACCTCCGAGTCGATCATCACGCCCTATATCTCCCAGTGGGTTCGCAGCCACCGCGACCTCCCGCTGCGGGTGAATCAGTGGGCCTCCGTAGTCCGCTGGGAGGCGACCGAGACGAAGCCGTTCTTCCGCACGAAGGAGTTCCTCTGGCAGGAGGGTCACACCGCGCACGCGACGCGCGAAGACGCGTGGGCGGAGACGATGCAGCGCCTCGACCAGTACGAGGCCACCTACGAGGACCTGCTGGCGATGCCGGTGCTCCGCGGGGCGAAGCCCGAGCACGACAAGTTCCCCGGCGCGGACACGACGACGACCGTCGAGGCGCTGATGCCCGACGGCAAGTCCGTCCAAGGGGCGACCTCACACTACTTGGGGACCTCCTTCGCGGAGGCGTTCGACATCACCTACACCGACGAGGACGAGGACGAAGCGATCGCTCACACCACCTCGTGGGGGCTCTCCTGGCGCGCGCTCGGCGCGCTCATCATGACGCACTCGGACGATCAGGGGCTCGTCCTGCCGCCGGCGATCGCCCCCGAACAGGTCGTCGTCGTCCCGATCTGGCAGGCAGACACGAAAGCCGACGTCCAAGAGTACGCCGAGGGCGTCGTCGGGGAGCTGGAGGCGGCCGGCGTCCGCGTCGAACTCGACGACCGCGACGAGCGAAATCCGGGCTTCAAGTTCAACGAGTGGGAGCTGAAGGGCGTCCCCCTGCGGATCGAAATCGGCCCCAACGAGGCCGACGACGGGACGGTCACGCTCGTCCACCGCCCCGACGGCGAGTCGGCTGAGGCCGCCCGCGAGGACGTCGCCGAAACCGTCCGCTCGCACCTCGACGAGGTGTACGCGAAGCTGTACGCCGCCGCCGAGGAGAACCTCACCGAGAACGTCCGCGAGGCCGACAGCCGCGCGGAGATCCTCGGAACGATCGGCCAGCACGGCGGGTACGTCAAGGCCCCGTGGTGCGGCGACGAGGCGTGCGAAGCCGAGATCAAAGAGCAGATCGCCGCCGAGATCGTGATGGTGCCGCTGGACGACGAGGACGCCGAGATCCACGATGGCGACGACTGTGCCATCTGCGACGACGACGCCGTCGAGACCGCGTACTTCGCGAAATCGTACTGAGCGCGTCGCCGGGGTCGTCGCTGTTGGAACTCGACGCCGCCGACCGCGGCCTCCGTCGACCGCTGTTTCTCGCGTTCGTCATTCGCCCGTCAGCCGCGCGTCGGACTGATCTCAGCGCCGAGAACGTCCCACAACGCTTTACAGCGCAGGGCGAGTACCGGTAGCAATGTCGGCGTTATCGGACCTCTTGGGAGATGTCGTGTCGGATGTCGATGGCGTGTTCCTGTTCTCGCCGAGCAGTTCCCACTACGAGCGGTTCGCCGACGCCGACCTCGACGAGTCGGTCGTCGTGATCGCCCCGGAGAACGCCGTCGACGCCGAGACGTTCGTCGAGCTCCCGCTCGAGTTCGACAACGTCAGAGACCGGCTCAAGTTCGGCGCCGAGGGGGCGCTGGAGCACGGACTCGTCGAGGAGGGCGACGTCGTCGCCTGCAGCGTGCGGATCTTCGGGGGCGATCCCGACGCGGTGGTCCGCATCCGGGTCGACGAGGGGATGCGCTCTGGGATCTACGACCTGTTCGCGAACTCCCGGGCCGATTCGGGCGTCATTCGCGACGTCTTCGAGGTGGCGATCGAACTGGGCAAGAAGGGCCAGAAGGGCAGCCCCGTCGGCGCGCTGTTCGTCGTCGGCGACGCCGGGAAAGTGATGAACAAGTCCCGGCCGCTGTCGTACAATCCCTTCGAGAAGTCCCACGTCCACGTGGGCGATCCCATCGTGAACGTGATGCTCAAGGAGTTCTCCAGACTGGACGGCGCGTTCGTCATCTCGGACTCGGGGAAGATCGTCAGCGCGTACCGCTATCTCGAACCGGCCGCCGAGGGCGTCGACATCCCGAAGGGACTCGGCGCGCGCCACATGGCCGGCGCGGCGATCACCCGCGACACGAACGCGACCGCGATCGTCCTCTCGGAGTCCGACGGCCTCGTCCGCGCGTTCAAGGGCGGGAAGATCATCCTGGAGATCGATCCGGAGGAGTACTGATGCGCGGACCCCTCCAGTTGCAGATCGATCTCGGTCCGCTTCCGGAGGTTTTCAGCGCCGTCCCACGGACGATGTGGGCCGCGCTGATCGTCGTCGTCGTCGGCATCCTCGCGGCGCTGGTGCTGGGGTCGCTCACGACACGGGTGCTCGTGCACCTCGGCGTTCCCGAAGCGATCGAGGGGACGGCCTTCGAGCGGACCGCCCACGAGTTCGACACCTCGACGGTCAAGGTGCTCGGCACGTTGGTCCGCTTTTTCGTCCTCGGGATCACGTTCCTTGCCCTTCTCTCGATCGCGAACGTCACCGTCGCGGCGAGTTTCTGGAGTCGAACCGTCGAATTCGTCCCGCAGCTGTTCTTCGCGGTCGTCATCCTCATCGTCGGCGTCGTCGTCGGCGACAAGGTTCAGCTGATGGTCGGCGAGCGCCTGACCGGGATCAAACTCCCGCAGATCGGCATCTTCCCGCGGCTCGCGAAGTTCACCGTCTTCTACGTGGCCGTGCTCGTCGCGCTGTCGCAACTCGGCGTCGCGACGCTCGCGCTCGTCGTCCTCCTCGGCGCGTACCTCTTCGCGCTCGTCTTACTCACCGCCGTCGCGCTCTCGGACCTCCTGAAAGCCGGCGCGGCGGGCTCGTATCTGCTGTTGAATCAGCCCTACGCCATCGGCGACGAGGTCGAAATCGGGGCCAAGCGGGGGATCGTCCAAGAGGTCAATCTGTTCGTCACGCACGTCGAGAACGACGGCGAGGAGTTCATCGTTCCCAACAGCGCGGTGTTCGAAGAGGGCGTCGTTCGGATCCGTCAGTAGTCGGTCTTCGAAGACGCCGGCGGAGCACTCACCGGAGATCGGCTTCGCGTTTCGCCCGCGCCGCTCCGGCCCAAGCCGTCACTCGTTCTCGGAGAGGCGTCGCTCGATCAGATACCCGACCACACCCAGCGCCGTGATCGCCTGCGGGAGGCCGAATCCGGGCTGGTCCACGGCGGTCGGTTCGTCCCGCTCTGATCCCGAGTCGCCGGTCCCATCGGCGGTTGCCGAGGCGTCGCCCGCCTCCGCGGTCACCGCGAACGACTCCGAGGCTGACGCGTCTACGCTCACCGTGTACTCCCCGGGAGACGAAAACGAGTGCTGGAGTTCGACGCGCTCGGATTCGCCGGGCGCCACGTCCACGCTGGTCGTGTCGACGGGGTCTCCGTCCACCGACAGCGCGGACGTGGCAGTCGCCGCGGCGGTCCCGAGGTTCTCGTACGAGACCGCGACGCCGAGCGGTTCACCGACGGTGACGGGACCGCGCGGCCACTCGACCGCACGCGCGAACTGCGGGCCGAACGCCTCGTGTTTGTGCCGCCGGTGGAAGTCGGCCGCGTCCTCGATCATCTCCCCGGTGACTTCGTGGCCGGCTCCGTCGTACGCGGTGAACTCCGCGGATTTGCCGAGGTGCTCGAATATCGCTCGGCTGGTCCTGAAGCGCTCGTCGACCTGAAGCGATCCGAAGACGTCACGGATCAGCTCGTCCGGCTCGCCCGATCCCCGATACAGTTTGTGCAGATACTCCTCGGGGTTCTCGGGGTCTTGGTCTTCGGCGCCGATGTACCAGAAGTGCGCCGTCTCGAACCACGCGTCCCGGTCGAAGTCGTCGCCGACGAGTTCCGGGAGATCAGCGACGCCGACCGGCCAGGGGAGCGACGTCGTCTGCGGCTCCCCAGCCGTCGGGACGTCCTCGGAGAGCTCCGCCAGCGGGAGGACGGCGATTCCGTTCCCGCCGGCCGAGACGGCGTTGACCCGCTCGGGGTGCAGTGCGGCGAGTTTGTCGAAGAACCGCCCATTCGACGAAAACCCCTCGACATGGAACGCCTCGGGCACGTCGTACGGGCGGTCCGCGAGCCGCGCTCGCGCGTCGTCGACCATCGCGAGCACCTGCAGGTCGAGGCGGTCGAACGCGGCTCCGGAGAGCCGGAGGTTCTGATACGACCCGTCTTCGTCCCTGCTCGGGATGAGCGCGACCAGCGCCGGGGATCCCAGCTCTCTCGCGACCGCGCTCAGTCTCCCGTTTTCGATGTGTCCCCGTCCCGACTCCACCCGCCGTTCCGCGTCGGACGGCGACCCCCTCCACGGGCTGTTTCCGACGACCAGCGGCCGTACGTCGGTCTCGCCCGACTCCGTCTCCTCGTTCCCGGCGGCCTCGGACGCGCTCGGCGTATACAGCAGATACGGCCAGTTGAAGCCGGCATCGGGGTCCGCATCGATCAGTTCGAGACCCGATTCGGACTCGTCTCCGTCCGGCTCGTCCAGCGGTTCGCCGACGGCCACGGTCGCGCGGGCGCCGCCGTAGGAGAAGCCGCCCTCCGGCGGTTGCACGGAGACGCTGATCAGCTGCGTCTCGGGGATCGGCTCGTCGAGTTCGACCGTTCGGTCGGTGAATTCGGTTTCGGCGGCGACCTCGAGGACGCGGTACCGCGTTCTGTCGCCCTCCGAGCGGAAGATGATCACCTCCGCGTCTACGTCGGTGTAGAGAGACTGTATCACCACCGACGACCCGTCCGATTCTTGGTCTTCGAACCGGACCGAGACGTTCGCGTCCGATTCGTCCGCCGCCTCCGCGCGGCCGAGCGCGACCGTTCCGGCCGCGGTTGCGCCCGCGAGTTTGAGGATGTGTCGCCGTCCCCACGAGGGTGTGCCCTCCCACATAACGAGCCACCGTTCAGACAGCGGACACTAAGTGATTTGCATCTCCGGCAGTAGTCAGGCCCGCTGACCGTCCCGCGACGTACTCCGTACTCAGCGCGTCCCGTCCCCGTCGGCTCCGTGTTCGCCGTCTGCTCTCGCTTCTCCGCTTTCTCCCGTCTCTCCGCCGCGTCCGCCGTCGACCACGCCACCCCCACCCATCGGCCGCGCCGGCACGCCCGCGACCGTCGCGTTCGGCGGCACGTCGCGCGTCACTAGCGAGTTCGCCGCCACCTGCGCGCCCGCGCCGATGGTGACGCCCGGGAGGATCACCGCCTTCGCGCCGATCATCGCGCGCTCGCCGACGACGACCTCGCCCGTGCGGTACTCGTCCTGCAGGAACTCGTGACAGAGGAGCACCGAGTCGTAGCCGACGACGGCGTGATCGCCGAGCGTGATCAGTTCGGGCCAGAACACGTCCGGCGTCGCCTCCAGCCCCCACGAGACGCCCTCGCCGACGGTGACGCCGAGCCGCCTGAGCGCCCAGTTCCGGGCCCGAAGCGACGGGGCGACCCGGGCGATCCACACGAGGACGTAGTTCAGGGCGACCCGCCAGACCGGCTTCGCGTCTGTCCAGTACCGAAGCGAGTTCAGCGGTCCCGGCGTCGGATGTCGCCGGAGGCGGTCGTGGCGGCGACCGTCGCGGTCGGAAGCCCCGCGCCCGTGATCGTCGCCGGGGCGCCCGCGGTCGTCGTGGTCGGTGGGGTCGGTATCGTCGTCGCTCACGACCGTCAGTTGTCGGCGGGTGACCAAAAGGTTCGCTCGATGGAGCCGCGAACTTCGGTGGCGGCGCCGATCCTATCCGCGGAGCTCGTTCATATGGTCGATCCGACGCTGGAGGAGGTCGGCCGTCCCGACGTCGTGGCGGACGCGGAGCCCGTCGCCCGCGGCCGCGAGAGCGCGTTCGGCCTGCGCTTCCGCCTCGGCGATGGAGTCGGCGACGCCGACGACGGCGAACGACCGCGAGGTCGTGGTGTAGAGGCCGTCCTCGCGCTCGTCGACGCTGGCGTAGAAGAGCAAGGCGTCGCCGACGCTCTCCTCGTCGACGGTGATCTTCGCGCCGCTCTTCGGATCGGTCGGGTAGCCCTCGGGGACGGCGTACTTACAGACGGTCGCCTTCCCGGCGAACTCCAGTCGCGGGAGCGAGTCGCCGTCGCGCGCGGCCGTGAGCACGTCGAGGAACGACGTGTTCAAGACCGGGAGCGTGTTCGTCGCCTCGGGGTCGCCGAAGCGCGCGTTGAACTCGACGACCTTCGGGCCGTCCTCCCCGAGCATGAACTGACCGTAGAGGATTCCCCTGTACTCGGGAAGGGCGTCGACGACGGCCTCCAGCACCTCGACGGCCTCGGCGTAGTCCTCGCTCGTCATGAACGGCAGCTCCGGGCCGGCGTCGCTGTAGCTTCCCATCCCGCCGGTATTCGGCCCCTCGTCGCCCTCGTACGCCCGCTTGTGGTCTTGGACCGCGGGCGTCGGCCGGACGTCGCCGTTCGCGACGAACGCCTGTACGGTGAACTCCTCTCCGACGAGGCGCTCTTCGAGGACGACGCGGTCGTAGTCGCTCTCGCGGAGGTACGCCTTCGCCTCGTCCTCGTTCACCTGATCGCCGATGACTTTCACGCCCTTGCCGCCGGTGAGGCCGGCCGGCTTGACCGCGAGGTCGCCGTCGTAGGCGTCGATGTACTCGCAGGCGGCCTCCATGTCGTCGAAGACGGCGAAGTCTGGACAGCCCGGAATCGACTCCGCCTCCATGAACTCCCGCTGAAACGCCTTGTCCGTCTCGATGCGGGCGGCGTCGGCACCGGGGCCGAACGCGTAGACGCCGGCGTCGACGAGCGCGTCGGCGACGCCGGCCTCGAGCGCGGATTCGGGGCCGATCACGGCGAGGTCGGCGCCGACGTCGGTCGCGTACGCGACGATGTCCTCGACGGCTGTCTCACCGATCGTCTCGAACCCCGCGGCGAGCGCCGTGATTCCGGGGTTTCGGTTGCTCGCACACGCGTACAGGTCACAGGCCGGGTCCGCCGCCAGCGCGCGGGCGATCGCGTGTTCGCGTCCGCCGCCGCCGACGAGAAGGACCGTCTCCGAGTTGGACATATCCGGAGGACATACGCACGCCAGTGTAAAGGTTGCTCTTCACCGTCCGCCAGATGTACACGTCCGTGGAACACGCGCTCGGAGGCAGTTCGAGTCGGGGTCACACCGCTTTTCCCCGCGAGCGACGTACGGCGCGTATGGACGATCCACTGGCGCGGAACCGACTCGACGGGGAGGCGAGCCCGTACCTCCGCCAGCACGCCGACAACCCGGTACACTGGCAGCCGTGGGACGAGGCCGCGCTGACGGCGGCGCGGGCGACCGACCGGCCGATCTTCCTGTCGGTCGGCTACTCGGCGTGTCACTGGTGTCACGTGATGGCCGAAGAGAGCTTCGAGGACGAGGGAGTCGCGTCCGTCCTCAACGAGTCGTTCGTCCCGATCAAGGTCGACCGCGAGGAGCGGCCGGACCTCGATCGGGTCTATCAGACGATCTGTCAGCTCGTCACCGGCGGGGGCGGGTGGCCCCTCTCGGTCTGGCTCACACCCGACGGGAAGCCGTTCTACGTCGGGACGTACTTCCCGAAGCGCGCCGACGACCGGCGCGGAAACGTCCCGGGGTTCGCCGACGTCTGCCGGTCGTTCGCCGAGTCGTGGGAGACCGACCGCGAGGAGATCGAAAACCGCGCCCAACAGTGGACCGACGCCCTCCGCGACGAGCTGGAGACGACGCCGGCGAGCGGCGAGTCGGATCCGACCGCGGCCGAACCGGGTCCCACCAGCGACGGAACGGGCGAGGCCGGCGAGCTTCTCGGCACCGTCGCGAAGGCTGCGCTGCGGGCCACCGACCGCGAGCACGGCGGCTTCGGCTCCGGCGGGCCGAAGTTCCCCCAGCCCGGCCGGATCGAGGCGCTCCTCCGCTCGTACGCGTACTCGGGCTCGGAGGAGGCGCTTTCGGCGGCGACGGCGACGCTCGACGCGATGGCCGCCGGCGGGCTCTACGACCACGTCGGCGGCGGCTTCCACCGCTATGCGACCGACCGCGAGTGGACGATCCCGCACTTCGAGAAGATGCTGTACGACAACGCGGAACTGCCTCGGGTCTACCTCGCGGCGTATCAGCTCACGGGGCGCGAGTCCTACGCGACCATCGCCCGCGAGACGTTCGACTTCCTCGAACGGGAGTTCCGCCACGCGGACGGCGGCTTCTTCAGCACGCTCGACGCCCGCAGCGAGGGCGAGGAGGGGCGGTTCTACGTCTGGACGCCCGCCGAGGTCGAAGCCGCGATCGACGACGAGTTCACGGCCGAACTCGCCTGCGATCGCTTCGGCGTCACCGAGGGCGGGAACTTCGAGGGCTCGACCGTGCTGACGATCGAGTCGTCGATTCCGGACCTCGCGTCGGCGTACGACATCTCCGAACCGGCCGTCGTCGACCGTCTCGAGGACGCTCGCGCCGCGCTTTTCGAGTCTCGGGAGTCGCGCGTCCGTCCCGCTCGCGACGAGAAGGTCCTCGCGTCGTGGAACGGCCTCGCGATCTCCGCGCTCGCCCGCGGCGGCCTCGTGCTCGGCGACGACGCGTACACCCGACTCGCCGCCGAGGCGCTCTCGTTCGTGCGAGAGCACCTCTGGGACGCTGAAGACCGGCGGCTGGCCCGCCGCTACAAGGACGGCGACGTGAAGGGCGAGGGGTATCTCGACGACTACGCCTTCCTCGCGCGGGGCGCGCTCGACCTGTACGCGGTCACGGGGGCGGTCGACCACCTCGCGTTCGCGCTGGATCTGGCTCGCGTCGTCGTCGGGGAGTTCTACGACGCCGACGCCGGCACGCTGTATCTGACTCCCGCGGGGGGCGAATCGCTCGTGACTCGGCCGCAGGAACTGCTCGACCAGTCGACGCCGTCGAGCGCGGGTGTCGCGGCGTCACTCCTCTCGGACCTCGACGCGTTCGCGCCGCAGGCGGGGTTCGCCGAGGCCGCCGGGGCGGTGCTCGACACGCACGCCGACCGAATCCGCGGGCGGCCGCTCGAACACGTCTCGCTCGCGCTCGCCGCGGACGAGCGGAGCCGTGGCGGCACGGAAGTCGTGCTCGCGGGCGCGTCGACCGCGGAGGGAGGGACCATCCACGTCCCCGAGCCGTTCCGCGAGTCGCTCGCGACGACGTACCTCCCGCACGCCGTCGTCTCTCCCCGCCCCGCGACCGACGAGGACCTCGGCGAGTGGCTGGGCGCGCTGGGCCTCTCGGAGGCGCCGCCGGTCTGGGCGAACCGGGAGCGCCGCGACGGCGAGCCGACGGTTTACGTCTGTGAGGGCAGGACCTGCTCGCCGCCGACGCACTCGCTGTCGGAGGCGCTCGCGTGGTTCGAGGGCGGAAGCGGCGGGCGTGCGGCGATCGACGACGGCGAGAGTTCGTGGACCCCCGGCGACGGCGGGGAAGAACGGCCGTAGTGGTCGTCGAGCACAGTGGAGACGATCCACTCGCAGTCGCGCTCGGTCCGACCTGCGAGTGATTGACCGCGGAGAACTGTCGCCGAGAGAACAGAGTAGTAAGAGTTTCCTTCTCGAATGAGCGTTGGAAACCAATGGCGAGGGCCTCGGCACTGAAAGGTTTCAGAACACATCTGATTTTGGGGCTCGTCGGTGTGGTCGCGCTGTATCTCATCCAAGTCCGGAACTACCTGCTCTTTCACAGCCTCGTCGAACTCTTCAGCGTCACCGTCGCGTTCGCCGTCTTCATCGTCGTCTGGAACGCGCGCGGAGACATCGAAAATCCCTTTTTCGCCGTTCTCGGTGTCGCATACCTGTTCATCGGCGCGGTCGACTTACTGCACACGCTCGCCTATCAGGGGATGGGCGTCTTCGCGACCGACGGGGCGAACCTCCCGACGCAGCTGTGGCTCCTCGGTCGGTACCTCGAAGCGTTCTCGCTGGTCGGGGCCGCAGGACTCGCCATTACCGTTCAGTCGCGGTCCCGTCCGCGCTCGAAGCGGGACGACGACTCGCTCGCGCTCGTCGTCGTCGGATACGCGGCTGTCGTCGCGCTCGGACTGAGCTCGGTATTCGTCTTCGACGTGTTCCCGCAAGCGTACTCCCCAGCGGGCGGTCTCACCGACTTCAAGATCGTCAGCGAGTACGTCGTGATGGGGCTGTTGCTCCTCTCGATACTGTTTCTGTCGCGACGGCGAGAGCGGTTCGAATCGCGGGTGTATCAGTTGCTCGTCGCCGCGGTCGCACTGAGCGTCGTCTCGGAGCTCGCGTTCACCTTCTACATCGACGTGTACGGGGTCTCGAACGCCGCCGGACACTTCCTCAAGTTCGGCTCGTTTTACCTGATGTACCTCGCCGTCGTCAAGACCGGGATCACGGAACCGCAGAAGACGCTCTACCGGGCGCTCGCACGGCGTGAGGCGGAAGCGCGGCGGTTCGAGGAGGCCGTAGAGCACTCGGGGCACGCGGTCGTGATCACGGATCGAGACGGCACGATCGAGTATGTCAATCCCGCGTACGAGGAGGTGACCGGGTACACGGAGGCGGAACTGCTCGGGGAGAATCCCCGGATCCTCCAGTCCGGAGAGCACGACGACGCGTTCTTCGAGGAGCTGTGGGGGACGATCCTCGCCGGCGAGGTCTGGGAGAGCGAGTTCGTCGACGAGCGGAAAAGCGGCGAGCGGTTCGTGGTCAATCAGACGATCGCTCCGATCACCGACGAGGAAGGGGAGATAAGGCACTTCGTCGGCGTTCACAAGGACATCTCCGAGCGGAAGAAACAGGAGCAGGAACTCCTCGAGCGGTACGACCTCCTGTTCAACAGCATCCGTGACGCGATCTTTGTCGTCGATCGGGATCACCGGATCACGAACGCGAACCCTGCGTTCACGGGGCTGTTCGGTTACGAACTCGACGACGTCGCCGGTGACTCCGCGAGGGTGCTCTACGACAGCGAAGAGTCGTTCGCGCGGGTGCGACGGGAGGTTCGAAAACGCGCCAATGAGGGGCGCTTCACGCAGATGATCGAGTACGAAAAGCGCACCGGCCAGATCTTCCCCGGGGAGACGACGGTGTTCCGCCTCCACGACGCCGACGGCGAGGAGGTCGGGTTCATCACCCTCGTCAGGGACGTCTCCGACCGCGAGAACCGGATCCAGCAGTTGAAGGTTCTCGACCGGATGCTCCGTCACAACCTCCGGAACGATATGAACGTCATCCAGGGATACGCGGATCTCATCCGCCACCGGAACGGCGAGGCGGTCGCCGAGGACGCGCGCGAGATAATCGAGACCAGCGACCGGATCGTCGAAACCGTGAACAAGCAGCGCGAAGTGACGGAACTGCTCTCGAGGTCTCGACCGCCCCAGCGAGTCGATCTGACGTCGGCCGTCGACACCGTTGCCGCCGCGGTTCGAGAGCAGTACGGGCCGGTTCAGCTCTCTGTTTCGATGCCCGAGGAGTGTTACGCTCGGGCGGTCCCGTCCATCTCGCGGGCGATCGAGGAGCTCGTCGAGAACGCCGTTATCCACTCCGGTCGGACGGAGCCGGCCGTCGAGGTCAGTCTGGACTGTACCGACGAGTGGGCCGAGATCACCGTCGCCGACGACGGTCCGGGGATCCCGGAAATCGAACGGCAGGTCCTGACCGGCGAGATAGAGATCGGACCGCTGCAGCACGGTAGCGGCGTCGGCCTCTGGCTCGTAGACCTCATCGTCGAACAGTCCGACGGCGTGCTGTCGTTCGACGAGCGGGAGCCCCGCGGGAGCGAGGTAACGGTCCGGCTGCAGGCGGAGTGAGGGCGGCGACGCAACGGTCGCGTCGGAGAAGGTGTGTTGCGACCGGCGCGTCGCGGAAGTCGTGCCCCGACTACTCGTGCAGTCGCTCCGCCAGATACACCGCGATCGAGACGGGCTCGTTCTCTACGTATCGGGCGACCGCCTCGCCGTCGCGCTCGACGACGACCGTCGGGATCAGTTCGATGTCGTATTCGTCGACGAGGGGGCCGATCTTGCTTCCGTCGTCCGCCTTCTCGACGGGGTAGTGGTGGACGCGCTCGTCCGGAACGCCCGCGGCGTCGAGTGCGGCCCCGAAATCGGGGAGCTGTCCCCGGCAGTCGCCGCACCAGTCGCCGCCCCAGACGCGGAAGACGAGACCCTCCTCCGAGAGGGTCTCGACGGCGTCCTCGTGGGCGTCGGCGTCCCACGCGGGGTTCGGTTCCATCGTCTCGAGCCGGCCGGCACTCGCCGCGGAGTCGGCGTCTGCTTCGGACATACGCGCTGCTACGGCCGCCGGGGGCGTAAACCTCGCGGTGGTCGTCGGGAGGCCTCCTTCACGGACCCGCCGCTAGAGGGGCCCGCCTTGGTTACCGGCACGCGCGGCGGGCGTCGCCACCGTCTTGTGCCCCACCGACGAACGCCATCTATGGACGCGAACGTGCTCGAGAGCATCGGGTCGCCGCTGGTTCGGGTCGACTCGCCCGCCGGCGCGACGGTCGCCGCGAAGATCGAATCGAAGAACCCCGGCGGATCAGCGAAGGATCGCCCCGCGCTCGCGATGGTCGAGCGCGCCGAGCGCGAGGGTGTGATCGAACCGGGGGACGCCCTCGTGGAGCCGACGAGCGGGAACACCGGCATCGGCCTCTCGGTCGTCGCCGCGGCGAAGGGCTACGACCTCACGGTCGTGATGCCGGGGTCGAAATCGCCCGAGCGGCGCGCGCTGATGAGCGCCTACGGGGCCGACATCGAACTCGTCGACGGCGACATCTCCGCGGCGAAAGACCGCGCCGACGAACTCGAAGCGGGGGGGATGATCCAGCTCCGGCAGTTCGAGAACCCCGCGAACCCCGAGGCGCACTACCGGACGACCGCCGAGGAGATCCTCGAGCAGATCGGGGACCGCTCCGTCGACGCCCTCGTCGCGGGCGTGGGGACCGGCGGGACGATCACGGGCATCGGCCGCCGGCTCCGCGAGGAGTTCCCCGGGATGGAGATCGTCGCCGTCGAGCCAGCGGACAACGCCGTTCTCTCGGGCGGCGAGCCCGGAATCGACGACTTCCAGGGGATGGGTCCGGGGTTCGTCAGCCCGAACCTCGACAGGGACCTCCTCGACGGCGTCGAGACCGTCACGATCGAGGAGGCCGAAGCCGAGTGCCGGCGGCTCACCCGCGAGGAGGGGATCCTCGTCGGCCAGTCCTCCGGCGCGTCGAACCTCGCCGCCAAGCGCGTCGCCGAGCGACTCGCCGATCCCGACGTTCGCTGCGCCGACCCGGAGCCGGGGTACGTCATCGAGGACGCGCCCGACGGGTCGGCCGAGACGTCCCGAGCCGCCCGCGAGGACGCCGAGACCGACGCCGTCGACGATGACTGCCCGCTCGTGATCACGGTCTTCTGGGACAGCGGCGAGCGGTACATGTCGACCGGGATGTTCGACTAGGCTCGCCACCGACGACTCGACGTGTCTGAGAGCGCGTATCAATCTGCGGCGACACAGACAACGCTTCGGACAGTCCCGCGACTGATCGGCCAAGCCGTTCGATGGTCCGACTGCTCGATCGACTGCTCGATCGACTGCTCCGACGACCCGTCCGCTTCGGCGCTCAGACCGCTTCGACGGTCACGTCCGTCGGCGTGGGGTTCCCGATGTTGTCGCCGACGGGACAGCGCTCCTCGACGGCCTCGCCAAGCGCGTCCAAGGCTTTTTCGTCGGCGTCGGACTCGACGTCGACCCGTACGGAAAGCTCCTGGTAGCCTGCCCGGACGTCATCGGCGGCGCCGAGGAACTTCCGGGGGTCGAGAGTCCCCTCGATCGCGATCTCGACGCTGTCGACGTCGATTCCGCGCTCTTCGCTGACGGTGTGGACGACGACGTTGAGACACCCGGCCCACGCGCCGATGAGGTATTCCACGGGGTTGGGGCCGTCGTTCGTGCCGCCCAGTGCCGCGGGCTCGTCGACGACGAACTCGAAGTCACGCGCCTCGACGACTGTCCTCGTTTCGCTCTCGCTTGCTGCCGATACCGCGAACCGTTCGACGTGCTCTGATTCGCTCATCGATCCGATCAACGGGCGGCGACCACATCAAGCGACCCACAGTGGACAGACGCGCCGCACTCGTTGACGCGCGCCAGTGCGCTCGTACCGGTCGAAGCGGCTCAGATCTCCTCGATTCCCGCGGCAACCGAATCTCGGGGCGGTCACACCTTCCGGCAATATCATCCCCGCTCCGTTTTGTTGCCGTTCGGTGAGCGCCGATTCGAGTGAGCGTTCCCCGTCGCGCCGATAGCGATTCTCGGCGATGTGTCGTCCGGCTGTAGATAACGGACAGTTATCATTTTCGGATGTAGTAATAAAGCCGGGCGAGAGATCGGTGGGTTCTCACGAGGTGAGCCACTGCATCGGTGGGTGATTATAAGTATCGGGACGACAAATCTGCTAGTGCCGGGGTGCCTCTGACAACCGGCACGGGCCGCGTCGTCCTTGCCCGGACCGACGCGGCTCGTCGCAGTCGACGCGAGTGATCGCTGTCGACGCAATTTACGCGCGGACGTTGTGCGCCGATTTTGCGCGCGGACTTTGCTCGCCGGCGGAAGTCACCGTTCCGACGGGAGATCCTGTCGTTCGATTCTTCGGAGCGCGTCGACGGCCGCAGAGCGGAGGGACTCGACGTCGTCGGCGCCGACGAGATGGGCTACACAGTCGCAGTCGGACGCGCCGAACCCCGCGAGCGGTGTCTGATTCCGACCGTCCGTCCGGACCGCAGCGCACAGCGCGCTCGCGAGGCCGCACTCGACGGCCGCGTTCGGCGCGGCGACGACGGCGTCGAGCGAGGCGGCCGGGTGGCCGCCGAGGTAGTCGACGTGCCAGTGTCTGACGCCGTGGTCGCCGTCGGCGACGCGCCGGTGGCGGTCGACGCGCCCGAGACCGTTCGAGCCGAACGCGCTGCCGACGTAGGCGTACGCGCCCGTCGGGAACGCCGCGGTTCCGAGCGCCCCCACCGAGATTGTCGCGTCAGTCGCGAGCGAGTACACGAGCGCGTAGGTACCCGGCGGCGCCTCGCCCGCCCCGATCCCCAGGGCGTCGGTTCCGGCGTCGATGTCGTCGGGGTCGATGACGGTGATATCGTCCCTGTGCGCCGGCGTGTCGGCATCGTGCCCGGGCATACCCGAGTGATTTGCCCGGACCGGCAAAACCGTGCCGGGGAGGCTATCCCGGAGGGGGGAGCGCGGCCGGTTGAGAGCGTGACCGAGGCGCGTTCGACCGTAACGGTGAGGTCGGTGCCGACCGCACCGACACCGTAGACGTGGGACGAGACGACACCCCGAGTCGGCGCGGTCCCGTCGGCGACCTCGTCGAGTGGCTTCGCGACCGCCCGTACTACGCGGGGCAGATACGCGACCACCGGCGCGTGGACGGGCGCGCGGCAGAACACGCCGAGGTCGACGTGGAGCCGCGGCTCTCTGCGGCGCTCGCCGAGCGGGGAATCGACCGGCTGTACCGGCATCAAACCGACGCGATCGCGGCCGTTCGCGACGGGGCGAACGCCGTCCTCGCGACACCGACCGCGAGCGGAAAGAGCCTCGCGTACACCGTACCGGCGTTCGAGCGCGCGATGGACCACGGCGGGCGGACGCTGTATCTCGGCCCGCAGAACGCGCTCGTCGCCGACCAACTGGAGACCCTCTCGGATCTGGCTCGCGGGCTCGGATTCGGCTCTCGCGTGTCCGTCGAACAGTACACCGGTCGGCTCTCGAAGGCCGAGAAGCGGGACGTGCGCGACCGGCGGCCGACGGTGCTGCTGTCGAACCCGGATATGCTGCACTACGCGCTGCTCCCGCACGCGCATCGGCTCTGGGAGTGGTTCTTCGGATCGCTGGAGACGGTCGTGATCGACGAGGTACACGGCTACCGCGGCGTGTTCGGCAGCCACGTGGCGCTGACGCTCCGGCGGCTGAACCGCCTCTGTGAGCGGTTCGGGAGCGACCCGCAGTACGTCTGCTGCTCGGCGACGATCGGGAATCCGATCGAACACGCCGCCCGCGTCACCGGGCGGGACGCGGCGACGTTTCGGCTGGTCGACGGCGACGCGAGCGCGACGGGGACGAAACACTGGCTGCTGTGGAACCCGCCGGAGTACGACGCGGGCGGTGCGGACGGAATGGGCGGGGCAGACGGAAACGGAGAGGCGGACGGAGCGGGGGGTGGGTCCCTCGGGAGTTCCGGCGGCAGCGGCCGGCGGCGGTCGAGCCACGTCGAGACGAAGAACCTCTTCGTCGATCTCGTCGCCCGCGGCTTCCAGACGCTCGCGTTCACCCGGGCCAGACAGACCGCAGAGCGGTACGCCACCGAGAGCGCGGCCGACCTCCGCGAGCGGGGGCACCGCAAGGCGGCGGCGTCGGTGACGGCGTATCAGGCCGCGCTGAAGCACGACCGGCGCCGGGAGATCGAATCGGGCCTGCACGACGGCTCCGTCCGCGGCGTCTGGTCGACGAACGCGCTGGAGCTCGGCGTCGACGTCGGCGAACTCGACGCGGTGCTGATCGACGGCTACCCCGGCACGCGGATGTCGGCGTTTCAGCAGGCCGGGCGCGCCGGCCGCGGCGACGACGACGCGCTCGTGGTGCTGGTCGGCGGCGAGGACCAACTGGATCAGTACCTCCTCCGACACCCCGAGGAGTTCTGGGCCGGCGATCCCGAGCGCGCGGTCTGCAACCCCCCGAACGAGGAACTCCTGCCGGATCACGTCGCCTCAGCGGCGACGGAGAACTGGCTTCGCACGGCCGATGAGGCGCACTTCGGGGAGTCGTTCCCGGACGTCGTCGCCTCGCTCACCGCGTCGGGACGGCTGGAGCGTCGGGAGACCGACGACGGCATCCGTTGGATTCACGACGGCGGCGGAAGCCCACAGCACGAGATGAGCCTGCGGACGATCGAGACGCGCGAGATCGACCTCCTCGATTCGCGCTCGAACGAGGTCGTGGCGTCGCTGTCGTTCTCGGACGCGCTGCGGGACGCGCACGCGGGCGCGATCTACCACCATCAGGGGACGACCTACGAGGTGGCCGAACTCGATCTGGACCGCGACACCGCGCTGTTACAGCCGACGTGGGCGGACTACTACACGCGCGTGCTCCACGACAAGGCGATCACCGTCGAGCGGGATCTGCGGTCGAAGCCGCTGTCGGCGCGGCCGGACGTCGACGTCCGCTTCGCAGAGGTGACAATGCGGAAGCGGATCACGGGGTTCGAGCGCCGCGACCCGCGGCGCGGCGAAGCGATCGGCCGGGGGACGCTCGACCTCCCGGAGACCACGCTTCGGACGACAGCGCTGTACTTCACCGTCCCCGACGACGTCGAGCGCGAGATGCGGGAGGCGGGCGGCGAGTACGGATTCAACGGCGGTATCCACGCCGCCGAACACGGGATGATCTCGCTGTTTCCCCTCTCGTTTCTCTGCGACCGCGGGGATATCGGCGGGCTGTCGACGCCGTACCACCCGCACACAGATCAGTCGACGATCTTCGTGTACGACGGCTATCCCGGCGGCGTCGGCCTGACAGAGAGCGGGTACGGCGAGGTCGAGACCCTGCTCGGCCGGACACAGGAGATGATCGCCGACTGCGAGTGCGCCGACGGCTGTCCGGCCTGCGTGCAGTCGCCGCACTGCGGCAACGCCAACGACCCGCTCTCGAAGGCCGAGGCGGTGACCCTACTCGCCGCGTTGACGCCGTGAGTACTATCCGCGTCGCAGTCGTCGCTCACTGTCGCAGTCGTCGCTCACCGTCGCAGTCGCCCCGTGAGGGCCCGATCGACCACTAAGAGCGAGACCACAGCGGGAAGCACGACGACCACCGACTGGACCGGCGAGAGCAACCCCAGCGAGACGATGAGCGTGGTCGCACACGCCGGCGGGTGAACCAGATCGGTATGGCGCATCCCCGTCGTCGTGAGCGTTACGGCGAGAACCGCGCTCAGCGCCAGCCACGGCGGGTCGAACACCAGCGGTGAGTCGGGGACGGGGACGACTGCGGAAATGGCGACATAGGACGCGAGCCCGGCCGCGACGCCGATTGCGTGGCCTCCGACGACGACCCGCCCGGACGGGCCGCTCCGGGCGGTCGAGAGGACGAACGCCGTGGGCCCGAGGCTCGGGAAGACTGCCGGCGCTCCCGAGAGCCACGCGACGGCGGCCGCGAGCGAGAGCAGGAGACCTGCGCGGACGCCGACGGCGACGTCTGCCACTGTGTCCGTTCGTCTCACGAGCGAGTCGAGGACTGTCAGCGGGAAGAGCGGCGTGGTTTCGCTGGGGTGGAGACGACGGTGGGGGCGACCCCGAACCGACAGTACTTTTAGGCCGGCCTAAATAGCGGGGAGTAATGAAGCAAGACGTCTGCGTCGTGGTGCCGACGATCCGCGAGTACGAGTGTATGCGGGAGTACTTCGAGAACGCCCGCGAGCACGGCTTCGACCTCGACCGGCTGTTCGTCCTCCTCGTCACGGAGGACTTCTGCGACGTCGGGGCGATGGAGCGGATGCTGGAAGACGAGGGCGTCGACGGCGCGGTTTACGACGGGTCCCGACGCGAGGCGTGGTTCGAAGAGCGGGGGCTCTCGGACTTCTCGCACCTGATCCCGGCGGCGTCGCACGCCCAGACCAGCTTCGGGCTCCTCTATCTGTGGGCGCACCCGCGCTTCGAGCGCGGCGTGTTCATCGACGACGACACGCTGCCGCACGACGAGTGGGACTTCTTCGGGCGCCATTTGGCGAACCTCGACCGGACCGACGAGGTCGAGTCAGTCGCCTCCGAGGAGCGCTGGGTGAACGTCCTCTATCAGCGCGCCGACGAGCACGGGCTCTACCCCCGCGGCTACCCCTACTCCGCGATGGACGAAGCGGTCGAGACCGGCCGTCGGGAACTCACGGACGTCGTCGCCTCGCAGGGGCTGTGGACGAACGTCCCCGACCTCGACGCCGTCCGCATCCTGATGGACGGTGACCTGCAGGGGCAGGCGCAGACGCGGACCGAGAGGGACGACTTCGAGGGCGACTTCGTCGCCGAGCCCGGGCAGTACCTCACCGTCTGCTCGATGAACCTCGCGTTCGAGCGCGAGGTGATCCCCGCGTTCTATCAGCTCCCGATGGACGACAACGAGTGGGAGGTCGGCCGCTTCGACGACATCTGGTCGGGCGTGTTTCTCAAGCGCGCCGCCGACCTGCTGGGCAAGGAAGTCGTCAACGGCTACCCGCTCTGTGAGCACAACAAGGCCCCGCGGCCGACGTTCGACGACCTGAACAACGAGGTGCCGGGGCTCGAACTCAACGAGCACGTCTGGGAGGTCGTCGACGCCGTCGGCGACGACGCCGACACGTGGTGGGAGGCCGCAGACGAGATGGCGCACGCGCTCGCCGACGGGGACTTCTCGGAGTGGAACAACGGCGCGTTCCTGAATCACTGCGGCGCCTACTGGCTGGACTGGCTGGACTGCTTAGCAGCGCTGAACGAGGCGGGCGGAAAAGGCCCCGCTCCCGACCGCGTCGTCGCCGCCGACGACTGAACGGTATCGGAAAGTATATACGTTTTAGGGCGACCTAAATTAACTATGCGCGAACAACACGGAGCGCCACGAACGCGGCGGCGCTTCCTCCGGGCGGCGACCGTCGCGGGCGTCGTCGGCGTCGCCGGCTGTAACACGCCGGGAGCCGACGGGAACGGGACGGAGACGGACGACGGAACGGCGGGTAACGGCGACGGCTCAGAGCAGATCGGCTCGGGGTCCGCGCCCTTCGGCGATCGCGAACTCACCGGCGTCCCGATGTCTGAGATGCCCGATCTCGAGGGCGAACTGACGCTGTACTCGGGGCGGGGCGAGGCGCTCGTCGGGGAGCTCATCGGATTCATCGAGGACCGGTATCCGAACTTCACCGTCCGTCCGCAGTACAACTCCGCGGCCGAGCTCGTCAATCAGATCGAGATCGAGGGAGACAACAGCCCCGCCGACGTGTTCTACTCCGTCAACGCCGGGGCGCTCGGTCGGCTCGCCGAGGGCGGCCGGACCCAGACGCTCCCGCAGGAGGTCTTGGAGTTCGTCCCCGAGAGCTTCCGCGCGCCCGACGGCGCGTGGATCGGGACCTCCGGGCGCGCCCGCTCGGTCCCGTACAATACGGACACGTTCTCGGCCTCGGACATCCCCGAGGACATTATGGCGTTCCCGGAGACGGACGCGTTCGAGGGACAGCTCGGCTGGGCTCCGACGTACTCGTCCTTCCAGGCGTTCGTCACGGCGATGCGGATTCTCGAAGGCGATGACGCGACCCGCGAGTGGCTGGCGGGGATGCAGGAGCTCGGGGTGAGCCAGTACGGCGACGAGTTCCAGATCGCCCGCGCGGTCGCCGACGGCGAGATCGCCGCCGGCCTGACGAACCACTACTACATCCAGCGCGTGCTCGCCCGCCGCGGCGAGGGCACGCCGCTGGCGACGGCGTTCACGCGGAACGACGCCGGCGCGGTGTTCAACGTCGCCGGCGCGTGCGTTCTCGACACCGCCGAGGACGACACGCTCGCGTCGAACTTCGTCCGCCACCTCCTCTCGGCGGAGGCGCAGGACTACTTCGCTCGAACGACGTTCGAGTACCCGCTCGTACCCGAGGTGGAGCCGATCGGGGAACTCCCGAGGATCGATGAGTTGAACCCGCCGGAGGATATAGACCTCTCACAACTGTCGGACCTCGAGGGCACGATCGATCTCCTCCGGGAGACCGGCGTCCTCTGATCCCGAGGTCCACGTCCCACGGCGGACCTCACGATGGCCACGGAACACCGAACCACGGCGGACGACGAGCCGAACGGGGAGACGCAGCTCCCGCTCGGGCTCTCGGTCGCCGCGGCGGCGGTCGCCGCCGCCGTGGTCATCCCGCTGCTGTGGCTGGTCCGGACCGGACTGGCGGTCGGCCCCGCCGAGGCGCTGGCGCTTCTCACCCGTCCGAAGACAGTGCAGGTGTTCGTCAACAGCGCCCTGCTCGTCGCGCTGACGACCGCCGCGTGCGTGCTCATCGGCGTCCCGCTCGCGTACCTCACGGTCCGGACCGACCTGCCGTTCCGCCGCTTCTTTACGATCGCGGTCTCGCTGCCGCTCGTCATCCCGAGCTACGTCGGCGCCTTCGCGTTCGTCTCGGCGTTCGGTCCGCAGGGCGACTTCCAGCGCCTCCTCGCGCCGGTCGGCATCGAGCGCATCCCCGAGATATACGGGCTCGAGGGGACGGTTCTGATCCTCGCGCTGTATACGTACCCGTACGTCTACATCACCTCGCGGGCGTCGCTGAAGTCGATGGACACGACGCTCGTCGACGCCGCGCGGACGCTCAGACACGACCGCTGGGAGACGTTCCGACGGGTGACGTTCCCGCAGATCCGCCCCGCCGTCGCCGCCGGCGCGCTGCTCTCGGGGCTGTACGTCCTCGCGGACTTCGGGACGCCGTCGATCATGCGCTACGACGTGTTCACACGCGTCATCTTCGTCGAGTTCGGTACCTTCGGCCGCGACACCGCGACGCTGCTGTCGCTGCAGCTGGTGGCGGTGACGCTCTTCATTCTCTGGCTGGAGTCGCGCGTCCGCGGCGCCGAGCGGACCTCCGCCGGGGGACGCTCGCGCGCGCTCGTCTCGCTCGGCCGGTGGAGGTACCCTGCCGCGGCCTTCGCGGCGGCGGTGGCGGGACTCGCGCTCGTCGTGCCGCTTTTGATCCTCGTCTCGTGGCTCGGCACCGCCTCGGCGTCGGTGAACCAGTCGCTGGCGTTTCAGTGGTCTTACGCGCTCAACTCGGTGACCGTCTCCGCCGCGGCCGCGGCCGTCGCCGTCGTCGCCGGCCTCCCGGTCGCGTATCTCTCAGCCCGCCACAGCGGTCTTCTGCCGACGGCGTTCGAGCGGATCACGTACGTCGGCTACGCCGTCCCCGGCGTCGTCCTCGGTCTGGCGCTCGTCTTCTTCGGGAGCCAGTACGCGACGCCGATCTATCAGACGCTGTACCTGCTCGTCTTCGCGTACGTGATCCGGTTTCTGCCCCAGTCAGTCGGGTCGCTCCGCGCGTCGTTCCTCTCGGTCGACCCGTCGCTGCCGGAGGCCGCGCGCACGCTCGGGCAGACGTCTGTCGGTGCGTTCCGGTACGTGACGCTCCCGCTCGTCGCGCCGGGGCTCTTCGGCGGCGCGGCGCTCGTGTTCCTGACGACGATGAAGGAGCTGCCCGCGACGCTGCTTTTGCGACCGTCGGGTTTTACCACGCTCGTCACACACATCTGGACAGCGTATGAATCGGGCTACTTCGGACAGGCTGCGGTGCCGGCACTGGTCTTGCTTTTCGTCTCGGGGCTCTCGATGCTCGTGATTCTCAGACAGGAGGGATACGATGTCAAATAGCACACGCGCGACGGTGGAGTCGGACGCGGAAGGAACGCTCGAAGGCGGCGCGGACACCGCCGCCGAGACGGCCGTCGCCGCCGACAGCGGGGGCGGCGACAGCGACGCCGCGGTCGACGGCAGCGACGTGGTCCTCGAACTCGACGGGCTTCGGAAGTCCTACGGCACCGAAACCGTCGTCAAGGGGCTGTCGCTGTCGGTCCGGGAGGGCGAGATCCTGACGCTTCTCGGCCCCTCCGGCTGCGGGAAGACGACGACGCTGCGGCTCGTCGCCGGCCTCGAACGACCGGACGGCGGCTCGGTCCGCCTGAACGGTCGCTCGGTGTCGGGGTCGACGTTCGTCCCGCCCGAGGAGCGCGGCGTCGGCGTCGTCTTCCAAGAGTTCGCGCTCTTTCCGCACCTCACCGCCCGGGAGAACGTCGCCTTCGGCCTGAAGGGCCGTCCGGACGAGGAGATCGACCGACGCGTCGACGAGCTGCTCGATCTGGTCGACCTGTCGGCACAGGGCGACAGCTACCCCGACCAGCTCTCCGGCGGCCAGCAACAGCGGGTCGCGCTCGCGCGGTCGCTGGCCCCCGAGCCCGAGATCCTCCTGCTCGACGAACCGTTCTCGAACCTCGACGTCGACCTCCGCGTCGAGATGCGCCAAGAGGTCCGACGCATCATCAAAGAGACCGGCGTGACGGCCATCTCCGTCACCCACGACCAGGAGGAGGCGCTCTCGATCTCCGACCGCGTCGCCGTGATGAACGACGGGACGATCGAACAGGTGGGCGATCCGGAGAGCGTCTTCCAGCATCCCAAGTCCCGCTTCGTCGCGGCGTTCCTCGGCTACGCGAGCTTCGTTCCCGGCTACGTCACCGGCGAGGTCGTCGAGACGGACCTCGGGACCGTGCCCCGATCGCAGATCCACGGGCTCGCGCCGGAGTACGACCACACCCGGATCGACCTGCTCGTCCGCCCCGACGACGTCAGCGTCCGTCGCCTCACCGAGGAGAACGTGGACGATATCGCCGAGTGCGGTCGCGTCGTCGCGCGGCGCTATCTGGGCCCGACGTTCCTCTACGAGGTCGAACTCGACACCGGCGAGTCGATCCAGTGTATGCACAACCACGACGAGGACATCCCCGAGGAGGGTCCGGTCGGCCTCGAACTCGACGCCGACCACGAGCTCGCGTGGTTCCCGCGCGAACAGCGTCCCGAAGACGACTCGCGGTACGGCGACTGAGCCGTGTCGCGGCGATTCCCCGCGGTTCTCGTCGGTCGGCTCCGATCGGTGAGCGACCGCGCGCGCGACGGCGCTCGCTCCGCCGTCGCCGGCGCAGGCCGCGTTCCGTCGCGGATCCGGAGCGGCACGGGCCGGGTGCCGTCACGAGTCCACAGTGGGGCCCGGGAGCATCCCGAGCGCGTCGTCGCCGCCGCGCTCGTTCTCGGCGTCGGGGCGCTGATCTACGTCCTCGCTGCCGACCTCTTTCCGTACCACTCAGTCAACGACGACGAGGGGGTCTACCTCTATCAGGCGGCGATGCTGTTGGAGGGCCGGCTGTTTCTCAGACCCGGTGCCATCCCGTGGGAGGCGGTTCGACCGTGGTTCTTCGTCGTCGAGGGAGGCGGCGAAAGCGGGGCTGTCCGGATGTACGGCAAGTACTCGCCGGTCGCGCCGGCGATGTTCGCCGTCGGGCGAGCGCTCGGCGACTGGAACCTCGCGCCCGCGCTGATCGCCGCCGGCATCGCCGCCGGCGTCTACGCGCTCGGGGCGGCGGCGTTCGACCGGCGCGTCGGTCTCCTTGCGGTGCCCGCGCTCGCCAGCGCGCCGCTGTTTCTTCTCACCTCCGCGACGTTCCTCTCCTACGCGCCGACGACGCTTCTGAACGTCGCCTTCGCGGTCGCCTACGTCCGCGCGGCGCGGGCGAGCGACGACGGCGAGCGCGAGAGCGACGGCGAAAGAGGACGCAGAAGCGAGGGGTCGAGCGGGCGCGCGAGTCGGGTCCGCTGGGGCGTCGCCGCCGGCGTGGCGATCGGCGCGGCGTTCTTCTCCCGCCCGTACACGGCCGTCCTGTTCGCGCTGCCGTTCATCGGCCACACGCTCGTCTCGCTCGGCGTCTCGTGGCGGCGTTCGGGGTGGGATCTGCGGCTCCGCGACTGGCGGCCGCGGCACCGCGGCGTACTCGTCCGATCGCTCGCCATCGCGGTTCCCGGGGCGGCCTTCGTCGGCGTGACGCTCGCGTACAACGCGGTCGTCACGGGCGATCCGCTGGTGTTCCCCTACGCCGCCTTCGCGCCGAACGACGGGATCGGCTTCGGCACGCGGGAGATCCTCAACTACGAGCGGGCGTACACGCCGGCGCTGGCCGCCGAGGTGACGACGGAGGTGACGGAGTACTTCTTCACCGAGTGGGTCGCCGCCGGGCGGATCGGGGCCGCGCTCGCGGTCGTCGGCGCGGTCGCGGCCGGCTGGCGCGAGCGCCGCCGGTTCCGGGAGTGGCGGTTCCGCCGCCGACGCCGACGGGCCGAGCGGCGGTGGTTCGCCCCCGCCGCTGGGATGCGCGACGGCGAGGTCGCCGCCGTCGTGCTCGCGGTGGTCCCGTCGGTGTTCCTCGGCGAGGCGTACTTCTGGGGGACGCACAACGGCCTCCGAAACGGCCTCATCGACCTCCTCGGGCCGTTCTACCACTTCGACGCGCTCGTCCCGGTGGCGATCTTCACCGCCGCTGGCGTCGCGTTCTTAGTCCGGGGGGCCGGGTCCCTGCTCCGAGGGGTCACCACGCGCCGCCGTGCCCGACTCGTCGTCCTCGTCGCGCTCGTCGCCTCCGCGCCGGTCGTCGCCTCCGCGCAGATGGCCGCCGTCGAGGGTCCGCTCGCCGCGAACGAGCGCCGGACCGAGAGCCTCGCGGCGACCTACGAACCGTTCGAGGAGCGGGACTTCGAGGACGCGCTGGTCTTCACGCCGGACCCGTACGGCGACTGGCAGGCCCACCCGTTCCAGTACCTCCGATACGACCCCGGCTACGACGGCGACGTCGTCTACGCGACCGACGGCGCTCCCGACCGCGACCTCGCCGTGTTGGCGGCGACGAACCGGACGCCCTACCGATTCACCTATCGCGGGGCGTGGACGGGTGCGGTCACGCCCGTGAACCCGACGGTCCAGCGGCTCCGCGTCCTCGACGGCGAGTCGGTCAGCGCACGGACGTCCGTTGGCGTGCCCGCAGAGGCGGCGAGCGCGAGCGTCCGCATCGAGACGCCCGAGGGATACGCGCGCTACGCCGTCCCCGACAGCGCGCGAACGAACGGGACGGTATCTGTCGAGTGGACCATCGGTCCGGAGACGGCCGGGGCGGAGAACCTCCGGTTCGAGGGGGGTGAATCGGACGGCGCAGTCCCGCTCGCCGCCGGCGGCGGCGAGGTCGATCTCGTCGTGACGTTCGTGGGTGTCGGCGGCGCGAGCGTCACGTACAGACAGGAGGTGACTGTCGATGCCACCCCCGGAGGTGACGCCGCGGCGGGTGACGTCGAAGCGGGTGGGGTCGCGACGGGTGGCGCGGACGCGAGCGCCGACGTCCGGGTCGTCTGGCCGCCCGAGACGCGCGTCTGTCGGCTGACCACCGAGTGCGGTACCGAAGGGACGTGGGTCGGTCCCGACGGCGACTACGTCGACGGCGTGTCGGTCGAGACGGACGCCCGCGTCGCGGCGTGACGAGCGAACGCGGGCCACATCCGGTGTGACGATCGGACCGCAGACCCCGTCGGACACCCGGGGCGGGGCGGCGCCGGTCGGTCAGATCGCGCCCGTGAAACTCACGTCCAAGAGCCCCTCGCGGATCGCGTACCCCAGTCGCTCGTCCAGTGGCATCTCGCCCCACTCCTCGGGACGTTCGGCCTCCGGAACCTCCTCGAGACGGTTCACGATCGACTCGTGGAGGAACCGCCCGTTCTCACCGCAGTCCAGACAGGTCAGGATGATGAGCCGGACCCGGTAGGGCCGTTCTTCGGTTCGCCCGCAGTGCGGGCAGACGTACGTCTCGGTCACTGTGTGCCCGTAGGAACCGGGGTAACTCGTATCTGTGGGTTGCGGACGGGGACAGGACAGTCATCACTCGACGCGGAAGACGGCGACGTCGTCGACTTCGAGGCCGCCGGCGGTGGCGAGGGGGTCACCGGAGACGTAATCCGTCGGGTCGACGACGCGCTCTGGGAGGGTCACAGTCGCCGGCGGTTCCCCGAAGTTCAGGACGCAGCAGTAGGCGTGGCCGTCGAGTTCGCGGAGAAACGCGACCGCGCGGTCGGTGCTCGCCTCGTAGTCGACGCGGGAGAACTCCCCCGCCGGCCCGAGCGCGGGAATCTCCTCGCGGAGGTCGAGCAGGCGATCGTAGTGCCGGTGGAACGACTCCCGCGCGTGGTCCCACGCGAGCGCGTCTCGGCGGCCGCGCTGGCCGAGTTCCTGCCCGCCGTAGAGCATCGGCACGCCCGGGAGCGTGACGAGGGCGCCCGCGGCGGCCATCGCGGCGTCGTCGCCGCACTCGACGACGTACCGCGTCTCGTCGTGGTTCTCGATGTAGAGCATGAACGCCGCGTGCGGCGGGAAGCCGACTTCGGCGCGTTGCTCGACGGCGTCGAGGATCTCGGCGGCGGCCGCGTCGCCGCGACCGACCTGCCGCAGCGTGAAGTACAGCGTCGTGTCGAAGTGCATGTCGAACATCCCGTCGTGGAAGTCCGCGATGTACGGGATGGTCTCGTCGAGGAGGAGAAAGTCGGGGTCGCGGGCTTTCACCCGCTCGCGGAGCTCCTGCCAGAACGTGTCGGGGACGGCCCACGCCATGTCGCAGCGGAAGCCGTCGGCGATCTCGGCCCACGTGTCGACGGCGTCGAGGAGGTGCCGCCGGACCGCGAGGTTCTCGAAGTTCCAGTTGGCGATGTACTCCCACTCGAAGTACGTCTCCGGTTCGCCGTCGTCCCGCCAGTCGTACCAGTCGTAGTACGCCGAGTCGGGGTTCCCGTAGGCGTCCCGAAAGAACGGGTGATCGCGCGCGGAGTGGTTCAACACGAGGTCGAAGAGGACCTTCATTCCGCGGTCGTGAGCGGCCTCGACGAACCGCTCGTAGTCCCCGCGGGTGCCGAGGTCGTCGGCGATGCTGAAGAAGTCGGTGATGTTGTAGCCGTGCGGCGCGTGGTCGTTTTCCAAGACCGGCGTCAGCCACAGGCAGTCGACGCCGAGGTCATCGAGGTAGTCGAGTCGGTCTTCGATGGCCGCGAACACCGATTCTGGAACCTCGCCGCTCGCCGACTCGCTTCCGGAGCCGTCCTCACCGGCGAAACCGCGGACGTAGATCTCATAGAGCGTGACGTCGAGCGCCCACGCCGGCGGGTCGTTGGGTCTGATCACGGTGAACGACGCCTCCTCGGCGTCGGACGCCGCGTCGCCGTCGGGACGGGCGGCGGACGAACATCCGCCGTCCGGTCGGAGCGTGACGCCGTCCCCGCCGTCGACGACGATCTCGCGGGAGAACTCGATCGTATCGGGGACGCTGTAGGCGTCGCCGACCGCGACGCCGTGGACGCGGACGCGGTCGCCGACGGCCGCGATCGGAATGCGAAGCTCTCGCCCGGCGACGACGACCGCCGACTCGTCGACGTCGTCGCGGTCGTCGACGAGGAACTCGACGGCGACGTCGTCGCGGTCGGTGCCGCTCTCGGGGTGGGGCTGCGGATCGGCGCGGACGACGAGTTCGTCGCCCTCGACGCTTCCGTAGAGCTGCAGCCGCGGTCTGCCGCGGCCGCGGCCGCCGCCGGCGCCCGCTCCGGAGCCGGAACGGGCTGCCTCGCCGCTCTGGCCGCTCGGAGTCGTCGATTCCCCGGATGGCCCGCTCGCGCCGCTTTCGCCGCTCGATCCGGTCCCGGGGCCGGTCGGGCGTCGCGCTCCCGGAAAGACTCGGACGGTGAGCGTGTGGGTCCGTTCGGGCGCGTCGAGTTCGAGCTCGTAGGTGCCGGCAGCGTCGGGTGCGAAGTCGATGACCGGTTCGTCGTCTGGCGGGTCAGCGGCGCTCGATACCGGGGCGCTCCGGATCCGCCACCGGTAGGTCGCCTCCGGGTCGGGGTCGCGCGGGGCGAGTTGGATCGACTCGCCGACCGCCATGAACCGAGGGGGCCCAGGGTGATGCATACGCGTTGCAACGACGCGTCAGGCCTTTGTCTTTGCCCTCGACGAGGGGCGGCGAGGCAGTCCGGCGGCACCGGTCGTGACACTCTCCCCCCTCGGTTCCGATCGCGACGCACTCGCCAGACACTCCGAGCGCGACGATCTCGCTGGCGAGTCCGAGCGCGCCGCATTCGCCATAGACTCCGGGCGCGCCGCACTCGTCGGCGGCGCGCTCGGCGCCGTACCCGCCAATACTTATGTCGCGAGCGCGCTGGTCCGTGTGTATGAGACTTCGGACCGTCCTGAACGAGTACAAACGCGACCGCGAGGGGCGATTTCCGGGGGAGTTGCCCACTACCGACGGCGCGTTTTCGGGGCACGGGGATCGGCTGGTCCACGTGGGGGGCTCGGGAGGACTGCGCGATTACTCTGCGGCACTTTCTGGACTGTACGGTATCGACCGCTCGCGGTTCGCCATCGAGGCCGACGGCGAGATACGCTGGTTCGACGAGCTCGAGCAGGTGCGACAGCACTACTACCGAGAGACGAGCCTCGTCGAGACGGAGTACAACGCGGGGGCCTACACAGTCCACCAGTACGACCTCACGCTCGGGCGGGCGCACGTCACGCACGTCGAGCTCCGAGGGGCGATTCCGACGAACGCGCATCTGACCGCGTTTCTGACGCTCGCACCGGAGGGCCGCGAAACGCAGGTCGGTCGCCTGATCCACGAGACCGGCGGCCCGGACGGCACGCAGGCGGTCGAGGTGTTCCACCGAAACGAACACGACTACGTCACCGCCTCGACCGGCCTCGACGACGTCCGCGCACAGATCCCCGAGCGGTTCGAGGAGATGCTCTCCGCGGAGGCGTTCGAGTTCCCGCGCGAGGCCGTGCTGGAGCGGTACGAGGACACGCACCTCAGCGGCGACATCGTCGTCTCCGCGCCGCTCGACCGGGAGGGACGGGGGATGCAATCGACGCTGGTCACACAGCTCTCGGATCACCGCGAGGTCGATCGGGAGGCCGCGCTGGCCGACCTCCGGGAGTGCGCGCTCTCGCATACGAGCGCGGACGAGATCCGCGCTGCAGCGAGAGCGCGCGCGGGGGTCTCCGTCCCCGAGCACGTTCCGCGGCAACAGACCGTTCGCGCCGATCTTCGCGCCCTGTCGCTCCTGACTGCGCCCTCGGGGGCCCACATCGCCGGGCCCGAGTTCGACCCCTTCTTCACGCACTCGGGGGGCTACGGCTACACGTGGTTCCGTGACGAGGCCGAGAGCGCGCGGTATCTCCTGCGGAGCGACGAGCTGCTGGATCTCGACGTGACGCCGCGGCTGGCGACGCTCGCATCGTTCTTCTGTGACACGCAACTCGACGACGGCTCGTGGCCCCACCGCGTGTGGGCCGTCGACGGGTCGCTCGCGCCCGGGTGGGCGAACGCGCGAATCGAAGACTCCGACGCGCCGGAGTACCAGGCCGACCAGACAGCGAGCGTCGTCACCTATCTCGCGACGCTGCTCGACGCCCGCGGCGACGACCTCGCCTCCGACCTCCGATCGCGGATCGAAACGTCGGTCCGCGACGGCGTCGACGCGCTGGACGACTCGCTGGGCGCAGACGGGACCCCGGAGCCGTGTCAGAACCTCTGGGAGGATATGGTCGGCCGGTTCGTCCACACCGCGGCCGCGTTCCTGCAGGCGTACGCGACGGTGGCGAGGGTGACCGTCGATCCCGAGCTGTCGGCTCACGCCGCCGAACAAGCAGACGCGGTTTTCGAGGGCCTCGACCGGTTCTGGGACGACGAGTACGAGGTCTACGCGCTCCGGCTGCTGGACGAGTCGCGAGACTCGCGTCTGGATTCGGGATCGTTCGCACTCGTCGAGGCGTTCGCCGCGTACGACACGCTGTGCCGGCTCGACGCGCACGGGAGATCCGACGGCCTCCCCGCGCGCGATCTTCGGCGCTTGGAGACGCATCTGCGGACGGCGCTTGACGATCTGTATCGAACTTCTTCGGACGCTGGACCGGATGAGACGACTGTCGCCGGACTCGTTCGATACGAGGGCGATTACTGGCGGAACGCCGAGCAGGACGACGAGAAGCTGTGGTCGGTCTCGACCGTTTGGGGGGCAAACGCCGCCGCGGCGCTTTCGACGCTCCTCGAGAAACACGGCGAATCCGACGCCGCCGCGGAGTTTCTCGATCGGGCGACGGAGCTGTACGAGCTCCTGCGACTCGACGGACCGTTCTGCACCGACGCGGGCTATCTCGCAGAGCAGGTCTTCGACGACGGGACGCTCGACAGCGCGGCCCCGCTGGCGTGGTCGCACGCGATGCGGCTCCACGCGACCGGCGCGCTGGCCGCTCGCGACGCGCTCCCGGCGCCGAAGCCCGCGCCGTCGGGACCGGCGGCCCGGCCGCGCTGGACGACCGGCGAGAAGTACGGGGTCGGGACGGTAGCCGACCACGGCGCCCCGGACCCCTCCAGAGTGTGGTTCACGCTGACCGAGGGCGCGCTGACGGAGGTCCGCTTTCCCCGCGTCGACCTGATGAACCTCCGCACGCTGGATCTGCTCGTCGTCGACGCCGAGGCGGAGACGACCTACACCGCCCGGACGCACAACGAGACGCGCCGGGACGATCACGCCGACACCATCGACCGTCGGGCCGAAATCGTCGACGAAGACGCGCTGTTGTTCCGGCACGTCGTCGAAGAGACCGGCGACGGGAGAGGACACGCGTGGACGCTGACCGCCGAGTACGTCGTCGATCCAGAGCACGACGCACTGCTCGTCGACGTCGACTTCGAGGCCCGCGACGGCAACGAGTACGAGGTGTACGCGGTCGCGGATATGGCGCTCACGAACACCGGCTCGACCGACCGCGCGATCCGACTCGGCGAGTCGGGAGGCTACCACCTCGTCGCCCGTGACACGAGCGCCTACGACCAAGAGGGCTCTGCCGACCCCCTGTTGATCGACGAGGACGGGACCGAATACAGCGTCGCGACGGCGATGACCGCGGTGAACCGCTTCGAGTGGGCGACGGTCGGCGTGGCGGGCTCGACGTATCTGAGCGACCTGTTCTCGGAGGGTACGACCCCGGTGCCCGAGCGGAGCGTCGACAACGAGAACGTCGTGCTCGTCGGCCGGTTCGGCACCGGCGAACGGGTCTCGGAGACGCTGGCGCTCGGGTTCGCCGAGAACGCCGACACGGCGGCCGCACTGGGCGAGGCCGCGGGCGCGCTCAGCCGCGGGTACGAGGCCGTCAAGCGGGGCTATCTCCACACGTGGGATGAGTTCCTCGCGGACAAGGAGCTCCCCGCGTCGGTGCTCGACGACGAGACGCTCAGGGCGCAGTACAAGACCTGTCTGATGAGCCTCCGCGCCGTCGAGGACAAGACGTTCCTCGGCGCGGGGATCGCCTCGCCCTCGGTTCCCTGGGGGGAAGCCGTCACGGCCGAGGAGCCGCGCGGCTACGGCTACAACTTCGTCTGGTCGCGAGACCTCTATCAGGTGTTCACGGCCTTCGAGGCGGCCGGAGACGTCGACACCGGCGTGCAGGCGCTGGAGTACATCTACCAGTACCAGCAGGACGACCGAGGGTTCATCCCGCAGAACACCTATCTGAACGGTCGGACGCGGTGGGGCGGCGAGCAGATGGACAACATCTCGTTCCCGCAGGTGATGGCGTGGATGCTCCGCGACCACGGCGTCGACTTCGCGGACGTCGAGTACGACTACGTCAACGTCGAGCGCTCGGCCGATTACGTCGCCCGCAACGGGCCGCCGACGGCCCAAGAGCGCTGGGAGGAGGAGGCCGGTTACTCGCCGTCGTCGATCGCCGCCGAGATCGCCGGGCTCACCTGCGCGGCCGACATCGCGATCGAGGAGGGCCACGACGCGAACGCGCTCATCTGGCAGGCGCTCGCGGACGACTGGGCCGACAGCGTCGAGGAGTGGACGGCGACGCAGACGGGCACCGACCGCCACACGCACACGCCATACTACGTCAGAGTCACGCGCGACGGCGACCCGGACGCCGGACACCTGCGGACGCTCGCGAACAACGGCCCGACGCTGGACGAGCGCGAGATCATCGACGCCGGCTTTCTGGAGCTCACCCGACTGGGGATCAAGCCCGCAGACGACGAAGTGATCCGCAACTCCGTGCGAGAGGTCGACGAGACGATCCGCGTCGACACGCCGCATGGACCGGCGTTCTACCGGTACAACGGCGACGGCTACGGCGAGCGGCAGCGCGACGAGGAGGGCGCGCCGTGGTCGATCGAGTCCAAGGGGAAAGGACGCCTCTGGCCGATATTCACGGGTGAGCGCGGCGAGTACGAGCTCAGCTACGGGACCGGTTCCGGGGAGCTCGCCCCGCGGCGGCTGCTGGAGACGATGGCCGGGTTCGCCAACTCCGGGCGGATGCTCGCAGAGCAGGTCTGGGACCGCGAGCACAGCACCGAGTACAACTGGGCGTTCGGCGAGGGCACGGGCGCGGCGACGCCGCTCGCGTGGTCGATGGCCCAGTTCGTTCGACTCGCGCACGGCATCGACGCCGGGCGTCCGGTCGAAACGCCGTCGGTCCTGCGTGAGCGCTATCTCGAGGGCGAACGACCCGACGGCCCGCGGCTGCAGGTCAGCACGCGGTTTATGGGCGATGAACTGGTCGTCTCCGGGCGGACCGACGGCGTCGTCGTCGCTGTGCAGACGCCTTCGGAAACAGGGGTGATCGAGCCCGAGGAAGGCTCCTTCGAGGCGTCGTTCGACATCGAACACGGCGAGAACCAGATCGTCGTCGCCGCCGCCACAGACGAGGACCTCCGGGTCGCCGGGACGAGCGTGACGCGGTTCACGCTCTAGCCGCTGACCCGTTCATTCGCGGCGGGACTTCTGACGGCTGGCGAACAGTCGGCACACGCACGTCGACACAGCAGGAGTTCTCGGAGCGTTTGCACGTCTTCAGGCACTCGATCGGTGCTGTCGTGCGATCGGATGCGTACTCGGGTGCAAACGCTACTATAGAACGCCGGGCGCCGGACTCGCTGCCTCGTTGCGTGTTGCTCCCCGACGACTCGCTGTGCATTCCCGCGTCGGCGTGCCGAACAATCGCAACTCGACGCGGGGCCGTTCTCAAATCACACCGGTGGTGGCCGCGTGTTCGTATATGAATGCTCGGCTGTGACGGAGCGTTCGGCTGTGACGGAGGGCGTTGCACGTCGACTGCGTCGAGGTCAACGGCTCTTGGGTGCCGTCCACCGGCCGCCACGTCGCTTTTGTCTCGTCGGGCCGAACGCCCCTCGTATGGCGACCTACTCGCGGCTGACGCGCGTCGCTGCACCGCTCGAGGAGGTCTGGGACTTCCACTCTCGCGTATCCGGGTTGGAGGCGCTGACGCCCTCGTGGATGAACCTCCGCGTCGAATCCGTCACCGGCCCCGACGGTGAGTCCGATCCCGAAGTTCTGGAGGCGGGAGCGGAGATTCGGCTGTCGATGCGACCGTTCGGTGTCGGGCCACGTCAGCGGTGGACCTCGGTGATCCTCGAGCGCGAGGCCGACGAGGAGCGGGCGTTCTTCCGCGACGGGATGCGGGGCGGACCGTTCGCCGAGTGGGAGCACACCCACCGCTTTCTCGCCGACGGCGAGGAGACGATACTCGAAGACGAGGTCGCATACGAACTGCCCGGCGGTGCGGTGGGCAGACGCGCCTCCCCACTCGCCCTCGTCGGGTTCGAGCCGATGTTTCGCGCGCGCCACCGGAAGACGAAGGAACTCCTCGAATAGGTCGCTCGAGGCCGCCGGCGGTCGATGGCGTGTCCCGGTCGGGCGGTCGATGGCGCGTCCCGGTCGGGTGATCAATAGCGCGGATGCGGGAGAACGAAACTGTCGAAGCGAGTGCCTCAGACCTCGTCGCGGAGGCCGCCGAACACGTCTTCGGCGGTCGACGGCGTATCGAAGTCGTGGTAGTGGTCGCCCTTCTCCTTCGTCAGGATGTTCAGGGCCGCGGCGGCGCCGTCGCCGGCGGAGATGACCGCCTGCCACTCCTCGGCGCGGACCATCCCACCGGTCGCGTAGGCGTTCTCGACGCTCGTCTCCATCGTGACGTCGACGTCGACGACGCCGTCGTCGGTGAAGTCGCAGCCGAGCGATTCCGCGGCGTCTCGGCTCGCGCCGGTCGCGAGTACGACGTACTCGGCGTCGTGCGTGTCGCCCTCGGTCGAAACGGTGAATCCGTCACCGGTCGCCTCGACGTCGGTCACCTCGGCGTCTTGGTGCCGTTCCGCGCCGAAGTCGTCAGCCTGCTGGCGCGCGGTCTGCATATACGCGCTGCCGTCGAGCGAGCCGATACCCGGGTAGTTGAACAGGTGTGCCTTGTGCATCCACGTCTCGTCCGTGTCGAAGACGAGCGCGTCGAGACCGTTCTTGGCGGCGAACAGGGCGGCTGAGAGGCCGGCGGGTCCGCCGCCGACGATGGCTACTCGTGTCATCCCTGATCTGTTGGTTCGCTATTGCGTTGAGTCTTCGGGCTGGAGAACCATTCGCCGGGAGCGGACGGATACAGGGAGTGAGGGGTCGTGTGCAGCGTGATGAGGTTGTGTGCAGCGTGATGAGCGTCCCGCTCAGTGTTCACCAGTGAGCACTGTTCGCCACGCCTGTGGAATCGGTGCCGGCGAACCGTTCTCCTCGTCGACTGCGACCTGCACTGACGAGCCGGTGGCGGCGATCTCGCCCTCGAAGCTGATCTCGTACTCGAACTCGAAGGACGAGTCACCGACGTCAGATACGTCCATCGTCACCCTGACCGTCCCGGTCCCGTCGATCGGGGTCCGGTAATCGAGTTCGAGGTGCGCCACGACGATGCCGATGTCCGTCGCTCGCCGGTCGAGCACCTCCTCGAAGAACCGGACGCGACTCTGCTCGCAGTAGGTCGCGTACACGACGTTGTTCACGTGCCCGAGCGCGTCGAGGTCGCGAAACCGAATTTCCTGTTCAGTAACGAAGGGGAGTTCGGTTGTTGGTGCAGACATACCGACACACTCGCGAGGCGCGTAGAAAAGGCTCGGGTAACGCACCGTGGCCGTGCGGCTCGGTCACCGCGCCCCGACTCGCGAGCCGGTAGACACGGGGTGGAATCAGTGTGTCGGGCCACGTTCGCTTTCTCACGGGACTTCGTCGGCGACCCACCCGGCGTAGGAGTCGAGCACGTCGGCCTCGTCGAAGCGCTCGATACAGGGCACGTCGTCCGGATGTTCGGCTTCGAGCCGGGATTTCAGTTCGGGATAGCGCTCGTCCGTCGTTTTCGCGAACAGGACGGCTTCCTCTTCTCCGGCGTGCACCTGTCCGTCCCAGCGGTAGAACGACTCGCAGTCGACGACGTTGACGCACGCCGCGAGCCGTTCGTCGACGAGGAACGAGGCGAGGTCGGCGGCGACGTCTCGGGGCGCGGTGGCGTACACTGTCGGCATCGTCGAGCGGTGCGGTCCGCGCCTTCATAAATCGTCGGCGGCCGTCGCGAACCACTCTATCGATAATCGTCGAGGGATCATACCTCAGTAGTCGTCGACGGGTTATATCTCGGTAGTCGTCGACGGACCGTACCCGATTCCTCACGTTCCCAATCGCTTACGCTGGGTTCGCCGCTGCAGACGGCGCTCAGTGTCTCGAAGACGCAGCACGCAGTTTCTCGATGACTCCATCGATCCCGAGGCCGTACGTCGCCATCGAACAGGCGAGGAGCATCGTCGCGACCCCGTACAGCGGGACCGTCGCGAACGAAGCGACGTTGACCAAGAGGAACTCGAGCACAGACGGGACGCCGAGGTCCCGAGCCGCATCGACCAACGCACCGGGTCGCTCGTTGACGAACATCACGGCTCCGCCGGCGAGAAAGAGGTCCCGTCCCGGGCCCTCCCAAACGTACCACAGCGGGACCATCGGGAAGAACAAGAGGACGAGATACCACTGGAGCGCCGGGAACAGCGTGACCGTGACGACCATCGTCGCGAAGATCGAGATCAACCGCTCCTGAAGGGTCGTCACGTTCCGGTAAAACACGTAGAGGACACCGGCAGCGACGACGAGCGCGAGCGGCATCAACAGTTCCGGCGGCGCGTTCGGATAGACGCCCCAGAGGACGTTCGAGAGCGGGCGCTGTACCGACACGTAGAACGTGCCGTCGGCGGGGTAGCCGCCGACGAAGTTCGCGGTCTCCGCGCGATTCGGGACCACCTCCGAGAAGAACGTGACTGTGGGTTCCACCCCGTAGAGGAGCACGCCGGCGAGCAAGCCGCCGATCCCGACGGCTGTCGCGCTCGCGATTGATCGCCAGCGCCCGCGCCGGAGCAGCCAAGCGCCGACCAGCGCGGGGAACAATTTGAACAGCGCCGCAAGCCCGAACGCCGCGCCGGCCAGCGCCGGTCTATCGTCTTCCAGCCACAGAAACCCGGCGACGAAGGCCAACGCGACGAGCAGATTGATGTTTCCGTAGTATATCGTACCGAACGTGAACGGCGAGACGAGCAACAGTCCCACGATCAGCACGACATCGATCCAACCGAGGCGGCGGTTCTCACGGTCGATGAAGCGGACGATCGCCGCGGCCGCAACCACGCCGGCGAGCGCGTTGAGCGCGACGATGACCCAGTACCCGGTCAGCCACTCCAGCGCGATGAACGGGTAGTAGACGGAGACCGTCACCGGCGGGTAGAGGTAGACCGCCCAGTCGCCGAGTCCCGGCGGGGCGACCCCGTAGAATGACTGCCCGTCTCTGGCCAGTCTCGCCGCGTACCGGTACGTGCGGATGTTCGCGCCGACGTCGGATCCCGGGTTCCAGCCCAGTCCGGTCCACTCCGGGTTGAAGTTTCGGTCGTAAGCGCCGTATCCCCACAGAATCGCGAACGCCATCACGGCCCACGCCCCGCTATTGGGCCGGTTGACGAGCGGCCGACCGAAGACGTCGGAGCGGTCCATTCGCGGTTTCGGAACGTACACAGATCGGTTAATTAACGTTTGTGCCGCGTGCAGAGTTGTTATTATAGTAGCGTTTGCAACTGATTGCACATCCGACCGCACGCCGTCGTGCGGTCGAGTGTGTAAAGACTTGCAAACGCTACTAAAGGCGTTCGACCCCGGCGGGTCGCCATCCCCTCTGATGCGGTCTGATGGGGGCACAACGAAAAGGTACATACCGAGAGGCAACGACGTAGGACCGTGCGTCGGCTCTTCGGACTCTTCGTGCTCTGTGTTCTCTTGGTGGCGCTCGTCGTCGGGTTCGGTGTCGCGTTCGCCGGCTCCGACGCCTATCCCGACGCGGAGGGTATCGACGACGAGTACGCGTCATACGTCGGTGAACGCGTCCATCTCTGGGCCGAAGTCGTCGGGACTGACAACGGCCGGGTCGTCGTCGAGACGGACGGGCTATACCTCACAGTGACGTCCCCGCCGCCCGACGCAGTCGCGGAAGGAGACACCGTACAGCTCTACGGAACGCTCTTACCGGATCGACGAATGGACACTGTCGCCTCGCACACGCAGTCGTCGGGCGATATCAGATATATGTACGCGGTGTCCGTCGTCGGCGCGTCGCTGGCTGCCGGTCTGTTTCTGCGGCGCTGGCGCGTCGACACCGCCGACTGGCAGTTCGTCCCACGGGAGGATGAGTGATGCCCGATCTACTCACTCACGTCTTACTCGCGTACGCCGTGGGCGCGGTCGCCGTCCGTCACACCGCCGTTCCGGATCGGTTTCTGCCGCTCGCGGCCGTCGGGGCCGTGATGCCCGATGTGATGAAAGCCGCGGTGCTTTTCGGCGTCGTGGACGGGAGCGCGTTCGGGATTGCATACTCGTTCTGGGGGATACACACCATCGGCGGCGTGCTTATGCTCGCGGGGATCGGCACGATGACGATTCGACAATCCGACCGCTGCGTCGCGTTCGCAATGCTCGTGTTGGGCGGCGTGGGGCACCTGTTTCTGGATCTGTTCGTGATCCGCGCCGACGGCGTCGCACCGCCGTATCTCTTCCCGTTCAGCGGATGGACTCCCCCAGCGGGGAATTTGTACGCCAGCACGGACGTTTGGCCCGCGATCGCTGCCGGTCTACTCGCGCTCGCTGTCTGGCTCGGTCGTCGGAGATCTATGCGGCGGACCTCGGGGTGCGACTCACTTTAACACCGTCTCTGAGCCGGTGAGTTCCACAAAATTTGATGCGACAGGACAAAAAGATCGACCGTGAACCGGCCGGAAAGAAAGTCCGCCCTCCCCGGGGCGAACTTCTCACTAGCTGATGTTGATTCTTGCTTTCTGACCGTTCTAGTTCGGTTTTGGGA
>NZ_JBQWLT010000008.1:0-159187 GCF_052545375.1 Halobellus sp. GM3 | reverse complement strand
AACGTCGGCTCGACCTCGATGACGACGAGAGCAATCGAAGAACAGTTCGGGAAACGCCAGGATGCGGAGATTCTCCTGTCACCCATCCCACTGCGAAAGACGATCGCCCAGCTCGTCCGTGAAGACGGGTACGCCTACTGGGACGAGGAGCAGAAGACCGGGTACTACACGCCCGAGACGGCGCTCACAGCAACCGATCACGAACTCGGCGACGCGAAGAATCTGCACGCGGGGCTCAGCTATCAGGACGTGAAGCTCTCGCAGTCGCACACACTCTACACCTCGCTCGATGAGCTGGTCGACGACGTCGGGAGTGAAATCGACTGGGAGGAACCCGACGAAGACGATGAGCAAGAAGACGAGACTACTGACGGCGATGATGAGGAAACTGGCGGTAGTAGCGGCGGCGGTTCAGGTGGCGATGACGAACCTGAGCCGTTCAGTAAACTCATCGAAGTTCGAACCTCCGAGCCCGCACACGTCTCTCGGGCCCTGCAGGAAATGCGGGCTGACATCGCGGACGAACTTACCAGCGCTCGCGAGGAGTACGACGAACACCCTGACGAACTGACGCCCATCGTCGAAGGCGTCTGGATCCATCTGGACGGGGCTGATGCGTGGAAAGGTGCGTGGTTCACCGCGAACAAGCTCAGCAACTCAGATGATTTCGCGGAAGACACCACGATGGACTTCGATTATGAAGCCAACGACGGTGCTGAATCGAAATCGGAGTTCGAAGTCGATTTCGAGGGACGCCCGGACGTCTTCGCGAATCACCTCCGGTTCAATATGGAACCTGAGGACCTCGCGAACCCGGATGGTGGTCGAACCGCCGAAGCAGAATTCGCCATCGAGTTCAAAAAGGATGACGAGCGAATTTATTCGGAAATGTTCGATTCGCTCGACGAACTGCTCGCTGTCGACAATGCGTTCACCGTCACGATGCACACGCAAATCCGTGTGATTGAATCCAGCGAGGTGACCCAAGTATGAGTCAAGGTATCGCCGAGGGGAATTCGTTCGCCTTCACTACCGGCGCGTACGGGAATCGACCGACGTTCGTGTTGACGCGCGAACGGGTCGACGACCAGCACGAAATCACGCTCTACGAGCTGGCGCCCCGTGATATCGCGACGGCTCGACGAGAACGGTTCGAGAGAGTGCAAAAAGCAGTAAGCGTCTCAGTACGTGAACTGGAGGAGGCCATTATCGGCGACCGTTCTCCGTCCGAACTCCCCGGAGCAGATGACGCAGCGTACGATTGGGATGACTGGTGTGCGATTCGTATCGCGACGTTACGCGGCGGGGCGTTCAACGAGGTGAGTTTCCTCATCGAATCCACCTTCCGTGAGCTGAGTCTTGATCCCGAGACCATCTGTACAGGAGATCCAGCAAGCGTAAGTCTCCCCGAAGCGGCCGGTGTTCGGCTTTCGATCGCGTTCCGTGCGATGAAGCCGATGCGACGCCGAGACCGTCTCCGTGAAGTCGCAAAGGGAATCGACCAGATGAGTCTGGGTGAATGCTACTACTGGCACGCCAAGGCTCGTTCACCGTCCTCCCCAAGCGGTACGAAAGCACTTCGCGTCTTACTCGCCGATCATATCTAATAAACCAATGTCTGAGCAATCATTCACCGACGAAGAGGGTGTACCAGATACCGTCGCCATCGAGTCGAAGCTACCCTTGAATGCAATCGACATCGAGAGCCAGAAAGACATGGAGTCCGGGCGATACCACTCCCTCCGGAGCCTCCACAAGTGGTTTGCCGCCCGGCCGACGCCGGCAGTCCGGCTCGCCGTTCTCGCATCGGTGTATCCGGGTGAGATCGACTCCGACGAACTCCTCCGGCTGATGAAGATCGGGCCGAAGGAACTCGACAGCGGTCTCGCAGAGTTCGTCGAGAACAAGTTCACCGAGGAGAAGGGGAGCGGCACCCTCGACGACCACTACGGCTATCCGAACCCCAACACGCAGTCCCCGACGAAGGCGGAGATAGAGAAGCTGCAGGGAACGCTCCGGGAGGCGTGGGGCGGGGAGTTACCGACGATCCTTGACCCGACTGCTGGCCGAGGCATCATCCCCTTCGAGGCGATCCGCTATGGCCTCCCGGCGAAGGCCAACGAACTGAACCCCGTCCCGTCGCTCATCCTGAAAGCGGGATTGGAGTATGCGCCGAAGGTCGGCTCACTCGACCCGGATATCCGGGAGTGGCGAGACAAGATCCACGAGACGGCCAAGGAGAACATCGAGCCGTACTTCCCGACCGAGGAGCCGGACCGGCAGATTCTGAACTCCGCCCTCACGTACATCATCCAGTGTGACTCCTGTGGAGGGGAGATCCCGCTCGTCTCGAAATGGTGGCTGAACAAGGACTCGGACGGTGGGGACGTGATCGTTCCGCAGTACGAGGATGGTAGTGTAGAGTACAGCTATTCTCGGATGAATGCTGCGCCGGAAGATTACGACCCGGACGAGGGGCCACTCCGCGGAGAGAGTGCGGAATGCCCTCACTGCGACGTAGTGAACGAGCAGGAGAGCGTGCAGAGCAAAATTCAAGAAGGTAACTTCGAGTTCAGCATCTACGGGGTAAACTACGAAACCGCAACTGGAGAGCGAGGATACCGCGCTGGTGGTGCATGTGACGAGGAAGGGATGGAGAAGGCAGCCGAAAGAGTCGAATCTGACTTTGACCTGCTCACTTTCCTGAGCGAACCTGTCGATGTGAGTAGCCGGATTAGCGATCCGAGTAATTACGGTATGGATGAGTGGCGGGACATCTTTACCCCTCGACAGCTCGTCGTTCAGTACGAGCTATACCGGGCCTTTGAACAGTATAAGCCGGAGATCCGTCAGGAATACAAGGGTGAGAAATCGGACGCGATTCTAACTGTGCTTTCTCTCGCAGCAAGCCGGACGATGAACTATAACACCCGCTTGAATCAATGGAGAGATTCTCGGGGCTATGGGAGCCACATTTTCACGGACAACAATCTCGTGCTCAAGAAAATGTCTGTTGACAACAACTTGTCCGCCCCTCGAAGGGGTTACAAAAACCACTCTGAGCACGTCATAGACGCATATGAGACTCTGGTATCGTATATCCCACACTCCGAAGCAGCAGAGTTGTCCTTCGGAGACGCAGGCCAACTTAGTTCAAAATTCGAGTCCGGGAGTGTGGATGCAGCAATCGTGGACCCGCCGTACTACAGCAGTATCATGTACGCGGAACTCTCGGACGTGTTCTACGTCATCCAGAAGGAGTATCTGGAGGATGTCCACCCCGAGATTTACGGATCGAACCTCACCGACAAAGACAACGAAGCGGTGGCGAACCCGTACCGGTTTGAGGAGATCGCCGACGACGAGCAGTCGAAGGACGATCTCGCAGACCAACACTACGAGAGCAAGATGGAGGAGATCTTCGCAGAAGTGCAGGAACTCCTCAGCCCCGGCGGCGTGATGACCGTCATGTTCACCCACCGGGAGATGGACGCGTGGGACACCCTCACCTCTGCGCTCATCAGTGCGGGGTTCACCATCACCGCCACCCACCCCATCAAGACGGAGATGTCCGACCGGATCGGCGTCCAAGGCAAGGCCAGCGCCGACAGTTCCATCTTCCTCGTCGCTCGGAAAGAGGAGGCCCAATCCCCTTCACGGACGCTCTGGGAGGAGGTTCAGGACGACATCCGACAGGCGGCCCGGGACCAAGCCGAGGAAATCCTCGATTCAGGGTACAACATCTCGAAGACGGACACGGCCATCGCCGCCTACGGCCCGACGCTCCAGAAGTACGCCGAGGAGTATCCCGTCGTGAACAAGAAGGGCGAGGAGATCCGGCCCCGGGAGGCGCTGAGTCAGGCCCGAGAGGCGGTCACTGGCGTCCTCGCAGAGCGGTTCCTCAAGACGGACGGTATTGAACAGATTGACTCGCTTTCGCGCTGGTACATCCTCTCCTGGCTCATATACGAGAACGACACGATCCCCTACGATGAGGCGCGACAGCTGGGCGTGGCTGCCAACGTCGATATTGACAACATCAAGCGTTCAACAAAAATCTGGGGTAAGAGCGGCAAAGACATCCAGCTAAAGGACCACACTGATCGTGTTCAAGATATCGTCATGCTGAAGAGCGACAGCGCAGATAATCCGTCCTCTCGGAAGTACCCGGTAAACCCGACTGACACACGGTTTACCTACAACATTGATGCTGTCCACTCAGCCATCCACGTCTACGAGCGGGAGGGAGCGCGCGCAGCTTGGCAGTGGCTCTCGGATCGAAACCTCAAGTCCAATCGGGAGTTTGAGGTGACAGTTACCGCGCTACTAGAAGTGCTCCCCGCTGAATCTGATATGCGTGAAACCCTTGTTAACCTCGTCTCTGGTGAGACCGGCGATTACCTTGACATCAACCTCAGTCATATCGATATGACGAAAGAAGGGCAGACCGAGCTCAGCGATCACCAATAATGACCCTCAGGGATGTCTCGTGGGAGCCGGTGTACGAGAGCGAGTTCCGGACCAACCGGACGCTCATGGAGACGTTCTACCGGCCATTCCTCAACGAGGTCATCCGCTACGACCGGCTCGCCGGCTATCTGAGTCTGCGTAGTCTTGCGCACGCTCTCGAAGGGGTTGACTCCCTCCTCGAGACTGATGGAACAGTACGTGTTATCGCTGGAGCCGACCTCCAGAAGCGCGAGAAAGGAGCGATGTTCCCTGACGCAGATGAACCCCTCGAACCGTGGGTTGAGTCCCAACTCACCATCATCGCGACCCTCCTCGACCGCGGCGACCTCCAAATCAAGGTCGGCGACCCCAAAGGCGGTGACGGACTCTTCCACCCGAAGCTCGGCATCGGTGTCGATCGCGAGGGCAACAAGATCAGCTTCGAGGGGAGTATCAACGAGACGCTCAGTGCGTGGCAATACAACTACGAACGCTTCAAAGTTCATCGCTCCTGGAGCCGCGGCGAAGCGAAGTACGTCGAGGAAGACGTCTCGACGTTCAACGCACTCTGGAACGGCTTCCACCCCTCCGTCGATGTCTTCGAGCTCGACGAAGCTGCACGCCAGGACCTCATCGACTGGAAGGACACCGATGGAACGCTCGAGGAACACGTCGAGCGGGTCCAGAATCACGACCCCCAGACGACGGTGCCCGAAGACGATACCGCTGGCGTCGTCTCGGTCGCCGGACGAACACCGGGAGGAATCCATCTCGCAGAGGAAATCAGTACTGTCACGCCCTGGCCCCATCAACGAACGATCTCCGATACCGCTGTCAGTATCTATCCGAACAACCTCCTGTTCTGTGACGAGGTGGGGCTCGGCAAAACCATCGAAGCAGGCCTGACCCTCTCACGGCTGATGCAGGTCGGGGAAGCTGAGCAGGCGCTGTTTCTGGTTCCTGCAGGGTTGGTACAGCAGTGGCAGAACGAACTCCTCGACCGCTTCAATATTCACGCCTACTATCACGAACGATCCTACGACGGCGATTACATGATCGGTCCTCTCGGAGACACAGAGGATCACCGCATCCCCACATCCGGAGCGGTCGACGCCGATGCCTGGGAGAACACGCCGATTGGTTCGTTCGTTACGGAGAGGGATGAGCCAACCGTCGTAATCGAGTCGTGGCATACCGCCCGCCGCGAGGGTAATCAGGAACACGTCGCTCCACGCACCGACGAGAGTGTGTGGGATCTCACGGTCGTCGACGAGGCACACAGTGCTCGCGAGGAGACGAAACTCTACGACCTGCTCGGACAGGCCGAAGAGGCCTCCCGGTGTCTCTACGCTCTCACGGCGACGCCCATGCAGCTGAATGTTGGCGAGCTCTACGATCTCCTTCGACTATGTGATCTCCCAGAGGGTTGGAACGACAAGGACCGATTCGTCGAGTTCTTCGAAACACGGCAAGCACTCGAAGATAGTCTCAGTTCCGTCGGCTCTCGGTATCAGAATATAGCTGATGGACAGCAACAGGTTCTCCAACAGTTCCAGAAAGAGCTCGATCTGGAGGAGGACGAAGGCCGACCGAGAATTGAACGGTTCGGGAAACTCATTCACGAACATCTCACGTCGAATCCCGGCTACGACGAGCAGGCGAAGGCGCTAGTCGAGGCGACGGACACGGAGTCAATTCAACAGCGGAAAGCCCTCGAGAAACTCGTCGGCGTGCGCGAAACCTCACCTCGCTTTGACGATCCTCGCTCGCTCATTTTCGACTGTGGGCCAACGGAGTGGAGCGCACTTGTGGAAGCTTCTCAGTGGGCGACACCGGTTCAGTCCCGCATCTTCCGGAATACTCGAGCGGTCTTGGAGCAGTGTCAGGATCTGGGGCTCCTCGACGATACGGTTCCGACTCGGGATGTCGAGACAAAACGTATCGAGCTGGGTGACGCAGCCCCGCTGTACGATCAGGTAGAGCAGTATATTGATGAGACGTATAAGCAATCGCAGAAAGTCCTGACGGGGAAGGAGAAGCTCGCGTTGGGCTTCGTGATGACCACGTATCGTCAACGCCTGACGAGCAGTCTCCACGCCATCAAGCAAAGCCTCCAGCGCCGGATGGAGAAACTCGACGAGAAGGTTGAGGACATGACCGAGGAAGTCTCCGAGCTTAGTAGGGACGCCGGAGTGACGGAGGCGACCATCGACGAGGCGATCGGCCAAGCGTCCCTCGACGCCTATCAGCCGAGTAGTCGTGGTGCCGCCGACGTGATTCAGGCGGAGCGGACGGCCCTCCAAGAGTTCGTGGACGATCTCAGGCAAGCCCACACCGACCCGAAGGTAGCGCAACTGCGCCGCGACATTCGCTCACTCCGTCAGAGCGCCCGTGATAACATTATCATCTTCACGCAGTATCACGACACCCTCGAGCATATCCGTGAGACGCTGACAGACACGCATCCAAACGTCGGTACGTACAGTGGTGGCGGCGGGATGCAGTACGACGAAACAACCGGAGAGTGGGTGAACGTCGGTAAAGAGGCGATCAAGCGCGATTTCACTGACGGGGATACCAATATCCTGATCTGTACAGACAGCGCGAGTGAGGGGCTGAACCTCCAAACTGCGGATGCGCTGATCAATTTCGATTTGCCGTGGAATCCGATGCGGGTTGAACAACGCATCGGTCGAATCGACCGTATTGGCCAGAAGAACGAGGTCGTGAAGATCATCAACTACGCCTACAAGGACAGCATCGACGGCGACATCTACGAGGAACTTGAGGGGCGGTTGCAGTTGTTCGAGAACGTGGTTGGGCCGATGCGTCCGGTACTGAACAGCATCGAGCAGGACATCAAAGAGGCCGTAATGGGTAGTTCAGACTCAGAGGGAGCCAAAGAGCCCAGTGAGCAAGTCGTTGAAGAAGCAGACTCACGGGCAAAACAGGCGCAAGAGAAAGCTGAGGAGACCGGCCTAGCGAGGCAGCCCGGTGAGGGGTCGACACGAGAAGCGATCATCGAGAGTTCAGGACTTGACGGGTGGGAACCATATTGCTATCCGGCGTTCGATGAGATCGGTACCGGTGATCGGTCATATGAGCCGTTGGTGAGTTTGGAAACGATCGAGACACAGATTACGCAAAGTGATCGGCTCGAAGAGACTGAGTGGTCGTTTACTGCCTTACGCAATCATACCCGCGCCGACGATTTCGAAGATATCGTCGATGACGCGTACGTGCTGGAGTTGCCAGAAAAGGGAGCGGTAGCAATGCCGGAGTCCCTCGGAGAGACGGCTCAAGCGCAACTTGGCGGTGGCAGCGGTGTTGTAGTGACGTTCAAGCCAGAAATTGCTGAGAAGTATCCGTCAGTTCGACTGCTGCTACCTGGAGATCCGCTATTTGAGGCGCTCGTCCGAGAAGCCGCTCCTGAAGAGGTTGATAGCCTGGAGTTCGTCTGTGGCCGGCATGGAGAAAGTGGGTCGTCAGTTACTCGAAGTAGCCGGGTAGCTGATGCAAAACAGACAGCTGTTATAGAGCCCGCAGTAACGAGTGAAGGGGTGAATAATCTACTAGGTGGGACGAATTCCATATCAGAGATCGATGATGCTGAGCAGACTGTCCTAGACTGGTTATCACAGCTGCCATCAACAGATTAGCAGGCATATTTGCTGACGTTATCAAACGTACCGTCCGAATGTTTCTCTCGTAGAGGGGCAACTAGAAGAGATCCATTCAGTGAGTCGGCCCATCGAAAGGGGACCCAAGACTGTGAATGGTCGAACCCCGTGCTCTGATTTATATACCAAGACGAAGGAAGGGATGCGTGTAGAACAGAAATGACTGCACCCTCCAGTGGGAACGAGTCTCCATTCGACACCGCCCCAGACGCACCCTCCAGCGAACCGAAGTACTCGCCGGTCTCCGTCTCCGCGCTCCACGCCGCAGTCGGGCAGCGAGGCCTCCCGCCCGAATACCTTCCCCTCTCTGTCCGTGCCCTTGACGAACTCCAGCTCGCGCTCTCAGCCGCACACAACGGGAACTTCCTCACACGCCAGCTCATCGGACAGGCAGACCGCTCGAAGTACCTCGATGTGCAAGGCTACAGCCCGAGTGATGGCGACGATGACGAACCGGTCGGCTCCGAACTCGAAGCGATTGACAACGCCGACGTGGGCAATCCGTCAGCCGGTCGCGGCCCCGCCCACTTCGACGACATTCTCTTCCTAAGCGGACCGTACGTGCGAACGCTCCTCGAGGATGCACTGGGATACGCCATCCCCGAATTTGTCGGGCCAGTTGACCGTTACACACTCACACCGTGGGCCGAGCCGTCGCAACCGCCAGTGGAAGACATCCGAATCGAGGTCGTCCCCACCGGCTCCGAACCTGGGCCCGAGGAGAAGCTCATCGCTGGCGTCGACACCGATGCCGTTCGCGCTGAACTCGTCAGAGTCGCCATCGATGCGTTCAGCATCTACAGCAGTGAACCCGGATTCATGCATACGATTGACTCTGTCCCCAGTCCGACACTCGCCGTCCGTGCAGCGCCCCACGACGACCTCGTGATGGAAGAACCGGGGCCGTACTCGGCGCCGATCCCCGGCGCGATCAGGCACAACTAATCTGATTTGACCAGGTAGGTGAGCGGAGACAGACTCATCCGCCCATGACTACCGAATCACACGCCTGAGAATGCGGAGAGCCACTCTGCCGACTACTCGGAGGACCCGCAGGGCATTGTGTTCGCCCTCATCGTACTGACTCCCGGTCGGGTGGCCGTGGATACCGTCGTGACAGTACTGACAGACCGTCACGAGGTTCGCCAGATGATGCCACCCGCCGTCACGGAGTGAGATTAGGTGGTGCGCGTGGAGAGTCGCCCCGCCGTCGCCGGCGTGAGGTCCACTCCGTCGCCCACACTCTTGACACGTGTAGTTATCGCGTTCGTAGACGGCCTTCCGGCGAGCGTCCCAGTCAGGCGGATACTTCTCGTCGTGACTGCTGGGATCGTCGTATTTCGAGTTGATTCCGGAACTACGCCCAAACATCACTCGTTAGTCCTCGATCAATGTTTCCCGTTCCAGCTCTTCGCCGTCGACGTCGTCACCCTTGGCTTCGGCTTCCTCAAGACGCTCCTCGATCGTCTCCGCGTCGAGCTCCGTCGCAGATTCGTCACCATCGAGGAGGTTCTGGAGCGCGAACGCCGCGACATGCGCGAAGTACGACCCATCATGGCCGTACTGTTCGCGAGCGAGTGCGGCTACCTTCGGGGAGGTCTCCCGCGCCGACTCGACACGCTCGAGTGTTCGCCGCGCTGCCTCGAATACCCAGATATCGCGCGTACTGATGTCGACGACACCGACGTCCTCGGGGACAAGTGAGACATTAATCGCTCCGTCGTCGGTCTTGTACGTCCGGGGCTTGCCGATGACCGCGAGGAACTCGGGTGGCTGAATCTTCTTTAAGTTCTTGAGTGCCTCATGCTGGTACTGCCCGGCGTACACCCAGAACGTCCCAGTCGGGTCGACGACACGCACTCGAAGGTACTCCTGGTCGTCGGTTCCGACATCCTCGACGTCCGTGACAGTTCCCATGACACACACTCGGTTCGCTCGCACTCCGGTAGGGAGTGCAACGTAAACCGGGGCACGCTCGTCTTGTGAGGTCTTGAACGTGTATGTCGCTTCGTTCAGCTCGGCGGCAAAGACGTGCTTCGCCACCTCGCGGTCTGGGACAGTCGTCCCCTGCTGTGATTGAGAGTCGCTTGTTGCCATCTTTTCAGTCGCCTCCAAGACCGCCCGCGTGTGCATCATACGAGCGCGGGAGATCCTCGATGGACGCAGCTGTGAGCCCCGGCCCATCGTAGTTGTGTTCTGCGAGCAGTTCCACGACTGCCTCCTGGTAGCCATTCGAGAACGCCCTCTCCAGTGTTTCTTCGACTTCCTCGACCAGGAGATACCGCCCGAGCAGGGGGCCTTCGACGGTGAAACGCCGCCCGATCAGAATGTCAGTGAAGCGGTCGGAGACGACGGTGAAATCCAGCGCGTCGGCCGCCAGCTCCTTGGCCTCCTCCAAGTCGATCCCCGTGACCTCCTCAGTGACGCCATGAGTGAACAGGCATTCCTGGGCCGTGTGCCCATCGTCGATGACCGCTTTGATACGCAGGTCGAACTCGCCGTCGACGGCGCCGTGTTCGCTGCACTCACCGCCCGTGACGACGCGAGTGCAATCGGAAGCCGAGCACCGCTTGATGAGTCCAGACTGCCCCTGGATAGCGACAAAGAATCCCTCGTGCGTCGTGATCATCGTCCCGACATCTGTCACGACTTCCGCGCTATCATGCGCGTGCTCGATAATCTCGCTACGCGAGTTGATTTTCACCGAATAGGAGCCTTCGTACTCCTCAACGACGACGTCTTTGAACGTGTAGGTCGTGTCTTCCTCGATGTCTGGTGGGTCCGACTTTGCCCACGCGGTAAACTTGAGCCGTCCGCTCTCATCGCCGATGAGGCCGACCTGGTGGATAGACTCGTGCTTCGGTTCCCAGAGTTCGACGACCTTCGCGCGAATTGTGACCCACTCGTTATCGGTGGTACACTCAGCAAGAGGGAGAGGATCGTCGGTCGTTCCCCGTTCACTATCGCGTTGAGCCGCCCAGAACGCGTCAGTGTCGATGCCCACCTCTTTGAGAACGTGGCCTCGAACACTCTCGAACGCCTGGGTCCTCGGCACTCGATACGTGTTGACGTAGGAGTCGAAGAGCGTCGCGAGCGCGTCGACGTCATACTCATCAACGCAGTCATCCGGCAGATGGGGAGCCAACTGCTCATGGAGTGACTGCGCGTCTTCTCGGAGGGGGCTCATATGATCTACGGCCTGAACTACGCTTTCTGGTAGTATAAATAAATCCAGCAAATTTGGGTGTCAGCGCTGTTTTTTGGGCCGATACCCCCGGAATCCCGCCACTCTTCAACACGTCACCTTACCGGCGTGTCGCCACCAACTGAAACAACGTCCAGACACGGATGGAGGTGTGAATGTAGATGCAGAATACACTTCGATAGCGGGGTGTCCCACCTTCGACTGCCGTCTCGCAGTCGAGAACAGGTCGACCCTCTACCGCAACCGCTCGATACACAGCACCGCGAGGGGGAATGAGTGCGTCACTGCTGTCCTACGTAACAATCTGTACGACTACAATACGAAGCGTAACGTAGGGGAATTAGCGATGTCACGTTCGCGCTGTGAGGTCCGGGCAGTACGGGATGAAGTGGAGAGGACCGATAGGTAAGAAGCGCTTCTACTGGTAGCCGATGGCCGAGTCGTCGGACCCGCTGTCATCATCTGCCTTCGAACGGACGGCGGCATCCGGATCTCGAGGGTCGTCCTCGTCGTTATCTCCGTCGTCGACGGTCGGGAGATCGTCCGTCTCGGGTTCCAGCTCTGTCGCTATTACTTGGAGGTCCTCAGTCGATGGGAAGTCGTCACGAGTCAAAACGCGAGCATCGCGGTCAGCCGCGTTCCGTCGGGCCTCGTCGACGAGGTCAGCGAGATCCGCTCCCGTCATCCCAGCCGTATGCGTCGCGAGATTCGCGTACTCGGCATCCGAGAGCGACGACGGCACATCGGTCAAATGCGTCCGGAGGATGGCGGTACGGGCTTCCTCGTCCGGGAGGCCAATCTCAAAGTGTGCAGCCAACCGTCCCGGTCGAAGGATCGCCCGGTCGATATCACCCGGTCGGTTCGTCGCCGCAACCACGATAGCCTCACGGTCCTCGTGAGTGAGCTGCGCGAGAAATTCGCTGGTCACCTTCCGGTCCTCAGCATGCGAACCCTTCCCTGAGTATTCGCGCGCTCCGAACAGATGTTCGGCTTCGTCGAGGAAGATGACACACGGCCCAATCTGTTTTGCCTCGTCAAACAGCGTCTTGACCCGGTCACTGCTCTCGTTGATCCACATCGACGTCACGTCCGCTGGAGAGAGCTCGACGAACGGGACAGTGAGTTCGCCAGCAAGCGCTCTCGCGAACATCGTCTTTCCCGTTCCCGGCGGACCATACAGCATGATGCCGCTCTCAGGCTCGACACTGAACCGCGAGAAGCGGTCATCCCCATCGCGATGCGCCAGGAGGGGTTCGAGGACACGGCGTTCGAGATCGGCTTTCACGTCATCGTAGCCGCCGATGTCGGTGAATCGCTGCGGCGGGTGCTGCCAGTCGTACGTCAGGTTCCGTAACTGTACCTCGGACGGGCTACTCTCGGTCGAGGAATGAGTCCCCGGCGTTCCGTCGGTAGACACGTCCTGGGCGACGACAGCATCGTTCACCTCGTGACTGCTTGGACTGGGATCCCTGTCCATGTTCGTGTTCCAGGTCGAGGAGGGAGAAGTTGGACCGGAGGGGATTCGTGCTCGCTCACGCTCATTCTCCTGATCGTTTCGCCGCTTGTCCGTCAGCGTGGTCGCAACGTACGTTCCGGCGATGACGGCGAGTACATTCCCCGTAATAAGCGGAACCGTGAGCGCGTCCGAGTAGGCGTCGCCGGACGTGCTCGGGAGGAAAGCGTTCACCCCAACGAGCAAGAGCGCTAAGACGAAAAACAGCAGTCCACTCACCCCGAGCGGGAGGTACAGTGGTCGCTTGAGGAGCCAAAGGGCGGCGAATCCGGGGATGAACAGCAGGCCGTACACCGCAAGTCCCGCGACGCCCGTCCAAAAGGGATCGAGGACGAGTGGTGCGACCGCCCACGCCCAGCCCATTACGACAGCCGCGATGAGCGAGGCTTCGATGAGGCGGCCACGCCGACCGTAGGTGGGAAAGCCGTCACGCTTTCGGACGTATCCGTAGACGACGTCGGCAGCGATGTAGGTAGTTGTGGCAGCTGATAGTGACATGTGTTGATTTCGGCGATGTCTTGCGTTGTTTGGGTGGGGCGGTCGGTTGTTGATTCGGCGTTTTTTCGAGCGAAGACACCTGTGAACCGCGTGAAATTCACAGTCGAACAGAGTGACTCACGTATTATATCTCGTGATGGTATATAAGCCTACGTGCGATCAGCAGATCGTCAGCAGGCTGTTTACAAGGGTCTAAGACACCCGAACGGTTCGAACACGAAGACAAAGTCGCTTACTCCTACACGTCCATTCCAAAACAACTAGCGGCGGGCTAAAGCTACAGCCCTCCGCCGTCGTCGTTGTTACCTTCATCACCCATTTCGTTGGGCTTGGACGCCTTCCCGCCAGATGCCCGGCCGAACTCCGAAGTGATCATCGGCTGGGATGACCGACGACCCATAGAGTGTGCGAGATACGAGTTCCCACCGACACCACCAGTCATTGCGGCCACGCCGGTCCTCGTCGTGAACGCCCCGGCCTTGACGCCAGCTTTGCCCACAGTCTTACCCATGTCGGCTCGGCGCTTCCGGACTGACGTCGCGTCGACCTGCGACTGTGCTTCCTCAACACGCTGACCGGCATCGCGCTGCTCAGCCTTCGCAGACTTGTACTTTTGTGTGAGGTTAACGGCCCGAGGGGCCCCGTCCGTGCCCACGTAACTCATCTTCACGTCATTCGTGTCGGGGTCGGTCTTGAATTTCGGCGTCTGTCCTTCGACGGGCTCGGCGTCAAGGAATCTCTGCTCTTTCGCCTCGGCCATATCCATGTCGCGCGACGCCATCGAGTTCTGGATGAACTTGGCCTGCGAACCGGCCGCTTGTTCATCCTGTTGCGCCGCGTTCAGGGAGGACTTCGCCTTATTGAGCTTCTGGGTTGTCCCAGCATATCTGGAACGCTGAGCTGCCTTCTTGCCCGCGACGTTCTTCGCTTTTCCTACCGCACCCTTCGCCCTGGTCGTCATCCGACTTGCTAAGCCCGACCCACCTGCACCCACGTTCGCACTTCCGGCGCCTCCGGCACCTGCACTCGAGGCAGACGCAGACGCGCTACTGCCTGATGCACCACCAGCAGTTCCACCGGCTGCCGCGCCACTACCGCCGCTACCGCCTGCTGCACTGCCAGCCGCGGACGCACTGCCGCCTGCTGCACCGACAACGGCGCCACCGACAGCCGCCGTGACAGCCAATGTCGCGACCGAAGCGGCTTCACCAGCCCCAATGGGCTGGCCGGCCCACGAAATGAGCTTCCAGATCGTCACGATGAGCAGGACTGGGAAGAGAAGCATTAGCGCGAGTTCAGCGAACACAAGGCCAATATTCCCAATAATGCCACTCTTTGCGGTCTGGAGAATCGCGCCATGCTCAATGACCTGGAACGTCAGCACAATAACGGCGATTACAGGGCCGGCTAACAGGGAAAACACACCCATCCGCATGAACGTCGCGCCAACGCTGCCAACGGACTTCAGCGGGCCGCGCCCTGCGAACCAGACAACCGCGAAGAACGGAGTCCCGATGTAGGCCATCCAGATCATGAACCAGCGCAGGAGCAGGAAGAATATCGACAGTAACAGTGCCAGGATTGCGAGAATCGCGGCGACTATCGAGACGATGAACTTCAGCACCCACACACCGAATGTGGTGGAAGCTCCAACAAGCCCGTTCTCGTACCCATAATTGACACCACTACCCGGGTCAAGGTTCAAGATGGCAACCGTTACAGCGTTTGTCGCATCAATCGCGAACCCCCATGCAGGCTGGGAGATGCCAATAAACAGCAAGATCATCACGACACGGACGACGAGATCCAACAACCCGGATTCACGGTCTTCGCTGAACGGCCACGCGATGAGCGCGAGCGCGATCATTATCGGAAGCAAGACGAGCGATATCTCGAACATTCCAGTCCACGCGTTGCCCGCCGTCGCTGAGTCATACGGGTTCGGGACCTTCAGCAGACCCTTGATGAGTTCGTCCGTCAGTGCCGTCGATAGTTCGGTCGCAATCGCGTCAGCCGTGTCCGCGATCCACCCAAAGAGCGCCTCCGCTATCGCCTCAGGAAGGTCACCCAGCCCGAGTTGGAGGGGGACGAACGTCATCAGCAGGAGCGGTTCGACCGGTATCGCCATCGCCATTAACGGTCACCAGAGCCGGATGTCAAGGATTTCGTCGTGTCGTCGTCAGCGATACTCTCGGACTGTTCCTGCGTCGTTCTGTCTTCTGCGAACGCACTCGACAGTTCCATGTCCAGCTCCCGATTCGACACCGGAGGCATTTCGGACGTCTCGAAATCGGGCTCCGCATTGGAATCAGCTTCACCGGAGCGCATCGGTCCCTCGATTTCCTCAATGTAGTCCCACGGGTCGAGATTGTCGTCGATCATGTAGTGCTCGAAGTCACCGGAATGGATCTCGAGACGGCGGCGCCCGTGCTTTGTCGTCGACAGCAAACATCCGGAGTATCCGGACTCCTGTCCACGTGGAGCCGATTGGAGGTACTTCACCTCAGCCGGAGAAAGATCGAAGTACTCCTTCGTCGCGTCCGACACAGACTGTGCATAGAACAAGAGCTTGATGTCGCAGTTCTCATAGATTTCGCGGCGAGCGTCCGTCCGCATGAACTCGTGAGCCGTCTGACTCATCAGGGTGAGGCCCGCGTCGTAGTGGCGTGCGTGCCTGATGAAGAGATTGATTAGATCCCGCGTCGATTCACGCCCCAGTAGGTAGTGGGCCTCATCGAAGGTCACGTCGAAGCGATCTGGCGACCGTTTGGCCTCGAGGTACGCCCACTGGAGCATCGCATGGAGGATCAGCGGCATCTCGCCTGTATCGGCAAACGAACTCATGTCCATCACGACGAGACGCGAGTTCAGTTCGAGGTTTGTTTGGCCGTTCAGGTTCGCGTTGATACCACCTGGCTTGAACGACTCGAACTTTGGTTCCAGCGCCTTCGCGACCTCCTGGTGCTTCTTCGAGGGCGTGATTACTGCCATCGGCACAGAAATGTGCGTCTCCGTGACTGGGTTGCCGTCCTCGTCGAGAATGTCCAACTCTTGGAAGTGCTCGAGCACCGCCCCGTCGACGAGGTCCGATTCGAGCGCCTCCATGAAACCCCCTTCTGTGATGATTTTCACACCCTTGATGAGATCGTCGATGATGGGTGATTCGTTCGCGTAGGTGTCGTACTCGCCAAGGATGATCCCCTTCGAGAGGTAGGCGTAGTGCGTCGCTTGGATGAGCATCCCCTCTTCCGCAGCAGGGAGCCCGCCACGGTCTTCGTAGTGGGTGTTCAGCATCTCTACCACGGAACGCACCGTGAGAGGGTAGGTGTCCTCGGACGCTCCAATCTCACCCGTGGGTGCTGAGATGTCCATCGGATTGACTTTCTGCGACCCACCAAAGCGGATGACCTCACCACCCAGTTTCTTCGCGAACTGTGGATAGTCATCACCCGCCGGGTCGAACAAGATGCACTGCACCGTGGGGTCGGTCAGCAGTCGGCGGTAGATTTCGAGTTTCCTAGCGTAGGACTTCCCAGAGCCAGTTTTCCCCGAGATGGTCATCCCGAATCCGGAGTGGGCGTAGCGGTCGAGGATTACTGGGCGCGATGTGTCGTCGAAGCCCATCATGATGCCGTCTTCGTCGTAGATCGGCGGCTCGACGAGGTTGAACAGCGTCCCAAGCGCCTCGAGCTGGATGGGGTGGACGTTCTTGATTGTGTCCGTCGCGAGAGGGACAATAGTCCCATTACCCTCGATCTGTTGGTGGTGCAGTACCGTTGTCTCGACGTCCTGTTCCGCGAGAATGGTGTCAACGCGCTCGCGCATCTCGTCGAGTTTCTCGTGCGAGTCCGCGGCAAGTTCCATGTAGATGGCGATGTCAAAGACCTTCGTTGTCCCGCGAATCACGTCTTGAAGAATCCGTAGGAGGTCCTCGCGCTCCAATTCCTCTTGGTGGGTGTCCGTCCGACCCTTTCGGGACTTGAGCGTGAGCGCCGTCGTGGTCTGCGTGTAGCGGCGCTGGAGCTGTTTACGTGTCTTTGCCGGATCTCGTGGTGTAATGTGCAGCGAGAGGCGGAGGTTTACGTCCGCGATAGTAAGCGGTACGAGCCACCCGAGGTTGACTTTCCGAGGGAAGGCCGTGACGGTCATGATTTGCGTGACCTTCTCTTCACGGACTTGGAACTCAGGGTGGCGCTCCATTGCTCGCGGTGCGACCAGCTTCTTATCAAGCGTCTCTCGCTCTTCGAGGGATTCCGTAGGAGAGACAAGCGGAACTTCTTCGGCCTGGAGCTGGTAGGCCGCCCACTCGATGTTCTTCCGGGTAGCTTCCCGATCGAGGAGTTCTAGGTATTCGAGTGCGACCTGGGTTTCCTTGCCGGAGAGATCGTCGATCGGAATACGTTCAGGCTCGTCTTCCTCGGGTTCGTTCTTTCCGAGGAGTTTCTCAAGGGGATTCATTTTGTAACCTCAGATTCATTTTCAGTCGTCCCGGGGTCCGTGGTGTCAGCGCCAGTATCAGCATCGGGGCCCTCTATATCGACGCCGTCGGTGTCGACCTCGACAACACCGATGTCAGTGTCACGACACTCATCGAGGTCAACGCCAGCGTCTTCATCGTCAGTGTCATCGACGGGGATGGAAGGAATGCCTGCGCCCCCGCCGTCGGTCGCCACATCAGACGCGTCGGGGTCAGAAGCGACTACTAGGTTCGAGAGGTCCACCTTTTGTCGCGAACGTACCGCGAGGACGACAGCGATGAGCAGCGCGAAGATGCCCACCGCGTACACCTCAAGCGTGAACGTGGTCACAGCGGGATTTGAGTCCCAGTCTTGGGGATACGCTCCAAGGAACATAGTGAGTGCATAGCCTGCCGCTGCGAGGCCGGCCACTGCGAGTCCCTTCGTTCTTCGCTCCGAAGGGAACAATACGACAAGACTCAGCACGAATCCAGGCAGACTCGCCGCAGCCGTCGCGAACGACACGGTCCGAGCCAGCCAGTAGATGTCCGTACCGCGTTCGGCGATATTCATCGACCAGATGAACGTGGCGAACGCCCCCACACTGAGTATGAGGCTTAGGAGGCCCAGAAACACACCCGCGTAGACCGCTCGCGGGACGACTGGGAGTGATCCGTGTCCAATAGGCCCGATATTACGAGCGTACCAGCTCAGGATACGCGATTCTGCGACGCGCTCAACGGAGTCCGGGTGTGCGTACCCACCATCACCAACCGCCGCCAGCGGGTCGGAATCAAATTCGGAATCTGGTTCGGGTTCGATTTCGGGATGTCCGTCGGAAGCGCGATCGAACTCGTAGTCACCATCCTCATTCGCCTCGGCCTGTGCCGCTTCTTCGGGAGTATAGGCTGCGTTGGCGACCTCCTGTGCCCTATCGGCCGGGAGTGAGAAGCTACCTTGCTCGAACGAGATAGGTGGCTTCTCTCCGTGATAGACTTCGTAGAGGACCTCAAGGACAGCCGGGCGAGTGTCCAGAATCTCGGCTTCCACCTGCGTCTGGGGGAGCTTCGACGCCACACGCTGGGCGCGGGCTTTCACTTCCTCGATATACTTGGCTTCGTCGTCGACCTCAACGTCGTTCCCGCTAGGCATCAACGACTGGATCTGGGCCTTGAGGCCATCGTCAGCCTCCTCATCTTTAGCGACTGCAACCGCGAAGTAGAAGTCGCGGTCACGAATTTCCGCGACATCGACGACGCCCCGGAGCCACTCAGTGTGGTACTTTCGGCCGTAGTCGAGCAGCGGCGACTCATCCAACGGGTCAACATCTTCCTCGTCGTCGCCCGAGTTGATGAGCATATTTTCGGCTCCCTCAAACTGCTTGAGGTAGGGTTCGGGATCGTATGCCGTCGTCATCGAGAGGATCTGTGTTGGAAACTGAACCCCGCGCAGGAACGTCAAGAACGATAGATAGAGGCTTTCTTTGCGTTCTTCAGAGAGGATTAGCCAGTCTCGAGGCTGTATCTGCATCACCATCGCATAGGTGGTAGGCGTTTCCACGACGCCGCCGTCACGGACATTCTTGAAATCCATGAGGTCCAGCGTCGAACCGGCGTCTTCGTATTCAGTCATTTGTTTGTCCTCCATACGTCGCGATCGGCCAATCCGTGTCAAGGCCGTCGTCCGAGTCCGTTGGTTCGTCCGTCTCCGTCTCCGCACCTATCTCGTCAGCATCATCACGAACTCCGTCAGCATCGGCGACAACTGGCTTTGGGCGTCGCGTGATCCACGCCTCAAAGGGTTCATGATACGCGAGATCGTCCTTGTTAGGCTCCGGAGGCTTCCAGACGTAATCCGTTCGCCCACGCAGGTGCCGTGCCATCGCTGCTGCATATTGCAGAGGGCGCTGTCCCGGCGGAGTGCGGCTATAGATGAACAGTCCCACGAGGAATCCGACGAACACCAACGGGAGCGTCACCAGCAGCGGGAGACCGATAGTGTAGAGTATAAGCGGGAGAATAAGGGGCGGCCCCATCGATTCGGCCAATTTGCGGGCCGAGACACCGAACATTTTCGAGGCGAGAAGATTAGATGCCACCGGTACGTCCTGGCTCATTTCGCCACCTCGTCAATCTCGGAGTCACTGTCACTCTCTGCTTCGGCTTCGGTATCGGCCTCAACGTCGCGTTCCGCTTCGATATCGGCGTCCGATTGATCAGGGGCCGAAACCACATGCTGGGTTCGGAGTGCCGGCGGCCACGTTCGTTCAGCAGCGAGAAGTCGCTGTTCGGCTTTCAGCATCATCCCACGCCAGGTCAGCCCGAGACCTTTCCGAACCGAGTCTAACCATTCATACTCCTCTTGAGATGGGATATTGATTCGCGTATTGTAGTCCGAGGGACTCGACGGCCGACTCATCGAAAATCACCGCCGTATTCGTCAGCGTAGCCCTCGTAATCATAGCGCGGGTCGACGATATCCCACTCGTCGCGGTCGCCGGGGTGTCGAAGCACATCTTCGACATCCTCGTGTGCGTCCGCGGGGTGAAGTGTTTCGCCGCCTTCGGCGGCCTGTGCCGCTTGGGCATCCCAACGTTTGTATTCTCTTTCCCGGGTACGTTCGGCCGCAACCGACCGCTGCACATGGTTGGAAGAGGGGGTACGATTCTCCTGCACCTGAGCGACGGCAGCACTCACGTCAAAGTGCCCGGCATCCTCATCGTCACGGTTGCCCTCACTATCGACGTCACTACTGCCGTTCGCGTTAGCGTCCATATCCGTATCTGTGAAACCAGACAGTGGGATTTCGGTCGTTGAGCGAGCACGTTGCCGTTCGCGAATCTGCTCGTGCAGTTGCTCGGTGACATTTGTTCTCTCGGCAGAAACGCCAGCGTGGTCACCCGGTCGAGAGTATGCGAGTTCTGGGTGTAACTCAACGAGGGCTTTGAGGAGGTCTATACTTTCTGCGTGTTTGGCTCCCTCAAGGAGGACGCCGCGCCATATCATCCCGTGCCGATCACGGAGATCGCGTAGGCGGTCAGCTTCTTCCCGAGAGTACCAGTCGACTTGAATTTCAGGCATGGGAGGGTGCTCGCATTTCCAGGCTAGAGGAAGGGCCCTGTTTGGAGCTCACCGGACAGACGCAGTCACCCTCGCACGTATCGTCACGTGCAGGCGACTCGCGCTCGTCCTGGAGGGGCGAGCCATCACTCAACGTACCGGTGAGCGACTGGATTTTTGCAGGACTTGCCATCAGCCGTCATAAGCAGCAGGCAGTTAAGGACTTTTCAAATCTACAACAACTGTGGTGAATGTAGCGCATGTGGAGGGTGTGAGTAAAGAGAATATTTAGTCGCAGATAGCCTCAGATTAGCCACTCCAAGCGTCGTCGGCACCGCTGGCGATGACAGAACACCATCTCATGAACCCCCTCCAACTAGAGGCGCTTGAACTGTTTATCAACTGGCTCATTCCCGTCGGTGGAGTACTGTCGGCAAGTACCGATGTTGCCTATCTTACGGGATCATACATTCGAGAAATCACCGGCCCACTCGTACCACTCGGAGGGTATCGGGCCATCTCCACGTTCACGCGTATACTAGCAGAACTCGTCGGGTACAGCCACGGTCCCCTCCTATATCCTGTCGTTGATACTGCGGCGAGCGTACTCCTGTATACCGACACCCACACACAGCAGGCATCGGTTATCCCACTCCAGAGTGGCCCCGACCTCAGCACACTTATTTCCGATCTAAAGGCCGCTGTTACACTCCCTGGTTGGGTCGGGAGCGCACTCAAGTGGACGGGTCTTATCACGCTTGTCATCGGCATAATTGCGTACTTCATCAGCCCGTCCATCAACAACCGCCGTCGAGGGTTCGCGATGGCAACAACCGGGTTCGTCCTCACAATCATTGGGTTCGCCTTCCCGATCTTCATCAGCCTGATTCACTATGTCCTCTCAGGCTGATTCACGTCGGGACGGAGAGACTGGATCGGTACACGAGGACAGTTGGGCCGATAGGCTTAGAGGACGTATATACGCCTTCTACGCCGCGTGTGCAGCGAAACTCACTACCACAACTAGTGTGGGGATGAAGGCCACCGCGAACGCTTTCCGGGGCTGGTCACACGGATTCCGCATCCTCGTGACGGTACTTTTAGCGACCAGCCTCGTGATCGCACCCGTCACCGTTGTCTACGCTGCAGGTATCGGCCCAATCTATGACATTCCGAGTCCCGAGCCTGGCGTCGATAATACCTACGACGAAACCTATCGTGTCCTCGCGAACAACGACGTGGATGTCGATCCCGCGGATGTCAGTTACACCGGCTACTTCGAGAACGACTACCCGGCCTACCCAGTCGACCTCGGGCGGGCTACACTGTCACCCTCGCAATCGCTTCGGTATTCCACAACAAGCGATGTCTACATCACGGACCTCTCCGATTACAACGCGATTCCCATCCAGGATGAGTGGAAACCCTACTCCAGCATGCCGTTCTATACAGAAACGCAATTCATCAACGTGCATGAGAAGAACACCTACGACGGGCCAAAAAGTAACGACGGTGAGTGGTTCGTGCGTGCTACTAACCAGTACGGTGAGTGGCGGCCCGTCTATAACGCCGACGTGAAATGGGATCCAGACGCGGAAGAACTCTACGTCTCAAACCCTGACGACGCCCTCGTTCACCAGGCCAAGCACGAGAGCATCATCTCACGGAACCTCCACGCGGCCGAACAATACACGAAGTACGCACAGGACTCAGATCGGATCGCCATCCCGAAAATGAACGGCAGGGAGCTTTACCCCACCTCGAGCGGCGCGAGTATGTCCCGAAAATGGGGGCAGAGTGACTTCAATACAGTCCGCGAGTCATGGGTCGGCATCAACGACCTCTTTGGCGGTGCCTGGTATCGTGACAGATACGTTTCCGGGTCGACCCCAACCCGAGGTGCGTACGTTCCCTATGATCACCGAGCCGTTGCCCCAGCGGATTTCAGTCGAAGTGCAACGTGTACGAGATCGCACACGCACGGAAACAGTACTCACTCACACACCTACCCGAAGACCGAGTGGGCCGAATACGATCTCCTCAATTCGACGGCGAACGTCACGTCCGTCCGACTCGATCGTCCCGGATTCACGGGCGAGTCCGAATGGAACCGATTCGGTAAGGTAACCTGGATCGCGATTGAATCTATATCGAGTAAGAATCTCGAATATCCTCGAGGGGAATACACCCTGACGGCGACCCTCGAAGTCACCAGCGAAGTCGAAACTCGGTGGGGTGTCACCAGCTCGAAGTGCAGTGAATGGTCGCGAACGAGTGTGAGCACGAACACTCACACGACGAAATACAGCGTCCCCGTCACCATCACGGACTGGGATTCCCCGAATCTCGAGATCGATGTCGCTCACATCGACGGCGCTGGTCACGACCGCCTCGCCGTGAGGTGGAAGGGCAATCAAGACTTCCCGAGCGACCCCTGGAGAAGGATCAGTGTCAATATCGACAACAAAACCATCCACCTCACCTCTCCGTGGCGGTTCTACGGTATCTCCCGCAACGACGAGGTAGAAGTCCTCACCGGAGGCGGGTCAACCTCTCATAACGCGACGCACACCCACAACGACCGCTGGCCTGCCATCTACCGCTACGAGACAGGCGTCGCCAACGTCACCGCCGCTTTCCCACAGAAGGGTGAAGACAACCAAGTATGGGGATACACGAAAACCGTCGATAGCCAAGTTTCGACGACGCTCCCGGGAGCACCACTTCCTGCCAACGTCAACGATCCCGATAACGATCAGCCGACCGACCTCTACACACATCACGTCATCGACGTCAGATCGAGTGACCTCGACACAGGTGAAGCTGTCACCGTCGACGCCTCGAATCCGTTCGGTGCTCCACTCGACGGGAAGACAGTCTCCGGCGAAGACCAGCTCGAAGTCTATAGCCAACCATACGAGCCAACCGTCCTCCAGATGACAGATGTTAATGTCTCATCTACCGGCGCGGATCACGATGGCGTCCTCGTTCTCACGGACACTGACGGCAACTCCATCAAAAATAAGGAAATCACTGTCACCCAAGATGACGGAACGACATCGACGGTTACGACTGACAATAATGGCCGTGCCAAGATCGCGTGGGACGGATCGGTTCTCCGCGCTCGCTACGACGGCGACGTGTTTTGGTCACCCGGCGACCCCTACTACAAGGGTGACCGACTCCTCTATATCCTGCCGCCCTCACCCCTCGATTTCGAGGCCGTTGGCGCAGTCGGGGAATACATCTCGGCATCAATCAGTAATGTTCTCATCTTCGTCGAGTGGCTCGCCCTCGGGATCTTCGCCGTGTGGTGGGTGCGGATGCGTCGTCGCACCAGCAAGGGGAAATCAGGATGAGCAAGGTTAGTGAATTTACTGAGCCCGCAATCGAAATCCTCGAAATCGCGACCATTATCGGGCGCTACGGAACCCTCATTGCGCTCGTCATCGGTATCATCGGCTGGTGGGGTTACGCGAAAAGTCCTCGAGCGATGGCCCGCTTCCGGGGGATGGCCGTCGGTGGCGGAGCCGGCTACATAGCGATCGTCGCTATCGACGTCATCTACGAGGTTCTCGTGTTCATCCTCGGAAGCAAGTTCCTCCCGGATGGGTGGCCCTACGGCGCCGTGACCGGCGTTCACGAAAGCAACCTCTCCCAGCTCGCCACCGCTCTCAGCATCGTCCTCCACAGCCTTGGCCTCGTCTTATTCATCATCGGTGTGACGTGGTGGGCGTTCGGCAGCCGCGATTCGCGTGCCGAGTCTCGCGGCCGTCGTGGGATCGTAATGGGGCTTACTCTCATCGGTGGAAGCATCGGAGGCAACGTGTTCAGCGTTTTCGCGTGGATTTTGCTATGACCGGCAACGGCCAACGCCCGGACGCCGGAAGAGATTGTGATGGAAATCTCGACCGCAGGCAAGAACAGGGATTTGATCAGGAGCAAGAAGAGTACGGCCCCACGAACCAACCGTTGCTCCCTGAAGACACAATCGCTCGGCGAATTGTTGACCGTCTCAAGAACCCCTGGGTCATCGCTATCCTCATCGTCGTTTTCGTACCGATGGTCGTATGGGTCGGCTATACTGTTCACGCAGACCTGACTTCTCCCGATTACGGGACTGCGACCATCTACGATGAGAGCGGCGACTACCTCGCGTCCGTCGAGGGAAATGTCGCCGCCACATGGCGAGAACAATACACCGGCCTCTCGAATACTGACTCCCTCGAAGATGGTCACGGGATGATTTTTCTCCACGACACAGAACGAGAACGCACCTACGTGATGCGGGACATGGCCTTCCCCATCGATATCATCTTTATCGACAAGGAGGGGCGGATCACCGTGATCCACCACGCTGAACTCAAAAACAGGGATCCCCTCACAGAGTACCGGGGCCAGTCGAAATACGTCCTCGAAGTCCCCTACTACTGGACCACCGAGAACGGCATCGACGTCGGTGATACCGTCGAGTTCCGGTGGGGCCCCCCGCGCACCGAAACAGGTGGGATATCGATAGCCTCCAGTAGCGGCCCTCACAACGATGTCCCGATCAATTCGAAACGCCGCCCGACGGCCAGCTCTCCGTAATACCGTGCTACGTCAGTGGGGAAAGGAAACCAGCGTGAAAAAGAACATGTTGTAGGTGGGTCGTTCGTCTCAGTCTGAGTCGCTAGGATGTGCGTCGGACATTGACGGAAGGTACTTGTTCTCGATCATTTCAGCCTGTGGGAAGTCGATTTTTTCAAGGATTTCGTTGATCGCTTCGTCGTACGACTTCTCTATCAGGGGGTTGTCGTTCTTGTAGGCGGTCAACCGCGTATGCGTATCCCGGTGGAGGCAGATGTTGATCGTCGTCTCGGGGTCGCGGTCGGTGTTATCACTCGAGGTGGGCTTGGAGCTGTTTGTTGGCACTGCAATCACCTATGGACAAGGAGGCACTGGAGGGTGTTCCAAGTCCAACAATTAGGTGTGCTATTGGTAACCACATAACTGTTCCGGTGAAAACCCCCGTAATCCCGCCCGTTGACACCCTGAAACCGCCGTTCTACATCTGCCACATTAGATGTAGTCTACTCTTCTTTATAATAGATTCTCACCTCTTCCCGGTGGGTAACATGAGCACCCTCCGAACAAAGAAACTCCTGAGAAAGCACAGCACATCCCTCGTCTTGGGAATCCTCGTCCTAGTCGTTTTCGTGGATCCAGTCGCCGCGCAGAGTGGGCCCCCAGCCGATTTCGAGGGTATCATGACCAATCTATACGACACCGTCCTGCTCGTTCTGAAGTACGCTGGCCTCGTGGCTCTCGCCTTTGGCGCGATCGTGTGGTTCACTGCCCGGAAAAACTCCGACCGCGCTGAGAACGGGATGTGGCTCATGATTGGTGGAATGAGCATGACGATTTTCTACTTCGGCGTCACGATCTTCGTGGCTGTCTTGGAGTGGATCGCCACCCCGTAAACCGTCTAGACGGGCTAGACGGTACGGACGCCTTCCCCGCTCGCCGCTCGTGTCCGAATTTCCAATTGTGGGGAGAATTAGGTCACAATCCAGTAGCGGCTGAATCAAACGACACAACACAATCCAAAATGACAACAAACAGTCCAATAGTGTGCCTATCTAACCGAATCGCCCGATGGGTTGGGACGCACTCGACCGTTGTACAGTGTCGGCGGAGGGGTGTGTCTACTCGCAAGAAGATGGTGGGCCAATGACTCCCCCATCCACGGACCCCAATCGGGACGATCATGAACAGGACACCCTCCACGATCGCATCAACTCTTTGTCGTCAACGCGCGGAGAAGACTCGACCGAATCGGGACGGGACCACCCCACTCAGAATCAGGAAGAACCGACCAACTTTGACCGCGTCCCTCCGACCGAGAACGAGGTCGATCAGGAGAACGAAGAGCGTGAGGAGCAACTCACTCCCTACGAGGTCAAGGGCACGACTGGGCCGGGAAAGAAACTCAATGATCCGATCGAAGCCCGGCCATATATCCACATCTCACCCGCCCGTGAGCAGGTCACACCCGGGAACGTCATCGCGGGGCTTTTTGGCTTGTACCGGGCGGGCGTGACGAGCACTTCGCGGTTCAATCTCAAAGCCAGCCTCGGCATCAAGGACTACAAGAAGACCTTTGAGTTTATCATCCACAAGCCGCGGAACACGAAGCGATTCGACTTCTATATCTCCGTGACGCCCTACGAGGCGACTGCGTTCAAGACGCTCGCCGCAAACGTCGCCGCGATGTATCCCGAGTCCTTCGAGTTCGAGATCGTCCCGTTCAACCCCGTCGCGGCGTTTGACTCAGAAGACGGGAACGCCCGCGTTGGCGGGCGACGTATCGCCTCGCTCGACGACATTATCGACCTCGAGAACCTCGCTGGCTTCGAGGACCCCGAGGTTTTTGTGGATCATAGTATTGGAAGCGGGCATGATCTTTCTTCCGAGCAGGCTGAAGAACAGCTCGTCAGGGAAGGCGTTCCGCTCCGTCCCGAGGAAGTCCGTGAAGAGAAGCGTCCCTCGCTCGTCCGGTGGAAAGGCATTGCCTCAAAAAAAGACGACTGGATGACGCTGCTTCGGCCGTTCAGCGATTTGGCTATCGACAGCGACGACCAGTATCGCTCGCCGCTCAGTGTGCTCCTTGAGCAGGCCGTCCACACCGACGATCCGTTCATCTTCCAGGCCACCTTCAGGCCACGCTCTAACTGGACTAGTGAGGCTGAAACCCACAAGCGGAACCTCAAAATGGGCAACCACGGGACGCTCTCCGCGTTTAAAAACGAGTTTGCCCGGCAGATGTTTGGAACATCCGACCAGGAACGCCGAAACATCCACCGTGGAGACATCTCCGAGCAGGTCGGAGGGTCCGTCAGCGCCGGCGATGATGACAAGATCACGGGGTCGCGGATGGAACAGATCGACCGCAAACAACCCACCACAACGTTCGACCTCACACTCCGAGCTGCTTGCGACGAACAGACTGTCCAGAGTATCTCAAACGCGTTCACGTCGCTCTCGGGGCCATATTATGGCATCGAGGGGGAACTCCTCGGGTTCAACAATAAAGAGTTCGCCCGCCTGTGCCACGCCCGTCAGGCCAGCATCAGCGGTTTTACCGGGCGCTTCAGTAAAGGTGACCCACTCATCTGTGCCTCTCCCGACGAACTCGCGAACTTCGTCGTCGTCCCGCACACGGACGCCCTCCCGCGAGCCTCGCGTGGGTCATCGGGCGGGTCACCCGACGCTCGATCGCCACTCACGGCAACAGATGAAGACCTGCTCTCGCAGTACGATTACGGAATGCACATTGGATACGCCGAGACCGCCGTCGACAACCGGCGAGACATTCCCATCCGTCTCAGTGCAGAGCAGCTGACGCACCACATTCTCCGCGCAGCGACGACGGGCGGCGGGAAGACAACCGCAATGGTCAACGATGCGCTGTCGGCCTATCAATCGTTCGACGGCCCCATCTTCGTCTTCGACCGGAAAGGTGGGACGATGGCCGACGAGTACAAGAAAGCACACTTCAAGCAATTCGGCAACCTCGATGACGTCCTCCACGTCCCCGTCCCGGGGCCGAACGACGAGGTGCTTGCTTTCCCGTACTTCGACATTCGACCGCAACTCGCTGCCGGCGTCTCACGCACGGTCGCCGTCCAAGAGAAAGTTGACCGCTACAACGAACTCCTCGTGTACGTGCTGGGCCGAGAAATGACCCAGCAGGCGTTCGTCGCCCAAGAGATCCTCAACAACCTCATCAAGGCGATGTTCGACCCCGTGTACGGCCGGGACGCATGGCCCATCCAAGACCTGTTCCAGGTTGCCTACGAGATGCAGCAGGGGCAACTCCCCGAAGTGAGCGACCGGACGCTTCGCCTCGCTCTCACGCGGCATCTCCACGCCGACGAGCAGCGGTTCCAAACGTCGATCGATGCTGTGATGAACCGCATCACGAAGCTCGCTGAGCGGAGCTTTGTCTGGCGTGTCCTCAATTTCGTTCCCGAGTGGAACGGCGAGAAGGGCTGCTACGCCAACCAATCGCCGATGTTCGACATCCAGGACGTCCTCGCCTCGAAGAAGGTCGTCCTCGTCGATACGGGTGACCTCCGGCCCGCCTCGAGCAATCTGTTTACCTTCATGCTGCTCGACTACATCTGGTCGGGCGCTCGTCTCCGTCATCGACTCAGGAACACCCCGCCGGTCGAGGATGGATACGTTATCAACCTCATCATCGACGAAGCTGCGGCGATGCTCCAGTCCGAACTGGTACGCGACGACATGATTCCTGACGGGCGTGAATTCGGTCTCTCCCTCGAAGTCATCGTCCACTTCGCAGAGCAGGTCAAGGCCGATGCCCTCGACGTCTCCTCGTACAAGGAAATTCTGCGGAACATCAATACGAAACTCATCGGGAAACTCGCCGTCGACGACGAGCTCGTGATGACGCTGTTCCACGAAGGCATCGAGGACGAGGAACTCGTCGACCGGATCACGTCGCTCCCGCGTGGAGAATGGGTCGCTCAACTCCCTGACACCGGGTTCATGACCGATATCCCCGAAATCGTGACGATGCTCCCCGTCGATATCCCCGACGGTCACAGCGATTCTGACAACCCCGTGATCAACAAGACCGTGTCGACGCAGGGTCATGTCTTCAGCGACATCAACGCAGAAATTACCCGTACAACGCGGCGTGACCACTGCCTGCTACCCGGAAGCAACACCGACGCTTCCGACGAGCAGCTCTCAGCCGAACACAGACGCGGCATCAACGGTAGTGAAAATAGCCAGAATCGTGACTTCGAGATTGGCGTGTCCGGCGAGAACCGAGACGCAAACGGCGAAGGCAAGAAGACTGGGTCCAACCCTCAGACGCAACTCGGCACGGGGAGTCCAAACACCCCCAGCACAGAGGGACAACCCCGATCGAACGAGCACGGCGAACAGGCCGAATCAGGAGCTAGTCGAGTTCCCGCAGACGACCTCACAGACGATCTCGGTTCACGCCGCCCGCCGCGAGAGACGAACGATGACAACGAGACCGATGGCGGGGTTCCACGATCAGCTGATGAAGGAGACAGTAATCTGGGAGATCGAGTTGACGGCTTTCTCTACGGTGGAGTTGACCCTAGCTCCGAGGATCCGTCCAAAACCGACGATGCAGACACCGACGAGGAGAGGGGAACAAGTGCCGACAATACAGACGATCAGAGTGCGTCTGATGCCCCCAACGAGAACGCCACTGAGAGTGCCGACAAAAAGGATAGAGAGACTCGAGAAGGTATAGATAAGAGTCTGACAGTTGAAGAACGCCATTTCCTGACCGCGATTGTCACCACAGTCAACGGCAACCACCCTGCCTACGACGTTGTGAACTCGATGGAGAGGATAAAGAATCAGTTTGATGAGGTAGACGAAGAGAAGCTCATCGAACTCGGCTACCTCGAGAAGCGGACCGAAAATCTGCGGGTCTACTACACTGTGACTCGCGACGGCCAGCGAGCGTGTGGAGCGAAGGTCGCTACCGGCGAAGATCAGGGCGATGTGAACGAGAAGACCTACCACAAGGTGATGGTAGAGGCGTTCGCTCGCACACTCGCCCGTGACCCGAACAATCACTATTTTGTTAAAAAATATACGCCACTTCACGGGACTGATGTGAAGCCAGACGTGGTCGGCTACGATGGCAAAGATCCCGTCATTATTGGAGAGGTCATCTCAAACGTCCATCCCTCGCTGATGGTCAAGCACTATGACGACTTCAACAGGTTCGACGTCGAGATGAAAATCTGGATTGTGCCCAATCTATCAGTCGCATGGGATATCACTCGAGCCCTCGCAAATGCTGGCCGGATCGACGAACTGCCCCCCAAGAGAAGTAAGCGGACCTACGAGAAGCTCACCGAAGCCATCTGGGGTGAAGATGGTAAGTGGACGTTCGTCGGCGCTCCAAATCTCCTCGATGATCTCGACTAGTCACATCCACGCATTCGCACAAAGTCCGCGCACGACGCGCACGAGCAGTACGGACGCTGTACCCCGCAAATCCGCCTTTTCTAACGCCCCTTCAGCGTCAGCACTTAGTGCGCGCGTTCAAGGCGTTTTAGAGGCTCTAAAACGGCATTTTGAGGTTCAAAGCGAAATCACCGGGTTTGCGGGGGTTTCGAGTGCTCGCAACTTCGCGCAAAATTCGCGTGTGACGCGCATCAGCAGTATGGGAGCTCTATCGTCAGAATCCGCCTTTTCTAACACTCCTTCAGCGTCAGCACTTAGCGCACGTGCGCAAAGCGTTTTAGACAGGCTATCAACCAACCAGATCGCTCCATTCGACACCTCCGGAGTGATTTTACATAGTATTGGATACGGGAGGGAGATCATTCGCTCACAATTCGTGTGCTGTCTGTTGGTTTTCGCCCTGAGTCGGGGAAAATCGACGAAATCGGTTTGTCTCGCCCGACGAAACGAGGCGACGAGGCGGACTGACAATAGGTAATATCCATGCCAAAAGTAGACGTAGCTAAAGACGGGATCCCGGACAAAATCCGCACTATCAGGAATTGGATTTGCTGGCGTGAAGGTATGCGTGACGGAAAATCTACCAAGATTCCGACTAAACCATATCGGACGAGTGGTGACATTAATGCCGACGTTACCAACCCCGAACATCGCCGAGACTTCGACACCGCCTGGGATTCACTCAACGACTCTCGCGTGAACGCCGATGGTCTGGGGTTCGTCTTCAGTGACGACGTCACCATCGTCGGTATCGACCTCGATAACTGTCGTGATTCTGATACTGGTGAAATCAAGGAATGGACGCAAACAATCATCGACAAGGTCGACTCATATACGGAGGTTTCCGCTTCCGGGACTGGTGTGCATATCCTCGCAAGTGGGAAACTTCCGCCCGGCGGAAACCGGAAGGGCCCTATTGAGATGTATGACTCCGGACGGTACTTCGCTACGACTGGTGCTCACGTCGAGGGAACCCCCACAGAAATCCGGAAGCGTCAGGATGAGATAGAGACCGTTCACCGCGAGTTCATCGAGGATGGCGTGAGACCAGGTGGACAGACGACTCTCACCAGAGGGACAGAAGTTGAAGATTCAGAAAGCAGAGGTGACGCGGATGGTCGCCGCGGCATCGAGGCCCGGGCGCAGCAGAGTGCGAGTTCGCTCATTGAGCGTTATGGAGACGCCTTCAAGAGCATCCACGACCCCGCAATCAAGGAGGCCCTCGAGCGGGTCGCGACGAAGTACCTTCCCTCCAAGTGTCCGAGTACGTTCGCCGACCTCGCGGGACCCGGTGTGGACCTATCAGATCAAGAGATACTCACGCGGATGTTCGACTCTCAGGGAGGTGACCGCAGGCAGCGTCTCTACGAAGGCGACGCCTCGATGTGGGGGTCCCATGACGCCGATTATCCAAGCCAGTCCGAGGCAGATATGGCGCTCGCTCACAACCTCGCGTTCTGGACGGCGAAAGACCCCAAACGGATGAACGCACTGTTCGAGGAATCCGGCCTGCACCGCGATAAGTGGGAGCGACGTCACTACGCGAGTGGCGCAACCTACGGCGATGTCACGCTCGCCCGTGCACTCCTCCGGGTGGACGATTACTACGAAGTCCCGAGCAAAGATGGTGTGAAGTTCTCGAAGGCCGATTCCAACGGCTCGGATTCATCGTCATCCTCGGGGGCGGACGACCACGATCTCCCGCCGATGGATTTCAAGATTGGCTCCGATTCCGAGCCGTCCGAGACTGTCAACGCCGCTACGGACGAGACAAACCCACTGCACAGCGAAGGGGCGAACGGGGGATCCCCCGCCGTCAATACCGATGTCCATCCTAACCTCGAGGACGACGAAGAGTTCATTCCCGTCAACCCCGACGAAGATGGCGACCCGGCAGCAGTCGCTGACGCCTACGCAACTAGGCAGGAACCGGAACAGGGGAACAGCCACGCCCGGGCCCATAGTCATGACGCCGCTTCGTCGACGACCACACCCAAAGGTTCCACGACAGCTGGGACAAGTGCTGATGATAGTCCTGTCTCAGGGCAGAGAACGGCCGGGCCAGGGGCCGCGCCGCCGACGACGGATGGTCGCGAACCCGCTGACCCGCGTGGGGTGGACACCGATTCCGACCTCGACGAGAGCACCCAGCGAATGATGGAAGCGTCCGCTCGCGACGCCGGGCCGGGATGGGAACGCACCGACCCGACGCTCAATGATGACGAGAAGTACCCAGCGGATTGGACCATCGGTGAGATCCGGGGCTACTCCGCGACCGACCAGGCAATGCGTCTCGCTCGTGAAGACCAGCGAATTCTCGCTCGGAAACTCGACCGGCAATCAAGGGAACTCGCCGAACTCAGCGAGCAGGGCGAGGAGAACGAACGCCTCCGGTTTGTCCTCAGGGTCTACCTCGAAACGATGGATGAGCTGATGGAGGAACGCGCTCAGTATCGTACGCAACTCAAGCACCTCGGGGAGCTCTCGAGAGACGCTGCCGAGCTCCCAGACGACCCCGTGAAGCGAGTCAAGCAGATTATGCGTCCGAAGATTCGGCGCGAAGACGCAAAGACGGCAAAAGAGACACTCACAGGAATCGACGCCGTCCTCCAAGAGTACGAAGAGGCGAACGAACGTATCAAGGCCGAAGAACGCGAACGACGCAAGAAACAGGGCTTCCTCTCGCGTCTCTTCAGGTAACGGCGCTGTTCCGAACTGTTCGGCCGGCGGGCTGATCGCGCCGTTCGTTCCGTGTGTACCCCCGCTCCTCGCAGCGTGAGTATTGGACCCCAAATGGGGGTGAGGGAAGTGAGATGTACGACAACATCAACCCCGATGAGCGGCGTATCGACAGCGATTTCAGCAGATCAGCGACCGAAGCCAAAATTGAGCCGCGAGAACCCGTGAGCGTTCAGTTCAAGACCGGCGATGGCCCCGAGTTCAGGAAGCCCCACCATGACCCACATGGCGAGACGTTCGCCGCGGTCAGCCATTCCTGGGCGTCGTGTGACGGTGGGTGTGGGATGTCGGGCCTGGTCCCGACCACGCTCCTCGAAGATGCCGACGGACTGACCGGGTGGCCGCCATTCGACATCCTCTGCGAGGCGTGTGCCGAAGCTCGCGATCGCGACGACTACACCTTCTAGTCGTCGAGGATGTGAACGCGATTCTGTACGTACTGCTTTCCGACTAGACGGCTCGGACGGGCAAAGTGCCTCTGTTCTCTCGGTTTCCCCAGCTCCTCGCAGCGTGAGTTTTGGTCCCCAAAGAGGGGTGAGGGAAGTCAGAGAGGGGCGCAGCGGTGACTGCGTTCATTCTCGCCGAGATCCGGGGTTCAACCTCGGAGTGAATCAGTCCATACGGCGGCGGTCGGGATGTCCCAATCGTCGCTTTCCGGTTATCCTGCTTGCGTCTCCCGTGAGTATTAGCCCCCAAAGGGGGTGAGGGAGAGCGGGTGGGGTGGGGCGCGACGGTCGAGTGCCCAGTCCCGAAGCCGTTTCTCAGAAATCCCCTCAGAGAGTGACAAACATGTGTGCAAACATTACCACAGACGTAGCACAGCGCGCGGAAGACATCAGCGGCGAGTTCGGCGAGATGGGCGTGGAGATCCCCGTGTCGAGCATTGAAGAGCGAATTGCGGCCATGCAGGAGTTCTCCGTTCCGATCGAGACGGCGGTCGAGACGACAGTTCGTAACGTCATCAACGACTACGACCTCGAATCCAACGACCTCTCGGACGGGGTCAAGGCGGTTGCCGGCTTCGTCGGCACCGGTAACAGCAGTTCCCGGGGCTTCGACCGGATAGCTCTCGAGGATATCTCGAACCTCGGTGACGAGGAATGGGTGGACGTCCGGGCGCAGATCGTCGACCTCTGGGAGCCGCACTCCGATTCCATGCGGCAGGTCGGCCTCATCGCCGACGAAACGGCCCAAATGAAGTTCGTTGTCTGGGCGAAGAACACTGACTCGCTCCCGACACTCGAGGAAGGCGTCACCTACGACATCACCTCGGCGGTCACGAACGAGTACGAGGGCAAGTACTCCATCTCGCTCAACAAGGCGAGCAGCGTCACGGAGTCCGAGGAGGCCGTCGAACCCACGGACGGGTCGATTCGCGCCACTGGGACGCTCGTCGGCCTCGATGAGGGTTCGGGCCTCATCAAGCGCTGCCCCAGCGAGGACTGCACGCGCGTCCTCCAGAACGGTCGCTGCTCCGAACACGGTGACGTCGATGGCGTGTTCGATCTTCGCCTGAAGGCCATCCTCGACGATGGCAACCGTGCTGTCCGCACGCTGTTCAACGCTGAGATGACTGAGGCAGTCTCCGAAGTGAGTCTCGATGACGCCATGGAGATGGCTTCTGAGGCCCTCGATCCCAGCGTCGTCGAAACGGAGCTCCGTGAGTTGCTCATCGGCAGGACGTATGATATCCGGGGCCCGGTCATCGGCGAGTACTTCCTCGTCGACGAGGTCGAGGAGATCTCCTACTCGGGAGAGAATGCCGGCCTCAGTAACGCAGCCCTCGCAGACGCCGCCACGCAGCGCCAACCTGCCAAGCGCGTGTTCGCTGAAGAGCTGAACATGGCGACCCACTCGTTCACCCGTCCAGAGGACGAGGGCGACGATCGTGCGCCAAAGTTCACGCTACTCCCCTCGGGTGAGGCGGTCAACCGCGTGCTCGTGGTCGGTGCTCTCATCGAAACCTCGGATGTCGGCGATGACTCCGAGTTCTGGAAGGGGCGCGTCATGGCAGGTGGTGAAGTTGTGAACATCTACGCGGGGCAGTACCAGCAGGAGCCGATGGCTGTGCTCCGCTCGGCCGAGACCCCGTCGTTCGTCGCAGTGGTCGGCAAGGTCCACCAGTACGAGACGGACGCCGGCGTGAACGTCTCCATCCAGCCCGAGCACATCTCGACGGTGGGCGGGGAGATTCGCGACTCGTGGATGGCTGAAACCATTAACGCGACCCGGGCGCGACTAGGCGCGCTCGAGAGCGGAGAATCGGATGCAGCGGACGCCGTTCTCAGCGTCTACAACAGTGATATCTCGGCCATCGAAGCGGCAGTCCAGGCGGCAGCCGAGGACCTCGCTCCTGCCGGCAGCGACATCGAGTCGGAGCCAGCTCCCGCCCAGTAAGGGCGGCGCGGGATATTCCCGTCCGGCTAGGGTGAACGTCGCCCTCCGGCACGCCGTCACTGTGCATCGAAAATCTGCCGAGTGCCCCCGGTACGACGGCGGTTCGCTGGTCTCAAGCGGTATGCGGTTGCATCGGCTCTTGACCCTTGACTAGCTTCTACCCATTTCTGGTTCCCTCTGGCGCTTCTTTTCTCCAGTTTTTGCCCCCTGAAGGAGGTGAGGGGCGATTCGACCATCTATTAGTGCTCGCCCCATCGATGAGGTCGGCTTATCACTGCCTTCGTCGAAGATCGCGGGCCTCACGACGATCAATCGCTAGCCCTCACCGACCGTTCGACTCTGTTTCCATCGGTTCCGTTCCCGGAGTCTTGGCACGAGTCCTGCCCGTGTCCACTCATAGCAACACTAGAAAGCAATCTGGCAACGCCACCGAACTCATCGCAGAGTCCCCGTCGAGAGTCACAGCCGACCCGACCATACGCTTGAGAGCGTGGTCCTTGGAGGTCGGCCAGTATTGCCAATGCCACGTCTGACGACGCACCTGGCTCTCGCATCGTCACTTTCTGTACCATTCGACCATCCGCCAGCAGTTTTCAGACGGATGCCAGTTCCGGCGCTCCGTTCTTGTCCTACGCAACACCAAACGGCATCTACGTTCGGACAGTAACGTAGGATTTGAGCCTTTCGTACGACTTCATCTCATCTGGAGATACCGTTAACGTCACCAATTGCGGTCAGAGCAACCCGCTACACATCGTGAAATGTGGCGGCTACATTGAATGTGGTTCGCGAAGAGTTATGCTTGCATTTCACTGCTAGTTCTGACTATGAACACCCACCAAGCTCCTTCCTCGGCATCGTGTGAGTAGTGGGCCCTGAAGAGGAGTGATGGAGATCGAAGAGGCGGTGTAACCGCTGTTCTCGGTCGATTTCGTTCATTCCAATCATGAACTCCAACAATACCTCCACGGACGCACAGCACTCGAACAGTACTCTCGGTCGCCGATCATTCCTCCAGGAGGGCGGTGCGCTCGCCGGTGCTGGAGCAATCACCGCGATCGCCGGCTGCTCCAGCTCTAGCGCTAGTGGCGGGACGAATGATGGTGGGGAGAGTTCGACCCCGACGCCTGACTCGGATGAGCCTGTCTTCCCGCTCACCGCCTCGGTTTCCGACCCGTACCATTTCTACCGGATCATTAACGAATACAAGGATCACACCGAATATCACGGCCCTGTCTGGCTTGTCGACCTTACCTTCGATCTGGCCGTCGATATCGATGACTGGAAGAGTTCCGACGAGTACGTCGTTCCGACGATGTATCCCATCAGAGTCTCGAAAAACGGTGGGAACCCAGAGTACGGACGCATCTTCCACATCAATAAGGACGAGGGCTGGTACAGAGTCGAGAATAAGTGGTTTGTCGAGCGGGCTCACTTCGTCGTCGACGAGACGGAGACCGAGTATCTCATCCTCGGCTACGGCGAAGATGACGAACCCGACGCGGACACGGACTACAGCGTGTACCTTGAGGATCGGACGAATCAAGACTTCCACGAACTCGTCTCGTTCAGGTACGACGGCGACCCCGCCGAGCGCAACCTCCTCGATGAAGAATTCCGAGAGTAATAGTGAAGTGCTACTACACCGCTTTGTTTGTGTCCTCCAACAGCAGTGGGAGAGCTCAGAGTTTCCCGTCTTGGCGATAGAATAATATGCAACTTTATTTTTGGCTATGCCGTTCAGGACCCCAATGTTGAGTAGTGCTTGGCCTGACAGGGGAGTGCAGGTGATATCTCATACGGGGGCTCGCTCTTCCATACGAACAGGTGAATCGGAACATCGGACATACCACGATCCAACGTGGGGAGAGAAAATTCAGAGAGGGGACACCCCTCCGGTTCCGTCGTAAGGAGAGATGGTCGGCCCCCCACGGGTTCCGACGTTAACACAAAGGGACACCCCAAGACTTCCGTCGTAAATGAAGGATAGATCGTATTAGCTCACCAGAGATCAAGATGAGATACCGCACCATTTCCGACGTTAGCATGTGAATCTACTCTCTTAGTATTAGAGCGGAACAAATAAGATGAAAAGACAGGTGGAGACTACCTCAGAACTCTCGTTGAGAGTGAATAATTCGGCATCCCACAAATGGAATATGAAAGTTAGAGACGAGAGTTATACTCGGGAGACTCTACCAGCCCACGATGGTTGACCCACACCCCTTCGGTTCCGGCGTTAGATGAATTGGTGACCGCCCAGATCGAGGATAGGATGATCAGACACACCCCACCGGTTCCGACGTTAGCGGCCACGAAAGCAGGTAACTAGACTGAAAATATTAGAGGTGATCCGTATCCTATCTCACGATAAAAATATGTAAAATTTGAGTTAGTTTACCCATAGCTTTATGCCAATACAGCTAAAACAATTCCGCAGGACAAAGTACTAGATATGCAGAAGCGGAGCGACTGATTTGTTCGAGACGAAATTCGGTAACAGATTGAAACGCAGAGAAACGCCGTAGAGGCGCGTTCTATCCTCTGGACCGTGATCGTACCTATGCTTCCTGTGAGGGGTACACGTTCATCGGTAACGACGGAACCGAAGGGGTGTGTGTGTTGGGGGTCTGTGGTTGTTCGGAGGCCGAGGTAGTCCTTCCACTATATTCTCTTCGGTGGTAGATTTACGTCGGAAGTCGAGGTGGGAATACATTTAAGTAATCAGGTTTCGTCGATGCCTCTATGTCAAACGGGACCTCGACTTCCGATGAAAGTCGAGATTTGGAATCTGCGTCTTCAGACGGTCAAGACGACCGATCTCGCGTCCAAACATCGGAACCGAAGGGGAGTCCAGACGAGAATGGAAAACCGCCATCAAGCGACGGGGACGGTACACAATTCAAAGTTGACGACCCGCTCTTTTCTCAACGGAAGGGAATTTTCCAAAATAAGGAGATGGTCCGTGTCGGTTGGGTACCTGATGGCGATCGAATTGTCGGACGTGACGATTATATTTCCACTATCAGCAGCTGTCTGAACGACGCTGTCTATGGTGGTGCCCCAAATCATATCTCAATTACCGGGAAAACAGGAACGGGAAAATCTCTTGTCTCCCGATACGTCACTCGTCGCGCTGTCAATGCATCTGTTGAGGATATCCGAATAGGTCATACGTATCTAGACTGTTCGAAATCCTCAACTGAAGTTCAAGTCATCTCGACAATCGGGCAACAGCTGAACGACGAGGATATCTATGACGAGGATGAAGACATCGTGAAAATGCCCGATACCGGGCTACCGAAAGACAAGTTCTACAAACGCCTCTGGCAGATTCTCGATCACTATGATTCGGCTATCATCATTCTCGACGAAGTCGACCTTCTCAAGAGCGACCACGTTTTGATGAGTCTCGCGAAGGCTGTCGAATCGAATGATACGTCGTGTCAAATTGGAATTATCGCAATAAGCAATCAAATCAATTTCTTCGACGAGCTAAACCCACGCACGAAGAGTGCCTTCCAGACCCAAGAACTCAATTTCGACCCATACAACGCAAATCAAATTCAAGAAATTCTTCGAGGCCGTGATGACGCCTTCCGTGATGGAGTCCTAACCGATGACGTTATTCCTCTTGTTGCGGCTTTCTCAGCACAGGAACACGGAGATGCGCGAAAGGCAATGCGATTATTCAGGACAGCGGGAGAGCTTGCTGATCGCGAGGGATCAGACGTTGTTGGAGAAGATCATGTGCGAAGCGCTCAGGACACACTTGAAAAGGATCGATTCCGCGACTTCCTCCAGGGAACCCCAACTCAAATGAAAGCCGCATGCCTCTCAATCTCTGCCAAGTCGCTCTACTCGCGCGACGATTATGTTATCACAGGTGAACTATATGATGCGTACCAGCAGATCACTAACGCAATAGATATGGACACGATCGGGATACGGCGGTTCCGGGATATCCTCGATGAGATGCAACTCAGTCAGGTAATTGAAACTAAAGAGGTAAATATGGGAAAAGGCGGCGGCCGCCATAACTCTCATCGGCTACTCCACAATCCTGAGACTATCCTTGATATTGTAATGGAGGATACTCGATTTAGAGAAATCTCTAAATCCTCGCTGAAACGGTTCGCCTGATTAGACCGCTTTGAGGTTGTGATAAAAGAATTTAGTGTAGTCCTCTGGAAGTATGATGAACCGGTAGGATCTATTTACAGTAAAAACCATATAGAATGTATTATTCACGCATAATGTTCTTCTCGGGAATATTTTATGCTAATCCTTCGGTTTGACCCCGCTTAAACTCACGTTTGCTTTGTTTCGTTTCTGGATTGGACGTCGCGACCAAGATCCGCGAAGTTCATTTCTGGCTTTTCATCCGCTTCGTCAACCGGTCGCGTCTCCAACACCGTGAGCGGGATGTCCTTCATGCGGACGCCCAACTCGCGCTTCGCGACACGCTCGCTCTCCTCGTGAGACTCTGCCAACATCTCGACGATAACAGTCAGTACGACCAGCGCAAAATCCGTCGTACAGAGCGCCGCCTCCATTTCATACCCACAGGAGGGACAGACGACATCTTGGACGAGGATCTCCGACGACCGGGCTTCTGTTGACTTCGTTCGCGTACCGACTTCCGCAACTGCGATGTTGATTGCGTCTTGGACGCTCTTCGCGCCGGCGACGACCCACGGGACCGACAACTGAATTTCGTACCACTGCTCATCGATACTCATCTCGTCGTCGCTGCGCCAGCTCGTCATCGCGATCGCCGACCAGTTACGCGGGCATCAACTGTGTATCGCCGTCTCCTATTCGCTGTCGATGGAGGTCTCGGTGTCATCGGTGGAGGGAGAATCCGCTCGATCCGCCCACGTCAATGACACAACGAGGGCCGAGCCGAGCCAATTCCGTGTTGTTGGAGGGTGTTTCGACCGGTCGCGTCAGCGGCCGGGATGACTAAACATCCCGGTTCGCAACCGTACCGCACCCAACGCTGTCACGTTATAAGATGATTTGCCGTTCACATTTACTGTAGCCTCACATCCGTCACATCCGTCACATCCCCCACATTCCACTTCTTTCGATATCGTCTCGATATCCTAAACATGGATGACTGCGAGATCGCGATCGATATCAAGACCGCTCGCTCTGTGGTCTGTGAAAAGGAAGGATTAGTTTTCTGAGTTCGTCGGGGGAACTCGGGTGGTTGTTAGGGTTCGTTACATTTCGGGGTGACAGTACGGAGACGGTATTCCGTCATCGAATCCATACCGAGGAGTACGCACTACGCGTGTACTCATGCAGTATCACCAGTCTGGGCAATGCGGGTGAGCTCATCGGCGATAAAGTCAGCAATCATCACTGGCTCGGGCCAGGAGACACAGACTTCACCGTCGAAATTCGCAGCCTCACTCCGGGGAACTGGTTCACCATCGTCAGACGGACTCGACGAACGACCAACATATTGCGGTCTGGCAGTCGTCGACGTCTGATCGGATGACTTGACAGGAGCGCGTTCGACAATCTCGATTTCAGATGCCCATCGTGAATCGAGCTTCGGTTGACCTTGGTACGTCTGCTTGGATCTCTGGCGTGGAAGCTTGAAATCCACCAGACGCACAGTGTCGCCCTCGTTCGGTTCGATGAGGGTCTTCTTCGAGATTAGGACTTCGCCATCGACATCATCGGGGTCAGCCGTTGACGCAGTCTCTTCGTATTCGCTGGACTCCCAGACGGAAACGCGGACCTCATCCTCGCGGCGGTTACCATCCTTTAGAATCATAGCAAACTTCAGGCTAGGAACTGGTGGATAGTAGATTTTCTTCACGACGCCCTGTGTCGTGACATAGCCTTTCGAGGACGCGAGATTCGCCTTCAAAATCGCGTTGATCCTGATGACGTTTCTCGGGTCGGTCTGCTCCTCTTCGACAACCGAAAGGAACGCGGTCGTGATGTCCGTCCCAGCCTGCACACGGCGTGCAAGTTGGGAAGCGACAGTGACCGGTGGTTTCCGAATTTCGTGCAGTGCATTCCCGTCAAGCAGTCTGCGTGTCTCGGCAAGAATTTCTTCACGAAGATCGGGATCTTCCTTACCCAGCTCGCGCAACGGAGCAGCTCGGTCGTAGATCTGCTGTTTGAACCGTTGTTCGAAGCTCCGCCGGTTTCGATCCCGTCGCTCAGGAAGCGTGCGATCGTGTTCCGTGCGGAAACGAGCAAGGATGTCTGTGTGTTGATTCAAGAGAGCAGCCACACCTGTCATGTGACCGTTTTCGTCGATACCATGAGAGCTCCGCTTGAGCTCTTCATCCAACGCTAGGCGGAATTCGATTCCGGTTATCGACGACCGAGAGTAGTCCTCGGGGTTCGGCACGACGCTCCGAAGGGAGGCAACTTCGCCATAGGGAAGCAGCACTTCTAATTCGGACGTCGTGACACCTTCTGATTCGCGAGGCGTCTGTTCATCGTTGGGGATGATCTTCAGCTCACGAAGCCGTTGAGTGTCTAGGTCGAGGGTTTCGACAGATTCGAGCTTCTGTCCCAACTGTACGGGGGCAGTAGACGAACTCGTGGGGATGTACTCTTCAAGACCAGACGCTGTGCCCGTCAACTGATCGCCAGTTGGGTCGGTCAGGCGGTCGTGGCCCATGTAGATGTACTCGCCAGTCGAGAGAGCGTCGGGTTCAGTGATCGCATCAGCCGGACGGCCTCTCGCGTTCATCTCAGCCCTCCGCTCATCACTACGGGATGGGACCATCGGTTGGTCGTTGTACCAGCCGTAGTAATCATCGGAACTCTCGCTCTCGAACTCGTGTTCGGAGCCAGACGTGAATTCAGAGATTGCGCCTTGCGACTCCACGCCGTCCGCATCGAGGCGACGCTCGGACTCATCGAGGCCAGCGTGCCAGCGGATAGTCGGCGACTCCACGTTACCGTCCAAGCGACGGCGTTCCTCGCAATCGAGGGAGCGGAGATCGTCGAACCACCCATCGTAGCGACGGGCAATGTGGGTCGGATTCTCATATTCGATTTCGGTTCTACCGTTCTTCTCGTGACCAGCCTCAGAGAGGTGGACACTGTCGGTGTTTCCACTCATAACAATGTGGGAAAGCGACCGTGCTTTCCATTCGCATAGACGCTCGAACCGTCTATAACTGTATCGCGCCTATCACCGCGCAGTAATGCGGTTTTCTGATGAAAACCCCCGAAATACCGCTCCCTTCTAACAGAGCCTCCGACTAGATCGCTCGCGCCAGCAACACTCATCGTCGCCCATAGCCTCTCAATTCGTCCTCACAGACCGTTATAGAACGTCGCAATCGCTCAAGAAGTGTGGAAGTGGAAAGACGAGAATCGCCTTTCCCACATTGTTATGATGAGCCGTTCAAGGCTCACTATTAGCTACTCAGGATATAGATATAATCGTATCGGCTACCGACCACCCAGTCCATAGCACAGTAGCCTGTCCTCGGACGTTACCCCTCATAATCCCGCCCGAACACGCTCATCGACTACCCCCAGCGAATGCGGGCGGGAACTGACCGGGGGACACCTGAAGACGTGACACGTTCCTAAAGACGCGATTGGCTAGCTTGCGCTCAGTTTTGGACCCCAAATGGGGCTGAGGGAGTGAGAGAGGGTCGACAGCAGCGCCGCTGTCGGTTCAGATCGCCTCAGACCTCACCCAGATGGAGTGACTACCAGATGACGTACTACCACAACGGAGACGACCAGCTCACGAACGGCGACGTCGAACAGGACGACCGGTTCGACGAACTCACCATGCGCGGCCTCTACGAGTCACCGCACCTCGAAAGCGACTGCCTCGGCATCCGCCTCGAGAACGCTGGCGAGCTCATGATGGCTGCCCGTCGTGAGCCCGAATACGACGAGTTCGGCCTCGAAATCGAAGGAAATGGAAACTACGAACTCGACGCATACTGGATCGGTGCGAGCCTTCGCACTACCGAAGGTCGCGACGTCGATCCTATCGACCTCGCCGACGAGGACCTCACTGGACTCCCACTCGAAGCCCAGGAACGCCTACACGGACTCCGTGAGGAACGCAAACGCCAGCGCGAGAAGGCCTTGGCCGCCCACGTGGTCGGCATCGACCGCGAGACACGATGCCGTAAGGAGCTCGTCGAAGAGCGCGAGGAACGCCAGTCCAAGCGCAACGAGCGCGTCCTCGGGGAGGGAATCATCCGCAACAACGCATTCGAAAATATCGACGATAACGAGGCTGAAGCTGTCCGCGAGGCCGCTGCTCGAATCGAAGACCACCTTATCACCAGCCCCGGTGACGAAGTACTCCGACACCTGCTCGCACGCAAAGTCCGGAGCGGTCAGGACGTCTTCACCGCTCAGTCCAACACGTTGGACCAGCTCTATCAGGAGGCGAGCGTCATCCAACCTATCTCGTCCGTGCCGATTATCCCCTCGAAGTACAACGTCGAGGCTGACATCCAGGGCGAAGTCACGACCCTCTGGCAACCCAAATCAGGGAGCCAACAGCAGGTCGGCCTCATCAAAGACGACGCCGGCGATACCATCAAATTCACCGTGTGGACACGCTCTCAACAGGGTGTCATCCTCCACGAAGGCGATCTCGTTCGGATTCGTGCCGGGAAAGTCGGGAAGTACCAGGGACAGGCCACTCTCGCCGCTGACTCCGAGACGCATATCGAAGTTCTCGAGCGTGGCGACGGACCCGCTCCCAGAGGCGACATCCCGAACGTAGACTGGGAGAAATACGCCAAGCGTCACCGCGAACAGGGCATCGAACAGCCCTTCCAAGTGCACAGCGCGTGTACGATTCCCCCCTTGGGCGCTCCCGGCGTCGAAGAAGTCTCCCGTCCCGTGCATGCTCCCGTCGACAGACTCGACCAAGAGAAGGGCGAGAAGCTGGACGCCCTCGAATGGCTCAAAGCCACCGAGATATTCGACGAGGACGATAGCAAGATACCACTCCCAACTTGGTGGCGCGAACAAGCGAACGTGGTCTCCCTAATCGTCGACGTCGACGCCAAAGGGGACGAGATCGGCGCGGCCATCCGGGAGGTCGTCTCGACGGGCCGTCCCGAATCCACGCCTGTTCCCGTTACTCCCGTTCCCCAGGGTAAGCGTCGTCTCTGGGCGCTTATCCGTGACCTCGACCTTTTCGGAACCGCCCTTGATGACGACAAGGAGGGAGAGGTAGAGACGGAGACAGCGGACGACACGAACGAGAGCGTACTCACTGGCGTTGCAACCCCCGACACCTCGGAGACTACCGTGGCGAGCGACGACAAGCCGGGTCTTGGACTTCCAACGACCACGTGCCGGTGTCCAGAGTGTGATCACGATCGAGCGCAATATCGCCTCGTTCAACTCCGGTCCATCGACGAACCACCGACGAGACTCCTCTCCTGTGTGAATTGCGGCCAGAGATGGCGCGAAGACAGCTAGTCGACAGAAGCAGCACTTCACTCCGTGCATCCAGTCTCACTATTCCAATAGAACGATGTCAACCAACAACTCCGACCACGGTCCGACGAACAGTCACAGTCAACCACTCACGAACGAGGAACTCACCGGCGACGACGATGTCGACTTCCATCTTGACATCGTCGACGGCGAAGATCCCAGCCGGCCCGTCACCGACGACAAGAACGAGTTCAACCCGTACCCGTCGGGACCCGGTCCCCTTCCAAGAACGATGCGGTTCGTCAGGCTCATCGACGGCACCTGGGCGTTCATCGAGCGCGGGAACGTCGGCGGCTGGATCAGTGCCGAGGAAACCATCAACCTCGATGAAGTCCGGTGAGTCGCGATCGGCCACCAATACCTGTGTTTTGGCTCCCCCAAGGGGGTGAGGGGAATCGGAGGAGGAGCAAACATCCTGGGTGCTGCTCCAGCAGCCGTCCTCTGGGCACTCCCACTCGAATCTCATCTTCTATCTAGTCTCGTTCACCCAGTCGAACCATTCCAGCCAGCGACAGCAATCGCGCCACTTCCAGAAAATGTCAAGCAACACAAAATCCGCAGAACTAGCCGTAACTGTCTCCGACACAGACCTCTCGGAGGCTGCAACCGGCATCCTCGAACAGTTCCCAGACGACCTTGATGGCGACCTCCCCAGCGTAGAGGAAGTCGCGAGCCGTCTCGAGAAGATGACCAACCAGTACAAGGTTCCTCTTGACGAGGCCCGCCGCGCCGCGGTCAGCCACTATCGCGACGTGTTCGGCCTCGAATACGATGACCTCGAGTTCCCTGGCCAGAGCGCCGGCGACGTCACCCTCGCCTCAATCAACCAGCACGAGCAGTGGGTGGACGTGACCGTAAAAATCGTCGAACTCTGGGACCCCACCCACGACAGCATCGACCAGGTCGGGCTCATCGGCGACGAGAGCGGTCGCCTCAAGTTCACCAAGTGGACGAAGGCCGAACTCCCAACCCTTGAGGAGGGTAGCGTCTACAAGCTTTCGAACGTCATCACCAGCGAGTACCAGGGGCGATACAGCATCAACCTCAACTCGCGCTCGAACATCGAACCTGTCGACGGCGACATCGACGTTAGAGCCGATATCGAAGATGTCCAACTCTCTGTCCCGATGGTTGCAATCCAGTCCGGGTCGGGACTCATCAAGCGGTGTCCCGACGGGGACTGCACGCGCGTCCTCCAGAATGGTCGGTGTGCAGAACACGGCGACGTTGAAGGGGAATTCGACCTTCGCATCAAAGCGGTCTTCGACGACGGTGAGACCGTCCAGTACGCAATCTTCGACCGCGAAGCGACTGAGGCCATCGCGGGTATCACGCTCAATGAGGCCATCGAGCAGGCGATGGACGCTCTCGATACCAGCGTTGTCGAGGACGCCCTCATCGACGCGCTCGTGGGCCGGTACTACCGTGTAGAAGGCTCTATTGTCGGTCGATATCTGCTCGTGAACGAGGCTGAACAGCACGGGTAACCTCGAATCCGAACCAGAACGCGACCCGAGTAGCCTGACTTTCGACTCCACAACCGTCACTAAACACTTTATGAGCAAATCCAACCCAGAAGCGACATCCAACAGCACCGACACCGAGAACAGCAATGCCGGCCGGCAAGGTCGCCAGGTAGCGAAGCGTGCCTTCGCCGCCGAAATCAACGACGCTACCCACGTCTTCAAACAGTCTGATGAGGAACGAGCCCCGAACTTCGCGCTGCTTCCGTCGGGCGAGGTCGCCAACCGATACTTCCTCGTCGGCACGATAACCGAAGTCAACGACGTCGGGAACGAGGACGAATACTTGCAGGCTCGCGTGGTCGACCCTACGGGCACTATGTTCGTCTACGCCGGGCAGTACCAGCCCCAGGCCGCTGCGCTCCTCTCCAGCCTCGAACCCCCGGCGTACGTCGCTGTGACCGCGAAGCCATCCGCGTTCGAGAGCGATGGCGAGACGTACGTCTCGCTCCGGCCCGAGACCACCACCCGCGTCGATAATGAAACCCGTGATCAGTGGGTTTCCGAGACCATCGAATGTACCGAAGCCCGACTCGACGCCTTCCCCGATAGTGACAGCGAGTTCGCCGCGATGAGCCGCGAGCAGTACGGCGACAGTCTCGACCTCGATAACTATCGGGAGGCCGTCAACGACGCTCGCGAGGACCTCGGAATTGACATGGACCACCGGTCGGACAGATCCAATAGTGAGACCACGACCGAGAACCAGAACGACGACGTCAGCATAGATGAAGACGGCGTCACCAAGGAAGCGACGGTTGAGGAGGCAGAAATCGCCGCTGCCGTCGCAAACGCCAGGTTCGAGGAGTAAGCCCAAGTAGGAACACCTCCGTTCACTCCCGGCCACACTTTCTAACGTGGTCGCACAACTCTCTCGGGAGGGCTTTCACCCCGCCCCACTCCGTCGTTCGTTCCTCCCCGCCGAAATCCACCTTCCCTGAGCTGTAAGTGCAGTTTGACTCTACGGACAACCTATTCTTACAATAACTGCGAGTGTCTGTTCGTCCTCTTCTCGCACCGAAAATCGAGGAATTACTCGTAGTAACTCAACCGTTCGACGACCTCGGCGAAAGCGACGTTTTGCCGTACATCGGTAATCTCAATTTTGACTCGCTCACTCTCTTTCGTATCCGGGACGATCACGACGAAACCACGTTCGACCCGAGTGATGCCATCACCCTGTTCGCCGATGTCCTCAATCTCGACTTCTCGAGTCTCACTTTCCTCAACTGGTGGTTCCTGTGGCTCACGCTGGGACTGTGATCCCGTTTCAGCCTGTTCGCTCTGTTCTGGCTCGCTCTGTGTCGGGGAAGACACGAGTGCGACGCGATATGTTTCTCCTTGCTGTAGATCACCCAGTTGTAGCTCGCGCTCTGGAACGTCGATCACGTACGACCCGTCCTGTTCCTCAATCGAAGCTGAAAACAGACATTGGAGTTCTTCAGAAATCTTCATTAGTCGGCCTCCTGGCAGCGTAATAGTGCAGAACACTTGACTCTGCTGTCGTGTCGTTGCTCAGAATTCACTCGGGACTCACGACATCGTCGCAGATGGGACACTCTGCCCAGATACCAGTCGTTCCGTTGTTTTACTCATATTCAACCAAGACGTGTGCAGCAGAAATGTTCTCACCACACTCCGGACATTGCCCGTGTTTCGGAGTATCGTAGGTTATCAGGAGAAGGAAGGGAGCGTGTGACAATTCCCCTCCAACTGGCTGTAGAGTTATGTTTCGGTGTAAGCTTTGTGTGGAATCGTACCTGAGACGAGCGTAGTCGCAAAAAATCACTCGCAACCCGATCTCCGGTGATGAGCAGTATTTATGCGAACTCTGCGCCGAGAACTCCCTCTCTGTCGAACAAGTCGCCGAAAAGCGGATGAGCTGTGCGCAGAACACGGCACTCTCCTGGTTGAGACGGCATAGAATCGAACCCCGGTCTCACGACTACTCTGAGGCCCCGTGACGCAATCCGAATCTCCTGTACGAACTACACTGGGAGAAATCTCTCTCCGGAGAGGCAATCGGTGAACACCGCGGCTGCGGTGCGACCATCGTCGCGCGGTGGATAGATCGGTTCGATATCGACGCGAGGCAAGCCGATAGTCAAAAAATTAGTGACGGCTAAGGGTACTGTGACAGAACTATTGACCCCCCCGTTTGTGCTCCCCTGAAATGGTGGAGGGTTCAACACGAAATGGCTACACTCCAGCTCAGCACCGCCTCGAACGCACCGACTATCGACCCCACTCAGGTCGATGAACTCCGCTAGTTTCTCGACGAATGGCTCATCGGCACGGGCTCATTCGACGACATCATGGTGAAGATTGCGGTTCCCGAACGCGATCCCGATACCGGCGAGGCAGACCCGCCGCACCTCACGCTCTACGGATATGCCTCGTTCTCCCCGACGCATCGGCCGACCGTTCGCGAGGCCGTCCTCGAGGGCCTCGACGACAATCTCGATGAAGACGAACGCGAGGTCGTCATCAACGACGAAACCGAGGAACTCCTTTGGGACTACGCCGGTGAGCACACCGAGGACTTCCTTCGCGAACTCTCGCCGTTCCTCACCGAGCCCTTTGTCATCCAGACCGTCGGCTACGAGAAATGTCGATTCCCCCACGTCGGCTACCAGTACCGCGTCGATCCCGATGGAAAAATTGACCATATCCAGTTGGGATGAGCAGTCGGCTCGAATCTTTCGCCACGACGCTCGCCGCAACTCGCCTCCATCTCCTATCCCCCATCCAGCATGAGCTTCTACGCGCGAATCTCCGGCTACCTCCAGTACCGCACGCACGACCACCTTGACGCCGCCATCGAACGCCTCAGGCGAGGCGCTTGGCTCAACGACGACGAGCAGTGGCTCGTCCGAGGTCACCCCCGGGAGATCCGCACTGACGCTACCATCGACCACGATCGCAACCTCCTCGCAATTCCCGCTGGTGTGTACCAGAATCTCGGTCGAATCACCACCGAACTCTTCGCTGGGGCGACCGACGGTGTCGTAGTCACGTCCTCGAACGACGCGTGTTTCGACGCTTGGATCGAGACCCCGCTTCCCGAAGCCGCCAACGTTCCGCCTGGTGAGGGTGGTGATGTCTCTTCTATCCGTTGTATCGACCTCGAACACTTCGCCCGTACGCAGGGCCTCGGCGTCAACCAATTCGGCGATCCTGGTCACTTCCAGTGGCAGTGGGATGTCCTCGATGCCTTCCACGACAAGCACGACCCAGACATCCTCGGGATTCTCGAATCCGCGCACGGGCCACCCGGATGACCAAGAGCCGAAACTATGCAATCTCCCGAACCCATGACCCAGAACACTGACCCAGACGCAAATACAGACTCAAGTGCGAACAAAACGAATACTGACATAGGCACTGCTCTCGATACGTTCGCTGATTTTCGCGATCAATTCGACGACGAGTGCGTTCTCCAGACGCTCTCGAAAGCCCACGATATCGACCGCGAGAACCCGCCGACTGTGTACTTCCTTGACGAGGACACCGGCCGTGTCTATCGTGTTCTCGAAGCCACGTGAGGCTCACCCGACTCGGGGTGGTTCGTCCTCGCCCTCGCCGGCACCCACGTTGACGATGGCTACGAACGCCAGTTGCGCGTCCACGACTCGGACACCCACCGTGTCCTGCTCGGCAACGATATCGAGCACTATGCTCACCATGAGCCGACCCCCGCCGACGACGTCATCACTACTAGTGAGGGGATGTTCATCCTTCGGATGGACGAGCCACTAATCCCGATCGGTGAGCACCGCCAGACACGCTCCTCCGGGGATGACGTCGATGAGTGAACACGAACACAGCGAACTCGAAGGACCGTGAATCGTGCTCTTCGGTTGCTTACGACCAGATTCCTCGCCTTCAGTTTGTCTTCCCCCGGAGGAACTGGGGGGTCTACGCCCCCGTTCCATATGTCTCAAGATGCCCTCGAGAACACTGACACTACGACCCATAGTACCGGCTCGTCTTCCGCCGGGTCGGGGTCTCCCACTCCCGTCTCGACGCGCCTCAGGCAGAACCAGCAGCAGACTCAGTCATTTTCCAGCGAGACTGCCTCCGAAGACGAGCAGTCGAAAGCCACGGACTCGGAATCGACCGATGAAATACAGTGTCCTGAGTGCGCAACCGACGAGTACCTCGTCATTGACGAGGAGGAAACCTACTGTGGGGAATGTGGCCTCGTACTCTTCCGTGATATCCTCGACCGGCGCCTTCGCTGGGTCGATACTGGGGACGGCCGTGAACCCGAACGTGGCGGCGCTCCCACCACACATCGCCTCCATCATAAGGGGCTCCCGACGGAGATCGGATATAACAGTGACGGGTACGACCGCCCGCTGTCGCGTCAGACCAAACGGCGTTTCCGTCGACTCCGTAAGTGGGATAGTCGATCGAAAACCGGCTCGAGTCGCGACCGCTCGCTCCGCCTCGGCCTCGGCGAAATCGCTCGCCTCGTCAGTGCGCTCGAACTCTCCGGCTCTATCCACGACTGCGCCGCTGACCTCTACCGCGAGGTTAGCGCAGAAGGGATGCTCGCCGGCAACTCCGTCGAAGGTATGGCGAGTGCCTGTGTGTACGCTGCTTGCCGTCTCGAACGCCTGCCACGCACGCTCAAAGAGATTGGTGAAGTCGCTCGTGTCGATATTAAAGAAATCAATCAGGACTACAAGTGCCTAAATCAAGATCTTGAGCTCGCAACGCCTCCACCACTCCCGCAGGACTACATCCCACGACTCGCGAGTGCCGTTGATGCCTCCCCTCGTCTCGAACGCCGTGCCTACCAGCTCTCCAGATCGAACGCTGTGGGTGTCCTCGCGAACGGCCGGCAACCGAACGGCGTCGCCGTTGCCTGTCTCTATCACGCCTTCAAAGAGAGTGGGCAAAGCAACCTCCGACTTACCCAACAAACTCTTGCCGAGGAAGGCTACACGACCCCGACAACGATTCGCAAGCTCTGGAGGGAGCTCCAAGGCCTTGCCGATGACGGAGAACTTCCCGATCCGGACGGCAACCTCGACCATTTCTCGTTACCCTGTGGAACGGTGGTAGGCGACGAGACGGATCGGATGACACCCCTATATCCTACGCAACAGTCCTAATCGAACCATCCGAATCGTTACGTAGGACCAACACTCGGGACGCGGAACCTGCGACCCCCGCTCGTTTGTCGCACCCCGAGACGGTGGGGGAACTCGAAATGGGCTCACTCGCACGCCACCGTGCAGCGAATCGCTTCCAGACCGCACTCCAGCAGCGCCTTGACGCTGCCTCGAATCAGAGTGAAGTACAGCAAGCCTACGACGATGCACTCGAGGCGCTCATCAAAATCACTCTCGACGATGTCGAACTCGACCGCGTCGCCAGGGAGCTTTCGACCAACCCCGACGTTATCGACTTCCCCGAGTGACCGAGATCGCGACCATCATGCTCGGTTTTGCCCACCCCACGGGGATGGGGGGAGGTAGAAGAGTTCATGACGGTTACCGTTCATAACGGTACTACCGTTATTATTACTATTATTGGTTCGATTTTCTCCCTTCGTGAGCAGCTCGATCACCGACAGTATCGCGACCACGACTCCACTCAAACATGAGTACCAACACCGAATCCGAAAGCGCGGACGCACAGCCAGCGACCACACCCGACGACGGATCCTCAGACGTAGAATCTGAGATGGACGTCGACGACGCGACCACCGCAGAAACCGCTGAAAATACCCAACCCAAAGGCGAGCCCGAACCAGATCTGGAATCGGAACCAGATTCTGAACCGGAGCAAGAATCCAACACCGACGGTGAAGCCGACGAGGACGTCGAGGAAGACGCAGAAGAAGAGGCCGATGTCGGCACCGGACCGCCGAGCCAGTTCCAGGCCGCCATCATGGGCGGTGACATCAAGGAGTTCGTCGGTACGCTTCGCGCCATCGTCGACGAGGTGAAGTTCAATGTTGAGCCTGATGGCATTCAGGTCCGTGCGGTCGATCCCGCAAACGTCGCGATGGACGACGGTGTGCTGTCCGCAGGGGCTTTCGAGTCCTACGACGCCTCCGAGGGTGTTCTGGGCCTCAATCTCGAACGTCTCGAGGGGGTCCTAAAACTCGCGAAGAAGGATGATCTCGTCGAACTCTCGTTCGACACGAATACGTTCAAACTCGTCATCTACATCGATGGCGTCGAGTTCACGATGGCGTGTATCGACCCCGACAGCATCAGGTCGGAACCCGAAATTCCGGACATGGATCTCCCCGCGTCGTTCACTGTCGATGAATCGCAGATCAGGCGGGGGGTGAAAGCAGCTGATATGGTCTCCGACCACATCCAAATCCGTTGTGACGAGACCGAGCAGGCCGTCTTCATCGAAGCCCAAGGCGACACCGACGACGTGTCCCTAGAACTTACGGAGGAGGAGTATACCGAGCTGACCGCCGTCGACGCGGAGGCGCTGTTTTCGCTTGACTACGTTAAGGACATCTCCCGGAAATTCCCGAAGAACGCTGCAATCAGCATCACCTTCGGGACGGACTTTCCAATGATGATCGAATACGAGTTTGCAGACGGCGAGTGCGAGATTCTCTCGATGATTGCCCCCCGAATCCGGTCCAACTAATGACTTCGCTAACCTCCCTCAGCGACGGCGATACCTATGCAGATATACGGCTTGGCGAGACGTTCATCGTTTCTGTCGATCGTTCCGAGGATGCACTCACTATCCGGGTATTCCACCCGGACGAACCGGAGACCGCCATCGGCGAACACTGCCTCGATCTCAGTCCTGACGGAGCAAACGACGAGACCACCGTTGGGGCACATACCGGGACTGACCCGACCACGAACAGCGATTTGGCTCTTGGGTAGTTACTCGATCGATGGCTCCTGGACGCTACGCGGCTCCTCTCTCGATTATCGATACGAGAACTGAAACCCAGCGGAAGTGTCCGTACTGTCGCTGGGAGACGAACTCACTCTATAGACTCGACAGCTGGCCAGACGACTACGCGGGCTGCGCGTCCTGCGTTCTCGAGGCACTTGCCGATGACGACGAGTACCTCATCTACCATTCGTCTCCGACCAACCTAGAGCAATCACAACCGAGTCCCACACCATCGACCGAGGCACGACCCGCCTCGGACCCGTCGCAGTCCCACCAATCCGCTGATGGATAACCCACCTTCAGACTTAATCTCATGCCAGCAAAAACCGATTACTCGCGAAAAACGAAATGGAAGAACGAACCGTACCAAGGCGAACGAGGCGTTGGCGGAAACTTCGTCTACGCTGGCGATAACCTGCTCGACAAGCATCTGTTCGTCCACCGACTCGCTCCCGGCGGATTCGACTGGGGGCCTGACGCCTCTGACGAGAAGGCCAGTCAACTCGCTATCGCACTCCTCGCCCCGCTCAAAGGCGTGGACTACGCTGTCGAACACTACCACCTATTCGCGGAGAACTTCGTCCGGCGTGAACTAACCGACGATACCTGGGAAATCAAACGTCAAGACTACCGCTCAGATGAGTACGTCGAGGCCATCGACGGTCGCGACTACCCCGAAAACACCGCCCCCGGCCCCGAAGACGTTCCCGATCTCGAGGATGCCGACCTCGAGTCCATCACGTACGCCGCGGAGATCGCTCTCGCCGAGAAGTACGCGGAGGTTCTGTGGCAGTCGGGGAACCGTCGCGAGAACCTTCGACGGCTGAAAGCCATCTGGAGCGGTGAGGAAGATCCCGCCAGCGACGCCGTCGCTTCGGGGACACTTTATCGAATTCAAGGCCTCGACATTCCCTCGAACGCCCGCAGTACGCTCGTCAAGCAGTTCGACTCGATGGGCGAACTCGCAGCCTGGGTCTGCTATGGGCGCAATCACTCCCAGCTCGCGGGGATCAGCGACGCATCCGCGAAGAAAATCCCTAACGCTCGCCCCGGCTTCGTCCAGTACTTCGGCGGTACAGAGCACATCCCCGAGCACGACACCCGTGAAATGTCGCTCTCGGAGATGTCCAACACTCGGGGCGACACCGCCCAGCAGACGTTCACAAGTACTCTTAGTGAGGCAGACGAGTAACCCACAGCAGCCTGACCGACTCGGCTTCCCTCTCACCTGTTTGTTCCCCCCTGTTCGGTGGGGGGATCGGATGTCCAAACAGAACACTCCAAGCGTTCCGCGCGTCGATTGACGACCACCGGGACGGATTCTGTTCGGGCTCTCCACCACCCCCCATCTTTCTCCTCTCGGCTCTAGCGGTTCTCCACGCTCCACTCCCCTTCGTAGCTGTAGTACTGTGCGGCAAACTCCCATGATACGGGATCGGCCGTCTCGTCTCTGCGTTTTCTCCGTTCACTCCCAGCCGTGTGCGTACTCCCGCGGCATTTTCGATACCGAGGACTCACCCATGTCAACAGAATCCAAATCCAGTTCCAGCCAGCCTCGCTCCCCCGGCTCCGACTCGAACGAGAACGAGACCGAGAACACCAGTGGGGACGAGAACGATACTAGCGCCAGTCGCACCGATACCGACCGCCCGCCCATTCCGCTTGCCGATCTCCTAACCCGAGAGACAGACCGAAAATTCGTCGGCCTCACTGAGAACGACTCCCGGGAATATCCCGATGAAGTTCCACCGGAAACCCGGTGTTCGGCAGCGAACTCCCGCTCGTTTAAGGAAGCTATCCAAGCCCTCCCGAAGGCGAGCTCCGGTGAACTCTGGGCGACCAACGATTTCGTCGAGACATCCGGGCGTGTCGACACTGCCGTCATCCGCCGTGTGCATGGCCTCGACGTCGACGCACTTGAATCCTATACCGGAAGTTCGATCGAAGACCTCGCCGCCGCGAGTGAGGCCGACGCAGTCGTGCGTGTCTATGATCATCAAGATATCGTCGACGACCGCCGAAAGGCGTTGAACGCGCTCGGCTACGATGTTAAGTTCCGGTGGCAGATCGCCTCGGATTCGTACTCCATTATCAACCCACAGGAGGCGTATCTCCCCATCATCAGTGCACTCCAGCAGCGCGGCGAAACCAATCCCTTCGGGTGGGTGTCCTACCGCGATTGGGGTGGGTTGTTCAAGATGGTCGTCATCTGCCCGAGCCTCCGTCACGTCGTCTCCGGCGATCAGGGGGACATCGAAGACGACGTCGAAGAAGACGGCATCACCATCGCTGTTAGTAACGATAGCGACTCCGATGAGGACTCCAACAAAGACGAGGAAGGATCGGAGACCATCATCTACGGCGGCTTCCAGACCGGGTACGACTTCCGAGGCACGCAGACGCTCTGGGCGCGACCTGTCCTCTTCTTCCCCGACAGCGGGACCGTCCTTCCCGATATGGGCGAACGGTACACACGGCGGCACTACGGGAAAGCCACGAATGCCGATCACGAACGCAGTCAGGGCCGTGTCCCGATTAGCGAGTGGTGGCGCTCTATCTACGACGACATCGACACTCGGATGATCGAGGTCGATACCGCTATTCGTCGGACACGGGCCATCGCGTACGACTTTGAGGACCTCCCTTTCTCCGTCGAAGACTGCTACACCTACTGGGGGATCGCATTCAAATACGCAGAGCGGGCCGCCGACCGAGCGATCTCGATCGCAAAGCCCTCCTCGCGACCAACTGTGTTCAACCTTCAGCTCTCCTTGCTCATCGCGGTACTACAGGAATACGAGGGATCGATGGCCTCGGATACCTATCAGGAGTACCTTGAGGTCGCTGGCGAGTTGTTCAGAAAGCCAGCGATGATGATCCAACTCGCCATGCAAGAGCACGACCGGCGGACGGACGACGACTCCCAGCATGTCCTTCCCGAGAATCAGCAGACGCTCAGTGACTCTCTCGAAGACATCGTCGATATCCCGGGCATCAGCGTCGATACAGAGGCCGACCTCTCGGATCAGCAAGCACACCGAGTGCAGGATCAGCTTCAGCGACGACTCGGTGACATCTCCTGATTCACCGTGAACGAAGTGGTCATTCAACTGTGGATTCGTGAGTTCATAATCATACGCTCAAATATTAGATAGCAGATAATTCTCTCACCGCGTGCAAGATGGAGGGCGCGAGTCTTGCATTTGTGAATACTGCTCTCTCAATCGGCGATGCCCAACAGTTCATCAACAGTAACTGCCGTTTGCCCGATGATAGTGTCCTCGCCTGAGCAATGGCGAGTTGATGAGTATACCTACTTTGGTACTATTGGCTCACGTATTACAGTACGTTGTATACTCCGTATCGAATTCTCGTGGCGGTGGTTGCTGGAATTGTGAACCCATATCCTTCGATATATAGGGGTTTTCCAGCACGTTCAATAACCGTTCGAATGTGGAAAGAGTCCCAGTTTCGAGATACTCGTCCAATGCCTGTTCAACCAGGTAGTTGCGGGGAATGTACCGCGGATTGGCCTCCTGCATCAACTCCTCATCTAGGCCGACAGCAGCCAGTTTATCTCTGAGCTGTTCGAATTCTGTAGTTGCAAACGCTGGGTCATCAAACGTACCGGTCGTCTCTAATTCGAGGAACGTATTGGTATAGTCTGCGTTCGACTTGCGGAGCCACTCCAGGAATTCATCGACGAGTGCTTCCTCATCATCCGAGGTGATCCCCAGCTTCTTTCGCATCATCGTGTAGTATTGTGCATCAAATCGATCGTCAAATTCGTCCAGTTTACTTTCGAGTTCATCATACGTGAGCGCCGTTCGTGTACACAGCGGTTGGAGCGCCTCTGCGAGACGTTCGAGATTCCACCGCAAAATGGGTCGCTGGTTGCCGAAGGCATATCGCCCGTGCTTGTCGATCGAGCTGAAGACCGCATCCTCATCATAGTAATTTATGAACGCACAGGGCCCGTAATCAAATGTTTCTCCATCGATACTCATGTTGTCGGTATTCATCACGCCATGAACGAATCCGACACGCAGCCAGTCGACAACCATCTCAATCGACGACTGCATGACTGCATCAAAGAAATCGAGGTATGGACGATCCGCTGCAGTTAGCTGTGGGTAGTGTCTGTCGATAACGTAGTCAGTGAATCGCTGTAGTTCGTCGGCTGCTCGGCTTGCAACATACTGAAAGGTCCCGTATCGAATATGGCTGTTCATCACTCGGACAAGAATGGCTCCAGGTTCCTTCCGCCGTCGTCGGATCGCTTCGTCAGTTTCGAGGACAGCTAGGCTTCTCGATGTTTTGATGTGTAGATTCTGCATCGCATATGAATACAGATACTCTCTGAGCATCGAGCTGACAGTTGCGTTGCCGTCGCCTCTCCCGGAGTACGGCGTTCGACCGGAGCCTTTTAATTGGATATCGTATCTATCACCATCGCGTACATGTTCGCCGAGTATCATCGCTCTTCCATCGCCCAGGACGGTAAAGCTCCCATACTGGTGGCCTGCATATGCTTGGGCGATTGGTTCTTCCAAGAGGTCTTGGCCTGCTAGAATGGTAGCATTGAGTTCCGCTGGATCCAATCCAAGATCAGCACAGAGCCCGTCATTACGAACTACAATTTCTGGATTAGCGATACTTTTCGGCGTTACTCTCGAATAGAGGCTTGGGTCCAAATTTTTATAAGTGGTATCAAATGAAAACGTCATTTTGTCTTAAGTAGTATTATTTTGCTTGTTAATAAACTTACTTTTGAGGATATTGAGATCCGGTCAGTAGAGATTCAAATCGGCGCGTGCTGCATACGTCTTCTACCTCTTACACACGGTTCTATCAAATAATGAGTCTCTTCTCCGGTTTGAGGAATAACAAACCCCTCAATCAACGGTTGGAAGCACCACTTAGCCCACCGATACAACTTTATGTATTCCGCGGAAATTAAAATATATGGCCGAATCAGCTCTCTCGGGTTCGCACCCGTTGGATACGATGCTGGCAGTTTCTGACGTGATCCAGAACGAACGGTTGGCACGTCTGTACGCTCGGGTACTCGAACTCGACACCCCCACTGTAGAGGAGCTCGCAAGCCGTTCTGCGAGTTCTCAAACCACGGTCTACGAGGATGTCAAGCATCTCGTGGAAATCGGTGTCCTCAAGCGCGTGACGGACTCTCAGCCGCACCGATATAGCGCTCGTCGGGTCGATATGACCATACAGACCGGGGAAGAGACGTTTCAAATCACCCCGACGCTTCTCGTTGCCCTGGCTCAACGCGACTCAAACGACAATATCGAACTTTACGTCGAACGCCACGAAGTCAGCGGTCTGGCGACGGCCATCGAATACGCTCGGGCCTACACGAAATCGGAGATGACTGCCCGGATTATGGCTCGAGAGCAGGAGATCCCCGTCCTCGAAGCCGAAACAATCCTCCAGGAACTCCAGGAAATCCTCCTTGATGTAGAGGACGAGATTTCGACGGAAATCGATATCGAGGCGTTGGATGCAGACGTAGACGAGCAAATCGGCGAGTAGTAACCGTGCCGGAACACCTCTTTCCCGATGTCGAGAGCCACCTCATTGACACGAATCTCTTCATTCGCTTCGAGCGCCACGAGACGATTGACCTGCTTGAGCGAGCAGTGACCGAACACGATATCGTTCTCTTGGTCCCGCAGCGAGTATACGAAGAACTCACGCCAGAGTCCTATCCCTACGACCAACCTCCAATTGACGATGCGATAGAATCCGGCTGGGTGCAGGTCTTGGATGAAGTTGATTACTCGAACCCCGTCGTTTCAGCCACGATGGATATGGTTCGACACTATATCTCCGCCGCAACCGAGCGTCCCGAGCATACGATAGAGCAAGCCGATGCAGAAGTAGGTGGGGCGGCTGCTACGCTCTTGGAAGACGGACTCACAAACTCGATAGCGATCTACACGAACGACAGAGCCGCATTCCGTGGGATTGAGCGAGCACTCTCTCAACACAGCTACGAGAATCACGTTCAGTTAGTCAAGGCGTTCGATTTCGCGGATACCGTCGAGAACAGATATCAATTCTCTAAATAACCACTCTTTCAACAATTAGACGAATGGAGTAATAATCGAGAGCCGTGCCTCGTCTCTCTATTCGGAATTCGATTCTAGAAACCGACCGTTGCACGCTCTCTGACGGTGGAACGCCATTTTTGTCGCCCCCCGACAGGTGAAGGGGCTGGAAAGACCCAGATAGAACGCCTCTACCACCAGAACTCATGTCCTCAGCATCCACCGCGAGTGGCGACACCACTCCCGAAGGCCAGGTTGTCCTCTCACACCTCGTGAACCGACTCCTCCAGCGTGAAGGAGGCAACGTCCCTGTCGAGCGAGTGGCGCTACGAGTGTCCGACTACGTCGACCTCTCCGACCAGGACGCCGCCGACCTCATCGACGAGGGGGACGACGCCGGTATTTACACGCTAGATCGCTCTTCGAGCGGGAACGCCACCATCACCGGCGTTTCACCACAGGGGACGGAACCCGAGGTCATCACCGATGCCTTCGGCGAACTCCAACAAGACACCGACGTTGACTTCCGCATGATCGAAGTCGTGACCGACACGATTAATGACGCCCTCCAAGACGCCGGGTACGACGCCTTCGAGTCGCTCGCGGACGCCAACGTTGACGACATCGCCGGCCTCACCAGCACGCTCACCGAGAGCCGCGCCGAGAACCTCCTCAAAGAGGCCGCCACGCACGTCCCCGTTGGACTCCGCCTCGCGAAGAACGCCGCCACCTACTACGACCAGCGGATGGACCCCGACACCGAACGGGCTGCCGCTCGCGTCACCGACCTCTCGCTCGTCACAGATTCCGTCGGAGAACCTCTGTACCGTTCCGAGGGGTGGGAGCCCGACGACGAGCGAGGAATGTACGTTTCCGACATCGGCCGCAACGCCGGGAGTCCTGTCCCCACAGGCCTGCACATTCTTGACGATCCCGACTACCCGAGCGTCCCGAAGGCCGCGACTCACCCCGACGCAGCCTATGACGCGCTCTCGGTCGACGACAACGGCGAGGTCGTCCCACCAGCCGTCCCCATCGACCCACGCTTCCAGGTCCCCCTCGATGAACTCATCGCGAAGAAACTCGCTCGTGGCCTCGTCCCGATTCGGGTGGTCGGGCCGCGTGGGTCGGGGAAGAATTACCTTCTCAAGTATCTGTGCCACAAGACAAACCGGGGCTACCAGTCAATCGATGTCGACCGAGCGACCGAACCCGAAGACCTCTTCGGCCCGCTCGTCCCGGATGGCGATGTCATCGTTCCTCGCAACGGCGCCGTGAAACAGGGCCTTCTGAACGGCGATACGATTGTCATCAACGAGTTCCCCGTCATGCAGGCCGGCGCTGCCATCGCGTTACACCGACTCTTGAACGAGGGGACGCTCTTGGTGAAGAGTCACGGTGAACTCGTTGAGCCCCACCCGTCGGCCCGCCTCGTCATCACTATGAACCCGCCGACCCGCGAGTACCGGGATTCGGAGCCGATGAACTCGGCGACGAGAGGCCGCTTCCGCTCGTTCGAGCAGCCCTACATCCAGGATGTTGAGGAAGAAGTGGATACGCTCGATAGGCAGGTGAACAGCGGTAAACCCGTCGTGGATCGACCGACGCTCAAGAAAATTGTCCAGTTCGCCCACCAGACCCGAGAGAACGAGTCCTGGCCCACGCTCTCGACGCGGAATCTCACGATCCTCTGTGAACACATCGAAGACGGAGTGTACCCGAAGGCCGCCGTCAAGGGGGTGCTCTGGGGAGTAGCCGAACCAAACCAGTACCCCGAGGACGCCTACGAAACCCTGAATGACTACCTCTAGAGGAACCAGCGGCGCTTGTTTGTGCGCCCCCGTGACGACGAGGGGGCTGCACACTCTGTCCATTACTTGCCCGTCCCAGCCTCCGTCCTGTTCCAAAAATGTCAATTCAACATCACCAGGTCGTCGACGATCTCAAACCCAAGGCCGCTGTGAGATCACGAATTTCTCCGCAGCGGGCCGACCGTCTCCGAGAGTTCATCCTCGGTCACCTGCCAAGGGGTCTGACCGTCGACGTCGTCATTTCCTCCAGCGTCCAGACCGCTGCCGTTCTCCCCGTCGATGTCGATGCTATCGTCTCTTCAGATGCGACCGAAATCGAACGCGCTCAGGCCGAACAGTTGCTCGCCGGCGTCGACACTGATTACCTGGTGATGGTGACTGGGACCGAGGCCGACCTCACCCGCATCCCGCTCAACGACCAGCTCACCGCCGACCACGCCCACCAGTTCGGCCTTGCCTTTCACGAACTGCTCCACATACTCAAGACAGCCATCACAGCGATATCAGAACTCCTCGAGACCGAGGTCGATGTCAAATACCATGCCCAGGTTCACGACCTCATCAACATCGTCGAGGATGGCGCCATCGAGTCCGAAGCCATCCACGGCGAGAATTTCAGCGATAACGCCGGAATTCGACTTGAACTCACTCGACGGCTCCACTCGCAGACGCCCAAGGACATCCCAGACGGTGAGGAAATTCGCTACTCGTTCTGGGACGCTGTGACGAGTTGTCTGTACGACGAAGCCATCTATCCGACGGGAACGACCGATGTTCTTCTCGACGAAAACGATTCTCGCATACAATTCAAGAGTGATGCGGATCGGGATGCGTTCGAGGCGATCCACACAGAACTGTGTACGCTGTCTGACGACGTACACGCGATTCGGAGCGCCGACCGATCAGACATCACTCACAACCACGACAAGACCGCCTCGATCCGTCGAGCGCGACGAGTTATCCAGACATGGACCGACCACATTCAGCCCGTCCTCGAGGCCGACAAAGAGGACGAAGAAGAGCAGGAACAGGACGTCCAGGTCAACCAACAGGTCGGTGGTAAGAACGAAGGTGGGTATCAAGACCAGTCCAGCGGGGATGGGAGTGACGAGGCCGCAGAATTGCTGGAAATGCCATCCAACTCTGATGCAGGCGACGACAGTTCCAGTAGAAACGAAGGGCTACAGGACGCTGAAGAGGGCGCTAGTACAGATGAGGATTCACAGCGGCTGTCACAGACCCAGCCCCCGACGCAACTCCCCGAAGACTTCGATCCGACCGACGTCTCGCTATCGCGGGAAGCAACGAGTGACCCCCATCAAAACGTCTTCGAACAACCGCCGGTCACGGACGATCCCAGCCCCACCGACGTCGGCGAGATCGACAATCATGGGGAAGAGGACGAACAGAACGACGAGCAGGCCCCCAGCATTGGCGAGGGCGCACAGGGGCACCACCGCGATGGTAAAGACGGACGTGACGCAGAAGCCGACGTGGAGAGAACTGACGCCGCTCAGGACACGGGAGGCGACAGTGATGGTGAGGGAGATGTCAAAGACAAGGCGGGTGGAGAGAATGATGGACAGGCCGAGTCAGAATCCGAACCGTTGAGTCGGGCTCAAGCTATCGCGCAGGCCGCTGACCGTGCCCGACAACGCGAGCAGGAACGACAGGGTGGGAATCCAGGCCAGAGGACGAACACCGAGACAGAAGCGCCGTCGAAGTCACCATCTCCTGAGGAGGACATGGGTGACGTCCCGAGATCCGCCGCTTCGAGTTCCATCGACACTCAGCAACAGAACCAAGACCAGCTCACTCTCGGGAAATTCGGCGGCGATTCCCAGGATAATCACGAGGGTACAAATCCCGATACGAGCGAAGGCGAGACCGACGACGAGCACTCCTCGGACGGATTAGATGAGGCATGCCAGTCGGACCAAGCGGATACCCCGACGCTCGAGACGGCGAGCAGCAGCGCGGCGGGAGACATCGACACCGACGCACGTTCGGAATCGGAGTCCGGTTCAGAACCCGAAGCAGAATCAGACTCTGAATCGGGGCAAGACATCCCGGAAGGACCTGCCCATACCGAGAGTTCGACGAGGTCGCCCGACGAAGACGAAGCCACCTACGAGAATGCCCTTGCCGGAGACGAACGCGCTGCCCACCGTGAATCCGAGCGCGAAGGTATCGACGAACAGGCCCTCGAAGAAGAACTCTCCGCGCTAGCTGACCAGCTCGAACGCTCCGCCCGCCAGCAAGCACAGAACGGAAAAGATCAGAACAATGGGGAGGGTGGACAATACGGTGGGCCTGGAAGTCTCGAGGATCTCGAGATTCTCCCCATCAGCGACAATCTCGCCCTCAATCGCGAGTGGGGCGCTATCGAAGAAGGGGCTGATCGGGTCGCAGAAACTCTCGAAATGTACCTTCGACTCGACCGCCGCAAAAACGTGCGACGTGGTCTTTCTTCTGGGGCGTACGATCCGCGGGCCGGTCATCGCCTCGCTATCGGTGACCCCCGCGTGTGTAAATCCCGAACCCTTGGGGACGAAAAGCAGTACGCGCTCGTCCTCATCCTCGATCGATCTGGATCGATGCGGCGGGGGTCACCGCCGAAGATCGAGATCGCAACGCAAGCCCTTGCCCGGTTCGCACTCGCCGCCGAGAACCTCGGGATTCGCGTCGCCATCACTGACTTCTACCGTGGCGAGGCACGTCTCGTGAAGCCATTCAGCATAGAAACGCGCCACGTCCAGGCGAATCTCCTTGATACGACGTGTGGTGGCGGGACGCCCCTCGCGGATGCGGTTATCCTCGCCCGTGAACTCGTCGAAGCACAACGCGACGAGCCGCTGATAATCACTGTGACGGATGACAACCCCTCTTCGACGGACGATGTCATCGACCAGATCCGGCGGTCGCACGCACCCGTGTGTTCGCTCACTATCGCGACCGATTGCCAACCCGGGTCGCTCTCTGACAGCGCCTCCGAACTCTCCCGGTACTACGAACGCCAAGAAGCCGTTTACACACCCGATCGTCTCGACGACAGACTCGATCAGTTCGCGAGTCTGCTAGCGGGGTTGTGATAATTAGCTGAAGATTCCATACATTCTATCTTAATAACTCTGTCACTGATAAATCCAGTTTGCTGAATACACAGCGCATATCCGTCACCACCTGCGTTCCGAGAAACATGTACAATACTGAGCAGTCTACCAGCCACTGGTTAGCGATGAAATGAACCCGAAGACAGCTAGTACGTCAACAACGCCTAGCAACCCACCGATAGCCACCCATCCCATCACGAGACTGCTTGCTGCACCAGAGAACGGGCCGGAAAAGATGTCCATCGGGGCAACGCCGATAACCATCGATAAAATCAGAGTGAACAACAGGTACGCGACATTCCCGGCGATAAGTCCGATAACTAGTCCTACTGGGTCGCCCCCACCTCTACTCATAACTCCACATGAGTTGGGCCGCTGTCACAAAGCTATCGCTCAGCCACATTTGAATAGGGCAGTACTGACTACACGCTCTATATCTGCCAACGTGATTTCATTCAGTTGAGGATCTATTACGTTGAAAAGCACGAGGACTTCCACGAACCGCTATGAGATTGTCCTACGCTACGTAGACACCAGGTTTGTTATGTAGGACATCTTCCGAGCCAATTTTTCACCCCCCGCGTCGGTAGTGGGGCGTCCAGCAGACGACCGACTTCAACATTCCGCCCTTCGTCAATCATGTCCTGTCGAACCATCCACTCAGCCGACGGCAGTGTGCCTCACCTGGCGTTGCCACCAGGCGCACTCGCCCACATGGACCGTGACTACGACTACAAAGTTGATCGCGATCCACCGAACGTCGAACCCATCGAACACCAGATTCGCCTCGACTTCATGGGCGGTGGGCCTGTCCGCCGCGACCAGCTCCTCGGAGACTACAATCCCTGGTCATACAAGGCCGAGACTCCCACAACCCATCCCTGGCGGGGGGTAAAACAGAAGCCGAGGGGCCTCGATTACGCCGAAGCATCGTGTGATGTACGGATTCGCGAAGAGGAGAAGTTCTACGAACACGCCGACGATGACACTGTTCTGGTCGACGCACCTGCCTACCTTGCCGCACGTATCCGCGAAGCTAGTGAGCAATCCGACCCTCACGAAGCCGTCCGTGAGGTGCGTAAGGACCGGGAGAAGTGGTATCAGGAACTCATCCCCGGCGCGAATCTCCGCCAGATCCTCAAGGAGTCGTCCTATGGGTCGCTGATCGAGAAGTGCATCGGACCCACTCCCGACGCCAACCACCTCCTCGAGCACAACGCCTTCGTGGGGATGGTCATCGTTGACGACGACACCAACCCCGACGCAATCGCCCGAGAACATGACATCGACTCGGTGTACGTCCTCCCGGAATCTGTGCTCTCACACGCGAACACTGACGAACCAGTGGCTCTCGCTGACTACGGTATCGAACTCCCCGCACCCGTCCTTGTCGGAGAATACGACAGCGGGAGCCAGTACCCATTCATCCCGTGGGGGGACGCCCTCACCTGTTCGTGCCCGTACAAGCAATCCGCTCCCTTCCGCGTGATGTGTAAACACGAACTTCTCGCGACCATCGTCTGTGGCGACCACGACTCAATATTCATCCCTCTCACCCGGGGTATCCACGTCCCTCACCGCGCTCGTCGATTCGCTAGTCCCGAGATCGCCGTTTCTCACCAGCCGCGAACAGCGGGAGGTCACCCGTCGCCATGACGACACTCTTGGAACCCAAACACCGCGAACTCGTCACTGACTCGCTCGACGACATCAGTCAGCAGACGGGTAAATCCACCTACCGGGTCTTCTCCGATTGGATCAGTATGGCGGTCGCCAGCTTCTCCGGCGACGAAGACGCCTATCAGAAACCGCTCGACCGGTATCGAAATGATGGTCGGGACGAGGAGACGGTTCGAGAGTTCGCGACGCTGCACGCCAACGCCCTCGGGGGTCTCGTCCTTGCGATGGAGGAAACGCAAGAAGATGTCCTCGGCGGCGTCTACGAACACTACGGCCTCACCAGCGAGCACTTCGCCCAGTACTTCACGCCCGGAGCGGTGAGCCGAGCGATGGCCCAGATGAACCTCCCCGACACCGATAGCCTCCGTGAGGCCACGCCGGACGACCCTCTGGTGATCGGTGATGTCTCTGGGTGCGGGAGCGGTCGACTCATCGTCGACAGTGCCCATCGACTCCAGGACCTCGCACCAGAGACTCCAGCCGTCTATCTCGGATACGACAAAGATCCTCTCTGCGCGAAGATGGCCGTTCTCAATTTCGTTCTCAACGCTATGACCGGGTACGTCCTACTCGGTGACGCCTTGAAACTCGATGCCCGACGGGTATGGTTCATCAGCACTGCCCAGCTCATCGGGGGCGACCATCCTGTGCGAGAACTCGACACGAGCGAGCGTGACCGCGTCCTCGCCCGATTCTTCGGTGTATCCCTCGTCGACGACGACACCGACGCCGGCGCCGCACAAGAGGAACCGGACACCGAATCTGAGCTGGACGTCGACCCGGAACCAACACCCGAAGAACCAACACTCGCACCGAACCTCGATGTCACGCTCGACCCGAGTGACACCTCCCAGGCTGGTTTCGACGAGTTCGTATGACCATCTCCTGCAATCGCGACGGCTGTGATCGAACGTGGCCCCGCGATCCCGTGCTTGAGGTAGGGTGCTCATCGTGTAGCGCTCCTATCGGCACGAAGTGCAAGCGCCCGTCGGGGCACGCCGGTAATTTCGTTCATCCGCACGGAAAGCGTGACCGCCTCGCTGTCGACGAAGGCCACTACGGAACGTGTCCACTCGATATCTGCGCTGAAACACTCGAAGACATAGATCGATCGGATACGCCCACCGAGGAAGATGGAGATACTACCGAACAGGTCTCGATCGGAGCATTTTGAATCGTTCTTCCGGCGTTCAGCGTCCTACGTTACAGTACGGACGCGAGCGTAGCGTAGGACCAGTTTTGTCGCCCCCGTGCCGGTGAGGGACGTACAAACATGACCTATGAAGTCGCAGAAGACGCGCCTGAACGCACCCGTAGTGAAGTAGAACAGCTCCACGAACTCGCGGTCAACACGTTTGGCTACGCCACCGACCACGTCCTCTTCACCGCTCACGGCGACGGGACGATCTCCGGTCGAATCGCCCTCCCTACCGGCCGTCCGTACGATGACACGGACGACGATCGGGAGCGCACAACACTCCACGACCGAATCGCCCGTCGCTTTCAGAACAACAACGACACCGATCCCGACCCACCCGCCGTCTGCGCACCCATCACCCCAGACGCACCGAGCGCGAATATCCCGGACGAAGCGCAAGCCAGTGCATGACCGGTGACTCTACGCCCAATAACGTGCCTCGGTGGGAGGATATCGACCTCGATGCTATCGACTACGAGGCGCGTGATGGTCTCTCATCCGGTCACGAGCGCACGCTTCGAGCACTGCGGTCGAAAATCGGCTCTACGGAGGCGCTGCTCCGACGCTATCTTAGAGAACTCGGTGTCTCATCCGGGGGTGACCTCGCCAAAGTCAGTATCCCGACGCATCTGCAGTATCGTGACCCGTTCGCGTTCGACCGAGTTCGCCGAGCCCGGAGCTCCCAGATGACCCTCGAGAGTCAGCGAAATCGCTTTTCTCGGGTGTATGCCGACCACTGTGCCGAGAAAGCTCGCCTCCGTGAGAAAGCCGAGGCCAAAGGTGACAGTGGCACTAATGATGGGGAGGCAGTCTCCGAATGACTCAGACCTTCATTCCAACACCGGTCCCCGAACCGCTACCGCTCGCCGAATCTCTCGTCGACGACGTCCTCGATGAACTCGACGAGATGGGAACCTCGCTCGAAACAGTGAATTCCGACCAACTGCTCGAGGCTCGCTACTCGGCGCTCGACGATCTCCTCCATACTGATCGCGACCCCTTTGGAAGCGATCTCGTCGCCATCGCCTATACGCTCCAGACCCTTGCTCGGGTGTACGATCTCCACGACGTCCAAGAGCCTGCTCAATTCCCTGATTGCGCAACAACCCTTACTGAGACGTTTCGGTCTGGTCTACTGTGGCATCATCTTGAGGCAGCCGTCACCATCGAACTCCTGGACGAACCAAATAGCTGAGATTTCGACTCCGATTCAATCCGCGACAAACTGTGCATCTCGTTAACCCCGAATTGCTCGGTCGCCAAGCCACCCGACTGCCTCCGTTTGTCGCTCGCTGGAGGGTGCGCGAGATCAGAGACGATGTCCTCAGAAGCACCCGCCAGTCCCGGTCAGCGATCGCCTTCTCATGGTGAATCGCTATCGCCCGGAGTACAGGAGAGTGAGCGGTTCAAGTTCCACTACACGGTCGGGTCCGGATCATCGCGAAAAGCCATCGGGACGGCTGCACTTGCCGCCACAAATCCCGACGCACTCGATCTCGACGATCTGGAAGCGCTTCTCGCTGCTGGTGTCGACCTCAACGCCATCCCACACCCTGGATACGCGATGATATCCTACGCTCGCCGGGACAATCGCCCTTTCGAGGGGCCGAACTGGTTCATCGATTCCGGCGGGTACAGCGTTCAGAAGAAGTTCAACCATTACCCGACGAGCATTGACGACTATGTTGCCTACTTGAGCGAGTACGACGATCAAATCGAAAAGTACACGCTCCGGGATTGGGCGTGTGCCCTCGATCTTCTTCGCGACGCCGACCGGGATATCCGCACCCACCAGGAGTGGTCAATACGCGACCACGTCTACTGCCTGGAAGCTGCGGAGGAAGCCGGTCTCACCGCCGAACCCGTTGCCGTCTTGCAGGGGCACGACATCGAAGAGTATCTGTGGTCGTTCGACTACCTCAAAGAGCACGGCCTCGCCTCACCAACGCTTGGCATCGGGTCAATTCTTCGCCCGAACAAAACCAGTGAAGTTCGTGCGATCATTCAGGAGTTGCGCGACGCTATCCCCTCGAAGTATGCGCTCCACGGCTTCGGGATCTCGAAGACCGTTCTCGAGGACGCCGAGACCCTCTGGGCACTCGATTCGGCCGATACGACATCGTGGCAGTCGAAGGCCGCTCACGCTCGTGTGACTGACCCTGAGTGGGCCGACCGCGTCCCCGCCTGGATTCGCACTCTCCAAGCGTACATGGACTACGGCGATGCCGTCGACGCACTCATCGCAGCTGCCTACGCCGACGAGTCGGCAGACGCAGCAACCGAACCCGGGCGCTTGCGAGTCGTCCCCCTCAGCGCGTTCGCTGCCGGGAAGCCGGGCCGTCCTGACGTTGCCGACCCGTTGGTTGAGTGTATCTGTGGGAACCTAATCGACCCGAATCGGCATCCATACGAGGAAAATACCGCCTGGTGTCGATTCTGCGAGCAACTCCAGTTCAACCTATGGAACAGGCAGTTCTGTGTGGACGACACCGACGGCGTCGAGACAGACGAGCCATACCCTTCGAAAGAACTGTAGCCGCCACATTTGATGTGATTCAGTCTCACTTATGAGCAGACCCGTCCTACTGTACCTGTGAATATCACCTCCAAATATCCGACCCTCAGCCTCGAATCAGAGTTCGAGGCGGACTCTTTCACCATGATTACCATCATGGATGGTCCAGGGGTGAACGGCCTCGAGCGATACTTTCTCGGGTACTATGATGAGGACCTTCGCGACGATGATGGCTCATTCCTCGCCCGCCCCGTCGGGCATCACGAACTCCCTCACCCGATGACGCTCCCTGAGGTCGAAGAGTGGGCGCTCGATTATCTCAGTGTCCCAGAAGAAGCCCTCACCGAATGTGAGGCTCGACAGCTCCGAGCGAAACGAGCACGAGAAGGAGAACTGTCCGACGACGAACGCGAACAGGTGTAGAAGCGGGACCGCCCTCTATGATTACCCCTCAAGATCCGCTCTCCCAACCGAAAGCAGTCACTCCCGGCAGCACTCGACGAGTAACCCGTCGGACTGTTCTCGGCGGTATTGGGACAGTTGGCCTCGCCAGCCTCGCCGGATGTCTCGGCGTCTTCGGCGCAGAACCCGTCAACAGCGAGCAGAACGCGACTGACGAAGACGGACCCGGAAGCGGTGGTGGGCAGACTCCTGCTCGAACGTCCACGACGACGAACCAACCCGACACCAGCGACGGAACCCCCGAACCAACGCCCGAGCCTGACCCTGACGACGATAGACCTGGTGGACTGCCGAACGGTCCCGGCGTGATGCCTGGCGACCTCCCCCCTTCGTACACCAGATATCCTGAACGCTTCGACCCAATTGACCGCGTCTATGTCGGGCCGATCACCTCGCCCGCCACGAACGACTGGAATCCGCATTACGACGATCCCGAGCCTGGGAAGAAACTCGCCGACGTTGCCGTCCACAATTCGACCATCGAGGACTGGGTCGTGAGCCCGCCCCACACGATGCACCGGGTGGACGGCCTCGAGCTCACCGTCGACGGCGACGGTGCGTTCACGGCAGAGGGCGGCTTCCACTACAGAAACAAGTGCGGATACTTTGGCGTCAATCATCTCTATGTTAGGGGGCCCACCGCGACGATCTACCTCGCGTACAGCCACGACCCTGCCTGCTCCGAGAGTGAGGTTCGCGACGAAGAGGGGTATTGGTACGGGCCTGTTACGGTGACGGGGAGCCTCGATGGAGACTTCGACACACTTCGTATCATCCTCCTCAACGGGAACGAGAACCTCGGCGAGTTTGATTCTACAGACACGATGGAATTTGGGATATAGTGGTCCGTCATGGCTAAACTCATCGATATAAATCCAAGACCGGCCTGCCCACGGCCTACTCGTTTGTCGCCCCCGGACGCGGTGCGGGGATCGCCTGCCTCATCAACCCCACTAATCCGCACGACGTGAGAATCATGTCAGTCGAATCACCCGTTCTGCAGGGACTACAATCTATGAGTACTGATACCGACACCAGCGCCAGCGTACCGAACCGACACCGCTCGTTCACTGTGCATCACCAGTCTGTTTTCGTGACAACTGAACACGAAGACGAAGCTCAAGATGACCCCGAAAATACCGAGACGAAGATCATCGACGAGGCCGGTTTGTTTGCCCTCGATGACGAACCCTTCGAGACCACGCTCTTTCACCACGGAGTCAACGTTGATACCCGGGAGCGAGCTTCACGAATCGAGACCGGCGGCTCCGACGAGTTCGTCGACAACCGTTCTCTCTCCGCTATCCGTGCTCAGAACGGTGAGAAGACGGTTCCCGAGGACGCGTCCGGACGCCAGAGGACGCTGTTTGCAGATACCGCCGTCGATCAGCGCACCCTCGATGGGGACAAAGCCAGCGCTCGCTTCATGTTCGAGGCCGACCAGCGCCGCCAACAAGCGGACTCTCGCTGCCAGGACGCGTCTCGCGTACCCTATCAATGAACCCCCTTTTGCTTCAAGCTCGCCGCTAGTGCTTGCGCTCGTTTATATTAGAGAACAATCTATGAAGGAGGGAGGAATCCCTCCATGAACGCCGAAAGCCCTTGGGACGACGACCGGAGATTCTACGGCAAGGACGACTTCGGAGACACATCTTTTGAAGACGAGCATTACGGCCCCAATGACGCCGGCGAATTCACCGTCGACGAAGCCCCGCGGTGTACCCAGTGTGATCGCCCCGTCGATCCCGATCGGGCCCTCTGCAAGGAATGTGAGCGCGACACGGAACTCGAATCGGAGAATCCCTATGGACCTATTCACGACGACGTCTCCGTGACCTACGAGAAACGAATTGACGCACTCGCGTTCGCCGTCGTGCCGGCGAAATCTCGCTTCGAGGCGATCGTCAAGGCCACTCTTGCATTCGATGCTCGAGAGAACGCCCCCAAGAAGCCCGCCGGCTTCGACGGGATGACCTTTGAGCTCCTCCACGAAGCTGACGACCCGGATATCCGTCCTTTCAATATCGGCTGGGGCGCACTCCCTGAAGCCGTGCCCGTCGCGAGCGAACGCGGCCTCGAACTATTTAATAAAGCCCACAACCGCACCAACTGGGGTGATCACCTCTCTGAAGGCCCTGAAGTTGACTTCGAACCCGAACCTGACATCTACCTCTACGACGAGGACGGAACCGCAATCTGCCGCGCCGGGCAGTTCATAGACCTCATCGACAGCTACACCGTCCCTGATGATCCCAGCGACTACACTCAGCCCGAGTACGGCAGTACTGACGAGGAGCTATGGATCGTCCCGGCATTCACCCTGAGTGTCCATCCTACTACTGACGGTTGATTACGAGAGAGCCTGTCATAGAAAGCTCCGCGCTCTCTGTCTATCCAAGTCTTGTCAAGACTCGCGTGCAAGATACGCGCGCTGTATCATTGCACACTCAGTGCTACCTTATTTGACTTCTTCGAGTACCGTTTCACCGCTGCCTCTCTGTGATTCCCATTTCCACTCATCCTCAACTCGCAGGCGGCCATCTTCTAGAACTTCGATGACCCCGACAGAGTGGCCCGTTGCAGTCTCGTGGTTCCGGTTAATCTGTGTGTATCGGATGTCCCAATGGTTGCCCTCAACAGTTCCAACAAGGTGTCCATCCACCACATCACCACCCTCGTAGTGGGCGTAGATTCGTTCACCGTCCTGTTCAAAATGGAACTTCGTGTCCCCGCTCACCTCTCCGTCGTCAGTATTCGTGACTCCGACCATTGTCCGTCCGTCAAGCGAAATGTTGTTGTTCATGTAGCATCTCACTCTGTGTCCTGTATTCAAGATTGCGTGCGGAACCCGTCCTCTGTATCTTGCAGCGGCTTCTGTAATCATATATGATTCAACATTTTCTACCGCTTGCACCGCAGTAAATCGGCTGTGAACGATTCTATGACTCCTTTCACATACGAGATCGATTTTACCCTGTTTGTGGCCCCCGAGACGGTGGAGGAGTCCAAACAAGATGGCAACCACCAGCCGCAGTACAAACCGGCGAATATACGAGGTCGTTAGATGAACTCCGAATCGGAGTTGCTTGTCTGTCCAGATTGTGGAAACGGACGGTTCTCGTGGATCATCCATCAAGTACAGTTCGGAGCTGTGCATCGCTTTGCGAACGGACATATCGATGTCGAAGTGACAAAGAATGGCCCCATCACCGACTCCGATATCGGTGAGAACGGAGTCTTCTGTGTCGATTGCCAGGAATTCCGAACCTATGAGGAACTTGTTCCAGACGACGCCGAGGCGGTTCACCTCAGTGAAGACGAATTAGAGGGAGACCGCTGATGGGCGCTCACACGTTTTTCACCCGAGCGAACGGCGAGGACGTCAAGAGCGCGTTTAGCGACGCCGTCGAGGACGCCCAGTACCACTACGGCCAAGGTGGATACACCGGGACCATCGCGGAGAAAACCTCGTTCACCCGTATTCCCGACGACGAAGTAGGCGACACCGACCCCGCCGAGTACGCCAGCCAGCTTATCGACGAACAGGACTCTCGAATCGACAGCAAGTGGGGCCCTGCTGGATGTATTCACGTCGAAGAAGACACGTACCTGTTCTTTGGCTGGGCATCCGCCTAACGCCTCTCCTTTCCCGTGAGTACTCGTCACCACCCCTCGTCCAGAGTGATACGGCCGCTTCGCGCCGGCGACATCATCGCGTTCCCCTACCTCAACGCTATCGGGCGATGCATTGGGGACGACTCCATCGGATCCTTCAACTGGTACGTCCCGCCAGGGGGCCCACTTAGTATCGGTCGCCTCCCCAACCAAGACGAGACCGATGCGATGATCGACTCCGGGGAGATCGTCATACTCGAGACGGAATTCGACTCCCTTGCCGCCTACCACGCCTATCGGACATACCGCGACTGTGACCCCCGTCTCGTCTCGCCCGGTGGTGCGTCGTCAACGGGGCACCTATCGCTCCGCGCTGAGCGTGGGTCCAGAGTCCGTGAGCGTGTCAACGGCTTCCTGAAGCACCCCGACGTCGCGTATCAGCACGACCCAGTGACCACGCCCTTCCGAATCGCACTCACTGCCACCTACCAGGACCGAGAGGTTGCGATGGCGGTCCTCGGACGCCCGCGGGGGCGACACAACGCCGACGGTCGGACGGTCGAACTGTATCGCTTCGCTGCCCATCCCGACCGGCCCGCGAATACCGGATCGTGGCTCCTCTCACGCTGCTGTGCGTGGAGTCGCCTCGAAGGATACGATCGCCTGCTCACGTACGCCGGTGTCCAGAACGGCAACGAGGGAACCATGTATCAGGCCGCTGGGTTCGAGCTCCTCGGGACGACGATAGCTGACCGGAGTGAATGGCACTCTCGTGAGGGCCGCGCCGGGGGTGGAACGTACCGGAAGTGTCGCTACAGATACGTCCTCGCCAGTCATTCGATCGAGGCCCGACGGCCCGCCGGTCGCGTCAGTCCCGATCAGGCCCGCCTCACCGACCAGAACACACCAGTCAGACCCGCATGTGCCTCTCCCCGCACGGTCGCCCAGGGTGAACTTGTCCAGACCCGCGAGGAGCACCCGGCTCGTCGAGAAACCACCCTCACCACCGACGCCCAGGCGTTCCTCGATGAGTACGACTGTGGCGAACCTGACGACACCGCACCGCTCGTCGCGTGCTTCGCCTACCGAACTCCAGAAGACGCCTTGGTTGCCGCGCTCTGCCTTCGAGACCACTCCGAGGAGCAGAACCCTCGGGACAACACCGAAGCCGTCACGCTGTCCACAGCGGGCGCCCAGACCGACGCCCTTGCCTACCCGGTGAACGTTCTCCGGGGACTCATCGCCGACGCCTGTGAGTGGGCTCGGCTCCACGGCTACGCGACTGTCGAGAACTGCCTCACCGGAAACGTCGCGACCGCCGCAGTCGAGGGAATCGCTGGCCTCGAGATAGACTACGACCATCTTCGTGACCCATCCGTGGAGCCATCCGAACGAGCATCATCGTCGTCGAGCTCCCCTTCTGTGTCTTCCGCGTAGGCGAGGTTTCGTCCGCCAGTTTTGTCGGCGGCGGAGCCGTGCGCCGCCAGCTGACCATCCAGACATCCAATTCCTATGGTGAGTTCCAATACCAGTTCAGCCGAGAGCATCGGCCACGGCCAACTCGACCTCTCCCCGTACCTCTCGCCGGCGACTCTTGACACACTCGAGGACAGACACCAGGCATCGGGAGGCGAGCATTCCGACCACCGGTCCGAGATCGAGGCCGACAGCAACACCGAACGAGAACGCGAAGAGGACGCGCTTCCTATCGAAGTCGCTCGTCGTGCCGAGTACATTGGGTTCCTTCATCGAGCCCCGTTTGCGACTGAGGCATACGCCCTCGGATTCGTTACCGGCGCTCGCGAGGACTGTCGGATTCAGGATAGCCATCTCCGCAACGTTGACGTCCCGATCCTCATGCTCGACAACGACTTCAATCGGCCCGACCTCGATCGGTATCTCACCCGCTTCCGTGAGGTTGAGCCCGAAATCGGTGTCGTTGGCGATGCCCGCACTCCTGAGGAAGCACACACGTTTGTCGACGCCGCCCGCGAACTCAAATCTGACTACCCAGACGCGACCATCATCATCGTCCCGAAGTGTCGCGAGGCCATCGATATCGTCGCCAACGCTGATATCCCCGGGGAATCGCTCGTCCTCGGATACGCGATGGGGCGTTCAAATATCAAAGCGTGGCACTTCTCGGATATCGCCAACTGGCGCGGTCACCGTGTGCATCTCCTTGGAGCCAGCCCGACGAAGCAATGGCGCGTCATCCAGGAGCTCACCCAACCGAATCTCACAGGGGACCCGCCTGCGGACATCATCGGTCTCGATTGGAACGGCCCGCAGGGTATCGCCTACAAAGGCGAATCCTGGTCACGCGACGGGTGGCAAGACGCTGACTTCCTCACCATCCGCGAGACCGTCCGTCGAAGCCTCCGTGAGATGCGAGCATTCTGGGAGGAACGTGGAGTGTGGCCCTCCGAGGGGAAGACGCCAATCGAACGCCTCGAGCCCGCCGTCAAAGAACCGGACGACCCGATCTGGGCTGCCAACGGAGGGGATCTCAGCGATCCCGATCCGCTTGGGTCACCCGATGAGTGGGCAGAACTAGTGGACTACGAGGACGAAGATGGCCCCTATCCCATCGAGCAGGCCATCATCGTCACCTACGAAGACGGGCGCACTTTCGCATATCGGACACAGACCGAGCGCAACTACGTCGAATACCACGAAGGGCTCTGGGACGAGGTCGTGGACGAGCGGCCGTAACGGTCGCCCGGTCCTACGTTACGGTGCGAACTGTCGGTGTCCGTATGTTGCGTAGGGCTCGATTTGTCCGGCCCCCGCACGGCGGAGGCCCACAGAATGCCCTCACCACCGCCGACCGACGCGAGTAGCAACAATTCGACGAACTCCACTGGAGAGGTCGTGGACAGGAGTGACGAGTTCGTCGACAACCGAAACGACGTGTGCGACCCGCCTGCTAACCCCGGCGAGCAGGCCAGCCTCGCTTCCGAGGTGATCGAGGGGCAGACGGATCTCACCGGCAGCCAGGCGACCGAGGACCCGGAATACCTCGATGGTGGAACTCGGGAGAGTGCGCTCGATGCGCTGGCCAACGGCTCATGGACCCCCTCCACGATCACTCGAGCCTTCGAAGTCACTGGAAACGTCGCCAACTCGATCAAAGAGATGGGTTCGGGTGCCAGTCACGTCCTGAAAGTCGAAGATAACACCGAGGACCTATCGGAGTGGCCGGGAATCGGGGACGCTTCGGCCAAATCGATCCGGACAACGATACCGAAATTAAAGGCCCGTGGAATCACCCGCCACGGTCTCCCCATCGACGTCAATGCCCAGGCAACCGAGGATGCCGGCGGCGACGTCGATGAGCTCGAGGGCGTCGAGAGTGTGACCGAACAGACGGTCATGGAGGGGATCGTTGACTCTCTGGACGTTCCCGAACACTGGACAATCGTCGATGAGCACGAGGACGCCGAGCAAGAGCCCTCGATCCTCGTTGAGCATCCGGACGGCTACTTGGCCGAAATGTGGCTTCGGGACGACGACGTCTCATCCGGCGCCGGTGAGTGGGACATCGAATACGTCGACCCGGTGGGGACCCGGCGGGACGGGAGCGGGCAGTTCCACGAGAGCGCCCAGGACGCGCTCGACGAACTCGTTCCGCACATCAAGGAGGTTCGGGCCGAGGAGCGCGACCGGGCCGAACAGCAGGCCGAGCAGGAAGATATCGACTGGCCTGAAACAATCGGGCGCTTTCGGCTCCGGGAGCAGACCGTGAGTGACACCCATGCCGAGTATCGGACTGACTATCTGGCGGGCTACGGTATACTGGGGACCAAGCGACGGGAGCGGTCGGAGGGCATCCGTTTCTACGACGACACCCGGAAGTACCACTTCATGGATGAGACCTACGCCCGGAAGAAGACCGCAATCGAGACAGCCGAGGAGAAGCTCACGGACCTGACGGAGACACTCGATGAGCGGGAGGACGCGGTGATCGAGCAGAACGATATCCCCGACCACGTTCTCCCCCACCGCTACCGGGGCGATCTCGACGACCAGGACAGCGGCAGTGACGATGTCCCGGATAGCAAAACCCGTCAGATGGGTGTCTCACCTGACGACACCGACCAACTCACCGTCGATATTCGCTTCGCCACCGAAGGCATTAGCGCCTCGGTCTACGCCATCTCCGAGACACCCAACCGAACCGATCTCCTCGAAGAAGCCTGGTACACCTGGACCGAGGTGGACGAACTCACCACGGATACGGAGAGTCACATCATATTCGAGATTCCCGTGCAGCACTCCCAAAACGAGAACGAGGACGCGGCGGACTAACTCGTGCTCGTTTGTCGGGCCCCCACGCGGTGGAGGCCCACTCAAAATGGAATCCACCACAGACGACAATATCGCCGGACAGCGCATCGCCGACGTTCGTGAAATGACCAGCGAAGAACTTGAACGCGAAGGCTGGCAAGCCCATGATTGGCAATCGACAGTCGTTCTCGAACTCGAGTCCGGGACGATCCTCTATCCATCTACTGATCCCGAAGGAAACGCTCCTGGCGCGATATTCGGCATCGACGCCGACGATACCGCATTCGCCCTCTACCCCTGACCAAATTCATTATGCACATGCTCATCAGAGTCGTCTCCGAAGCCTACGACGCCGAAGACGCGACCGGCATCGCCCACGGCCTCTTTGAGGGCGTTGACGCGCCGCTCTACCCGACGTTCGACTACGGCACACTCATGACCGATGGTGGTCGCTGGAGCGAGTCACTCCCTGAAATCTTCCGTGAAGAGGGCTCCGCTCGTGCCGACTCCGAGATCGGGAACGATCTTCTCGAGGGCGCCTGGGTATCAACCACTCGCGAACTCGCTCGAAGAATGGCCGTCATCCGCAAGGGATTCGAAGAGTACACCGACAAGGAACTCCTCGAAAGCCCCCGTATTAAAGCCGACGTCGAACCGTGGAACCCTCTCGGCCCAACCCGAAGCGAAGAGGAGTTCATCGACTCCTACTCAATCGACGTCCGGTATGCGATGTACTCTGTCGGTGAATACGCCGGCCCGGTCTACTACCTCTACAACGAATACGGAACCGCGATTCGGAGCCAAGCCGAATACGAACAACTTCTCGACGAGATTGCGACCGATGATACAGGGAACGACGAGACCTCGTTCTACGTGACGCCAGTCGACGTCCACTATTAATCCGGCTCCCATATCAAGCGAATCCTAGGTACAATCAGAGTCACCCGATTACTAATGACGCTGAGTGTCCCGCGGAGGTAGATTCATCCCCAGCGGGTGTCAAAATCGCACCGACTGATGCACACAGGTTCGTGGCGGGGGTGACTCACGCCGCTCCGAGACGACAGATGCCAACGAGACAGACCACAATCGAGACGATTCAGACTGACGGTGGAGGCCGTGAGGATAGTGATCGAAGTGGTCTCCTCGTTCGCCGAGCTGCCCTCGTCGGGTGTGGCGACGCGAAACACGACGGCTTGCTTCCTGCTCGCGAAAAATACCGTTCGACATACTTCGGCCTCAAGCGCGATTTCGCTGAGACACTCTGTGCTCGCTGGTGGATCCTTTCTGCGAAATTCGGACTGCTTGATCCCGACCGCGTCATCGACGATTACGATGTCGCCATCACCGACGACGATGTGGACACCGCTCAGTGGGTCGAGGACGTCCGCACGGTGCTCTCTAATGTGGAGTGGCCCGAGACGACCAAGGACGGTCGGGACATCGTCTGGGAGCTATATGCGCTTGCTGGAAGTGACTACCTCGAGGCCACCGACCAGGATGAACACTCGCTCCGTGTGCAACTCCCCGACATTACACCCGATCACGTAACGATCCGATTCCCCTTCGACGACCTCGCGGGGATCGGCTACCAAAATGGGTGGCTCGCCGCGTGTCGTGACTCCGGGCGTATCGTCGATACTGCAACCCACGGCTGAATACGAACGGGGCGTCTGTCTGAGTCACTCCAAGGCTGGTGGGGAATCATGGACTGCGACAACGTCATCAGCAAACTCCTCGACTGCAAGTGACGGTTCGGAGTGTTCAGTTGGTCCAACGGGCTCGAACTTGCAGAGAACCAAGTTGTAGGAGATGGACGCTTGGACAATCCTCCAGTAATATGGCCCGCTTTCGTCCCTGTCAGGATCAATTTCGACAATATCACCGAGGTCGAACTCGACGGGTTGTTCATAGGAGCTGCCTGCGAGTTCCGCCTGTCTCCCTTCTACGTCGGGAAGCGGGTCATGCAGAGTTTCAGCGAGAATATACCAGTCATCAACAAGCCGTCGCTGTCGAACGCCTTCTCGCAACTCTCCATCAAGTTCTACGTCGTAGACTGGTCTTGGGGTGATTGGAGATTGGTCCCAGAGTGGTGTCAGCCACGCCTCGTATCGGTCACGAATACGGCAGTGTCCGTTCTGCGTGTCAAATTCGTCCCCAGCGACAAACAGAAACTCTTCATACGGACTCTGTGTATCTCGACCGAAACGCCCGTCAACTTTGTCACCTTCTTCAATCGCCCCCGGGAGATACGACCAGCCAGCAAATTCGGGGTGATGGTACTCAACAAACGGCGCTGAAAGATAGTCGTTTGGCGTCCCAAACACATCGCTCAGACGAGTGAGTGCTTCACGCTCCGAAAGAGAGTCACTTCGACTACCGGCTGCGGACTCAAATGAATCCAACTCCGTCGGAGATGCAGACAAGTCATCAGCTGGCGGATCGCTCCAGTCATCGACCGGAGAATGGAACGAGAACTCACCAATATACAGGCAGTAGTATTCTCTGTTGTCGATTTTGTGAAGGCGAACCTCATCGACGCAGTCTCGCTCAACTAACGATTCGAGAATTGACTGTTTGAACGCATACAGTGCCTTTTTCCGAATACTGTGATGCCGCGCTCGCGCTTTAGCTCCCCCGGAGTAATTATTGCTTGCCGACTCAGCGTACTTCTTCGCTTCAACGTTGATCTGGTATAATGCCTCTAGCTGGTCGAATGAACACTTCGGACAGTGTTCCGAATCAGTTGCATCAGGCATGGCAGATTTTGAACAAGGAACTGAAGACGATCATGTCGAGTTGCCGTTTTGTGGTAGTATATCAGACCGGATGAAAGTTAAAATAACCGAGTTGCGTAATAGCTACGCAACGCTTCTTCTTGTACCAGCCTTTCAGCACGTCGAAGGGACTACACCATCGAGGCGAGTCAAAGGACGACATCCGACGGGCTCAGCAAGATGTTCACAGCCTCAGAAGTGGCCTCGTCGACGCGATCGTGCTACTCGCCATCAGCCTTCCCCGCATACCTCGAGGTCACCTTTCCTCGAAGATCCCGATAGACAGTGTAGCGATACGGACCATGTGGGCAACCATCGCATCCTGGCCCACACGGGAGCTTCCGTTTCTGAAGGTGTCCATATCGAGTTAACTCCTCGTCTGACAGTTCCTTTAGCTGTTCCGTACTCATTTCCTCAAACTCTTCTTTCGCTGCACGCCGCTTTTCGCGGGATAGGTTCTGCGGTGGCTTCTCGACTGCGACCTCACCCGCTCCGACCTTCTCATCCGGAGACACCGGTCGCTCCTTGTGCTCGATGAGTTCATCGCAGTAGTCGATGACTCGCTCTAGATCGTACACGGTCTGTACCTGCAGGGGCTCCCACACGCGCTTTGCTAGCCCTTCCGGGGGTGTAGGCATTGCTTCGCCCCGCTCTTCAGGACTGGCGGGAGCGCTAGCGTCGGGGTCAGGTTCGGGCATGTATTATCCTACGCTACCTTCGTACTAATAATGTAACGTAGGGCCGGATCACCACTCCTCGTTTGTCGTCCCCCGCTTCGGTGGAGGGATTCATTCCGATGAACACTATCACGACCGCACAGCGCATCTCCACCAGCAGCGACATCGACGCCAGTATCGCCGCCACCCGCCGTGTGCACCATCTCACCGCCGTCGCCCGAGACGCTATCGACGATCCCAGATCCCTCGATGGAGACACACTTGCGAAGGCTGTCGTCAAAGTACTCTACGACGCACACCCTCACATCCGATTCGAGGATGCCCTCGAGCTCGCTGTAATCGTCGAGACACCACCTCTCGACTCGTCGACGGTAGAAGCCATTGAATACGTCGTCGCAGACATCTGTTCCCATCTCGACGAGTGGAACCGCTTCGAGCCACCGACACTCCCAGGACAAGCATGAGTGGCGATGAATCGCTCCTCGAACAGCTCCCGCCCGAGAAACTCCTCGATACACGGAACACGCGGGTCATCACGCCCGCGATCGAGATGATGGAAGAGGTCGCGACCGTTGAACTATACCTCGAACACGAGCGGGCGAACCGTGATCGGCCGGGTATCGTCCGCCACTTCACCGAGCAAATTGACGCCATCTACGAGGAAAACGGCGAGATCCCGCCCGGAGAAAAGGACCAGGAACAGGAGTCGGAAGGCGAACACGAAGGAGACAACATGTCCACCGCCGATGCCGAGACGGTCTCACCGATGTCGCCACCGGAAGAGCTGCTTGCGTACATCCACGGCCTCGGGAATGAGTCAGACGACGAGATTGCTTCGTCGCCCGCGCCACCCACGTGGGATGAGCTCTAACTCTCGTTTGTCACCCCCGACATCCCGTGGGGATACGCACATAGAACCGCCCTATCCGGCGATTTCTCCGTATGTTCTTAACCTCATTCTGCCGGCTCTGTTGAAATCCTTAGTGAGTTACAGGTTCAGTCGATAGCTTGAGTAGATGCAGACCCTCCCAAAGTCTCGGTTGCTCCGGTTTGTCGAGGAAGCCTTTCAGTTAGCGCAACGTGCCGTATCTCGATACTCCTCGAAGTTCTCGAAGCAACACTACACGCTCCATCAGCACATCGTTCTCCTGTGTCTCAAAGTTCGAAAGGATACGACGTATCGAACACTTCTCGACGAACTCATCGAGATGCCCCGTATTCGGAACGCGATCAATCTCACTGAACTGCCTGCCCCATCGACACTGTGCAAAGCGTTCGATAGACTTGATATGGCTGTCTGGCGAGTGCTTCTCAATCTCTCTGTATCACTGCTCCCGACCAATGGCGTTGCGGGGATCGATGCTTCGGGATTCGACCGCAGTCACGCTTCCAAACACTACACGAAACGAGCCGAACTCACGATTCAGCAACTCAAAGTAACACTGCTAGTCGATTCCAAAGTGAACGCAATCCTTGATCTACACGTGACGACGACACGAAAACACGATAGCCAGATCGCTCCTTCGTTGATCAAACGCAACCCCGAGACTATCGACATCCTGCTCGGTGACAAAGGCTACGACGACCAGAAGATCAGACGGCTTGCCCGTCAACACGAGATTCGGCCACTAATCAAGCATCGTGAGTTCACATCGCTTCACAAGGCATGGAATACACGCTTAGACGCTGACCTCTACGGCCAACGGAGTCAATCAGAGACAGTTAACTCAACGCTCAAGCGGAAGTACGGCGCGTTCGTCCGTTCACGACGCTGGTGGAAGCAGTTCCGTGAACTCGCACTTGCGTGTATTGTCCACAATCTTGACCAAGCAATCTAACGACCAGTGCAAGTGATAAACCGCACACTGTGAGGCGACGGAGTGTCTGCTCCGAAGCGCTATGATTTCAGTTGAAAGAGCATGAGTTCAAAGTCTGGTGTATCTGGATCATCATGTTGAAGGGGATATGCACCGTCGTTCAGGTCTACACCATTATTATATGCCTGTTGGATGATTTCATCCAGAGATTGACGGAGTTCTTCTTTCGTTGTCGGTCCTTGTCTTCTCATTATTAACCGATTGTCGCACAGGAGGATAATATCTGGGCATTGTGCACCATGGCGGGTTTAATCCGCAGTCTTCAGCGAACGACTGTTGCAGGTAGTTTGAGAGGCCACGTATCACTCTGTATTTCCCCTTTATTCAGTCAATTTCTCATCTCCAAAATCTGGGCCTTTACGTACGATGTTGGCCTCTCTGTCCCATTCGACTAACCCAATGGCCTCTAATTGCTCCAGAGAGTGATCTTTGAGCTGGAGGCGGAGTCGGGCAACGTCCTCATCGGTAGAAACAGGGTCATTACGGTATGCATCTTCTGGAATGTTGTTCTCTGTCATGAGTTGCTATACTTCGGTTCTGAAAACGGATTAACCCCGAAGGTTTTCACACAGATTTGATGTTTGATTATCCGAGTGACAGCCAGCGATCCGCATTCAATATGCATGTGTAGTGTACAGTAGATTCACGGGAACACATGTCTAAAGAAGAGGATTTCAACAGAGCCATTCTGCCCCTATCTTTGCCTAGGTGAACGGTGAGACATGTCGACCGTCGTCACAGCGAAACATCATCAGACGACCTACAACAAAACAGAACTCAACCCCATGAAATACAACCAGGTTGACACCACAGAACCAACCGAAACCGACTCCAAATCCCCTGAAAACTGGCCGTGAAGCAACCATGTCCAGACGTTCTCACTGGCGTCACGCAGCGCGTTCAGACCGGCTACGGCAAATTCTACGTCATTATCAACGAGGACGCCGACGGCCGGCCGTTCGAACTCTTCGCGAATATCGGGAACTCCGGCGGATTCACCGCTTCCTTTACCGAGGCACTCGCGAAGACTGTCTCAACCTGGCTCCGTTCTGGTTTTGATCCCGAGGAGATCGCCAGCGAACTCCGAGGCATTCGCTCACCGAAGGTTGGGTGGGATAAAGGTGACAAGACGCAATCCATCCCGGACGCCATCGGCCTCGCGATGGCGCGCTATCTTGAGGGTGATCCCCACCTCGACTACCCCCATCAGCAGAACCTCGCGGAAGCAGTCGAAGAAGACGCCACAGCCGCACACACTGCCGACGGTGGCACGGTCGCTGATCACGATGCGAACTTGAATACGGGCGCCAACGATAACGATAGTGACCGGGAAGACGATAAGCAGGAAGATGGCACTGCTGAACTCCTCGAAGCCGGCGAATCTCCCGAGTGTCCAGAGTGTGGGTCAATATCCCTGTATTACTCGGAGGGATGCAAAACCTGCCGAGCCTGCGGCTGGTCAGAATGTTCGTAACGTAGTCAAAACAGTTCGTCTCGCTAGTCCCATACCATCTCTGGCGGGTTGCTCGTTGACCGCTTCCTATCCGACGACGGCTTCGCCGCCTTTGCATCCCTCTCGGGTTCACCGAAGAGCCGTCGGATCGGGTGGCGCAGCGCCGCCAGACGTCCGAGGTCTCCCTTTCGGTAATTCACTGCCCACGTCCGCGTGTTTCCCTTCTTGTCGCGTCGAGCGACCACGATTTTCACTGGACAGTATGGCACTTTGGCGATAGAGATCCAGCTCTCACACAACTCCGTCCCTCGGAAACTCAGCGATGCGCCACCGACCCAGTGTGCAACCTGTTGGTCTGCACTCCCCGAGTCAAACCACTCCTTTGTTTCTTCCATGAACGCTTCAAATCTCTCGGGAAACTCGCTCCCGATGTGGACGATCATGTACTCCGAATTGCCCTGCTCGGTATCCTTCTTCCACCACTCGAGAAAGATGTGGTTCGCGGGTGAGCGGAGAACGTTGACCCACGCCCGTTCGCGCCCCTTTCCGTGGAGGGAAATTGCGTCAACCTTCTTCCATCCCTCAGGTGAGACGCCCTTATTGTAGTACCCCCGAAGCGGCGGGATCACTTCGAGGGCGTGGGCCCGCAGGTACTCCATTGGGAACGGAATCTCCATCTTCACCTCAGGCTGTTCCGGCGGGTTCATCAACCGCCGCACGCTCTCTGCGTAGCCGTCGAGACCTTCGACGATTGGGACGGCATCGGGCCACGGTTTCTTCACGCGATGTTCGGCGAACTTCATGTCGTGGCCCTCGAAGTCAGACTGATACGCCCAGAACACCGAATATCCCGCTTCCAGGTAGTCCCACGAGAGCGAGCCGATCTCCTTGTCGTCGTGCTTGTGCTGAATCTCGACGATGAAGCCTTTCCCGAACGGATAGAGTTCCGCAGAAAACGTCGCGACAACATCCGCAACTCGGTCAGTCCCCGGGATGGTATACTCGTGACTGACGGTTGCTGACTCGAAAATCTCGCGGAGTTTCATCGCCGCGATCGTCTTGAATCTAGCGTGGAGGTTTGACTCGCCCGGACACTCTGACCCAGAGTGGTGGACAAAGTGTTTCGAGACGAAGCGTCCATTGTTGTAATGCGATCGGCGGAGGAACAGCGATTCTTCACACAGCGGACAGAGAATGTCGTCGTCGCCGTCGACGTCTAAGGAGAGCACCCGATCACCGTTCGGCCGCATGGCGAGGTATGGCATGAAGGGATTCTTCGCGGGGGTGTTTTCTGGTATCGCTCACGTTCTAATTCGCGCCATGCGGTAAAATAGCACTCGGGGTATCAACCCGACAACCCCCCGAAAACCCGTCCGTTCGCCGCAGTAGGCGACTGTCCTACGTAACTATCCAAACGATATAGCCGAGATTGTAACGTAGGACAAATCACCCCTCCAGCCGAACCGGCTGGTTCTACCCGCCATTTTTGTTTTCCCCCCGGAGCGTAGAGGGGCGACACTAGAGGCACCTGCCAGTCGTGTGTAGCATCTCGACGTGTCGTCGTCCCATGGAGACCGATATCCCGATGGCAACAGCAGCATCCGATTCCAACCCAGTAGAAGAATCGACACCGTCTATTGAGAACGCCGCAATCCGACGTGAGGGCCGGGCACAGACTCAAGAGATGGACGTCTCGTTGCTCCGACAGGGTGGCATCTACGAGGTTCGATCGGCGTCCGGGGGCATCTACGAGGTCGACGTACTCCAACGAACCTGTACGTGCCTCGATGAGCCACCGGAAGGTGGCTGCAAACACTACCGACGCGTTCGTACTGACATTCAAGCCGGCCTCGTCCCCAGACCTGATGGGAAGCTCCCCAATACCACTCAATCAGCGTTAACCGACGAAGAGATTCACGCGATTCGGTCAGCAGAAGCCACTATCCTCAAACAGCATCTTCTCGATGCCCTCCTCGCTCGCGAACTCGAACGCGCCCAGCTCGACCAGGAGATCCATGACCTCGAGTTCCTCGTAGAGGTCCTCCTGGAGGTCAGCATTGCAGAAGGATACGACCTCGACGAGAGTAGGATACTCTTACCAGATCTCTCTTAAATTATGCCAACAGGTTCAAAACTACGACACTTACCGGAGACGTCTGCTGCGTAGTGGCCTGTGCTCCTCCAAAAGCATCGGCCACAGGGGAACACCCTCCAAGAAGTGCCTGAGTGACGAAGCCCACTCTCATTCTAACGGGAGCGAACCTGTCACTCGTCCGCGCAGACGTTCCTGACCGGGTGTCGTAGTCCTGTCGGAGTTGAATATACTGACTCACATGGTATATCCTTTGGCCCAATCGACAGCCGATAGGCTGTTCCAGGGGAGGATCGACGAGACTCAGCTGATGATTGTGGGACTCACGTAAACAGCCTCGGGCCACCGCGCCCGAGGCTTTTCTAATTCCCTCAGTCGTGCGCTAACACTCCCTGCTCGGCAAGCGAGCGGGATGAGGTTGGGCGGCTTACACGCCCCGACCCGGACAGACGCACCAACCGAACCTGCGGTTGGGTTTTGTGAGTCCGGTAATTCGATTCGTCACCGTCGAGCTTCGCCTTCTCGCGCCACGCGATGTTCACTGAGGCATTCCGGTCGGCGTGGTCTTGCGCTACATCACACTCGTTGTTCGTACACCGAAACCGCCGTCCCTGCCGACTGCCACGTTCACCACAGCACGAACACGTCTTCGAGTTGTAGTACGCGTCTACCGTATCCGTAGGAATCTCTCGCCACGTCGCCTTGTACGAGACAAACTTCTCGAACTTGTGGAACGGCAGTTTGTGCAACCGGCGGTTCATATATGTTCCGTACTTGATTTCGTCGCGGATACCGCTCATATCCTCGAACACGATAACCGGATTCGAGAACTGCTCTGCGAGCTCCACGACAGCACGGGAAAGCCGATGCAACACCCACTCGGTGAACCGCTCCTCCTTGTCACCGAGTTTCCGATGAATACTTGTCTTGCCGTGTTCCTGACAGCGTTTCGTGATCGTGTGGTAGCGTTGGCGTTCCTGCTTAACCCATCCGTAGTCGAGGACGAGTGTTCCCTTCGTCCGCATCGTCTCGCGGTCGAAGGCGGTGAGTGCGACGTTGCGCTCGTTGATGTCCACACCGACTACCGTATCGGCGGTATCGGGTTCGGGCACGTCGAACACGCGTGTAACCGTGACGTGTAAGTAATACACGCCATCGCGGTACAGGAGTTCGGCCTGCCCAACATCCACCTCGTCCGACGTGAGGGCGTCTCGCAGTTCGTCCATTGCGTCCGGTTCGCCGCGCAGGTGTCCGTTCACGTTCTTGTAGGGTTTCGGGCTGATGCGGAACTGGACGCGGTTCGTGTCGTCGTCCACGGTGAGGCGGTAGCCTTCCGTGTGCGCCATCACAAGTGGATACGCACCAGATTTGTCCGTACTCGGCGGAGTCGGCTTCCCTCCGTCAGGGTCGTCTTGGTTCTCCCACCAGTCTTTGAGTGATTGGTAGGAGTCCCATGTTTGGAGGGCTTTGCCGACGACCGCGCACTTGTTGTTCCGTAGGAAGTCGTTGCGGTCAACCCCTTTCTGTATCTCGGTGCGATTGTACCCTTGTTGTTTGAGGCGGATGGTTTGGTTGAAGATCTCGCGTGAGGCGAGGCGGGCGTTGTGAAGCCACGATCGTTCACCAGACGCTATGTGGAGGCGCGTCCGGATCGTCTTCGTGGCTTCTTCACCCATGCTTTGACAATCGTTCTAACTCATCATAAATATAGGGATTAGAGATAGAGGAGTACCGCAGTCATGCACATTCGGTTAGTTCCTGTAAGTATCATTTTGTCTGGTGTCACAAGTACCGTCACCCGGTTCTCAACGTGGTTGAAGACGATGTGCGAGAGTTGTTTGGTGAGACTTCCGACCACTTCGGGCACAAAATTCTGGCGTTGGAGATTGCAGACGACCACGTACACCTGTTCGTCTAGTGCGACCCAAAACACAGTCCAGCCGACCTCGCTCGGCAGTTCAAGTCGTACTCGGGTAAGCACTTGCTGGAGCGGTATCCCGAGATTCGGGAGTCGTATTTCTGGGGTGGCGGATTCTGGAAGGTTGGGTACTACGTGGGAACGACAGGTGCGGTGTCGGAGGAAGTGGTTGAGCGGTATATCGAAGAGACGGAACACGCGCCGGAGTGACGCGCCCCACCCCCGCCCACGATGGGGCAGGGAACTCGCGCTGCTTTTCGTTTAGAATTCCTATCGCCACCTCTACAACCCGAGATCTCGATATCGATTCGCGAAGTCTCTAACTCACTGGCCGCCTAGTTGTTTGCGGTATCTACGGTATTAATCATACTAACGTTACTACCACTATTACCAATATGAGTGTTCACACCTATATACCGAACACATAAACAAGTGATATTATTGGCCAGGAGAGAACGCTGAGATTACTCCTCAGTGTCCATACCAAGTTCGCCACGGATGAGATTGGGATTGTCTAAGATGACCCGGAAGCAGGCCATGTAGAAGTCCCAGTTCTTGTTGAGTTCCGTGTCGTGAGATTTCTTCCATTCATACTCGATGTCATCCCAGAGGCCCTCAACGGCGTCGACGACCTCGGGTGAGAGGAATACGTTATTATTTGCATAGACATCAGCAAGCGCTCCCAGCTCCCTATCTGGGTTCGGGTATTCGTGGGTATCAGGTCCTCCAGTCGTGCGTGACTCTTGTTCAACTGCCTGCTGAGCAGCCGATGGATCATCAGAATCCACTTCGGCTATCTCCTCAGTGTCACCCGTGGTATTTTCGGACAACGATTCAGCGCCCGAACTCGAGCTTGGGTCCGAACCGGAGACTCCGAGCTTCTGCGCCCGCTCTGAAACATCGCTCATCTGTGCCTCAAAGTCGTCTTCAGAGGAATCGTCACTCATGCTTCCACCTCTTGGTCGGCCGCCGCAGCGCGAATATCTTCGACGGTCATCGCCTTTGCCGCTTCAACATCCAATCCGAGCGTCGGTGGTGATGTCTGCTTAAGAATCAATTGAAGGAGTTCGTCGTATCGTTCGACTTCGTCGTTCCGGAGCGATTCTGGGTGAGCGTAGATTGACTGCTGGCTCTTTTTGGCCCTCGCGAACGCCGCTCGATGGTCAGTAATAACGCCCTTCTCGTCGAAAGTTTCATTGAACCACTCGACCATTCGCTTGTTCTCGTTGGTCATCTTCGTCGAGTTAACCGTCATCAGGAATGCGAGATACTGAATCTCGAGATCGTGCATCATTCCAAGGACCTCATATTGGTCGAACAACAGATCTGTCGAATGCGGCATCTCCGTCTCCGGCTCCATCGGCACGACGATCTTCTCGCCGGCCGTGACCGCGTTTTTCGCGTATGGTGAGAAATCCGGTGGGCAATCACAGACAACGTAGTGATAGTCGTCTTCAAGTCGTTCTAAGAGTCGCCCCAATCGGTTCTCGCCGGCATCAGCCGAGTCTAGGGGTGTTTTATTTCCATTATAACTCTGGTTGCTGGGGATAAGATCGAACTCTTCGTGATCGGTGTGGATGAGGTCGTTCACATTATCCCAACTTTTCGGATCTAAAAGGATTTCATCTAGTGAGAGCGCGTCCAGGTCTTTGTAGAGGTCTCGCTTCCCAAGGTTTGCGGTGAGAGTGCCCTGTGGGTCAAGGTCGATGGCAAGCACGTTGAAGCCGCGAGCTGCAAGACCGCCCGCAATGTTCAACGAGGTGAATGTCTTGCCAGTGCCACCCTTCTGAAACGAGATGGCGAGTACTTCTGGGTAGGTGTCGGTCATAACTACCCTCAAATTGAATTCATACCGTTATAATTGTTCGTCAGACGATTACCGTTTAGAACGGTACTACCGTTAATAATGCTATTATTGATCTGCTTCTATTCCTCCAATTCGGCATTTTAACCTATGTAGGGCCTATTCTGATGCGACAATAATAACGGTAATACCGATTTTAACAGTATATGCGGTATTACCATTATAACTACTATGGTCAGTAGTACCGTTATCAGCGATATTACCGTTAAAAAGGCTATTGCTGTTAGTACTATTTGTTACACTATTTCCATTATTCACGGTAACTACATTTTGAACATTCAACATGTTAGCACTACTATGACAGACATTAAGATCGCTACCGACTGGGGCACAGTGGATAGATGAGTGCTACCCGTCGGAGTCCTGGTCGGGCACATCTTTCTGGCTAGGTCGCTGATTCTGAAACGCCGTCTCAGCCATCTGAGCGCGTTCACTCGCCTCGATATGTGAGTAGTGCTCGCGAACCACCTCCTCGGAGTTATCTAGGTGTCGTGCAGCCTCCGTGTACCCGAACTCCCGAACCATCACCTCGCCAGCTCCCCGACGAGCGCCGTGCGGCGCCAGATAGCCGTGTTTGTCGTCATCCAACTCGATGTCTGCGTCCTCTGTGAGTCGCTGCAAAATCCGCCGTGCGCTGTGGGTCGTCAACGCCGGAGGGTCGACATCGTACTCGACACAGAGTTCGATCATCGAGACGTCCCCATCGTTCACCCGCTCGCGATGCAGACTTTCAGCCTCTTTGCGCGTATAGTCCCGCTCAACGAGTTCGTCTTTGAACGTCTCGACAAGGGTGGGATACGACAGCGTCGTGAACACGGGCCAGTCGTCACTCGATGGGTTCAGTACTGACCGGAGGCGTTCGAGTGACGGGATCGCAGACGGTGGGACAGCCCTATCGCTCCATTCACCCTTCTTCCCGAGGACGGTGATTGTGTTGTCCTCGAGGGAAACGTCCGACCACCGGAGACCGTCGCGACCGCGCCGGGCGTCGGCGACATCGCCTAGGACTTCCGCGCCGCGGACGCCCGAGAAGCACAGGAGATAGACGAGCGCCCGGTCGCGACACGCTTTGATCGCCTCGTAGCGGTTCTCACCTACTTCGTCGATGGCTTCGTGTGCCTGTTCGTCGACGTACTTCAGGAGTGCCGTTCGCTGCTCGGGTGACCACGCCTGTTGGCGCTCGGTCTTACGTCCGTCGTCTTCTGGAAGTGGCTCTTTCGCCCGTGATTTTAACGCCGGATTCTCGTCGAGATATCCCTCGCGTACTGCCCATCCGCAGAACGCTGAAATGTGGGCGTAATAGTTCTGCTTCGTGCTTTCAGTCCAATCCTGTGTCCCGAGATGGCGAGCGTATTGGCGGATATCCCGGATAGTCAGCTCCTCGAATGTCGTAGGCGAACGCGGGCGCTCATGTTCGAGGAAAGTGAGAAAGCGGTCGAGTTCGCGTTTTGCATCCCTCCTGTACGTCCCGCTCTTTCCTTCCGCTCCTTTGCCCTTGTCCGTGAGGTAATCCTCGACGACGTCCGCGACCTCGACCGGCCGATCATCCTGGCCGTCCGTGTGGCCCTGGCCGTTGCCAGAAGAACTCATCTCACTCACCGCCTCCGTGGAACCGTGCTTCGAGGGCTATCTGGGCGGGAATACCTGGGATGTCGGGTGGAGTCATGGGATTCGCTTTGGTAGACGGCGGCCACCTGCTTGAAAGTACGTACTCTTATCGAACTAAGAGTACCTACTCGAATCTCGAAACTATGACTCGGTAAACGCACGATACAGAGCCACTAACGCAGAAATACCGTGTTTTAGGGATCCAGATTTAGTTAATAAACGGTATGCTGCTATATCGAAAATTTCTGCTTGGAAGTTGAGACTACAGCGGGTTTAGCAGGGCTGTGATGCGTGAATTTAACCGATTCGGTCAGCGGGTACTGCCCCAGATGGCCCTCCAAGCGGCTATTCTTGTAATACACCCAACTATATGGACAAGTTTTCGAGATTTCCAGCAGCGTAGCCACTCAGACGGCACGCTAACCCGAACAGAGTTCCTCACTACCCGATTCCAGTTTCCTTCTTCAGCAGCGTCAGCGTGTTGTCCGCTGTAATCACCGGTGAGTGCTCATACTCGCCAGTCAACTCGGCTTGGACGAGTAGATCGACAGCCCGCCAGATTGAGTAGAGGAGACAGGCGAATGCGAAGTAAAAGAACCTGAGCCCGAAATCTTTCGAGGTCGTCGCAGCCATGAACCGCTTAATCGATTTGTACCCGCTCTCGATCTCCCAGCGGTGGCCGTACTCCGTGAGGTGTCCACTCCCTTGATTCGTCATGAATACCGAGTACTGCCGGTGATCATCGTGCTCGGAGTCCTCTTTCCGACGGTAGATCAGCGTCGTCTCGTGCCATTCGTTCTTGCCAAGATGCAGCTTCCGGTCAGTCTCGTATCGATCCCGATCTCGTTGGAGCAACCGCTTGGCCTGAGCTTTCTCGCTGGTCTGCATCCGCTTGGGCACGACATACGACAAGCCACGCTGGCTGAGCATCTCCAAGACGTGCTGACTGTCGAACTCCCGGTCCATCAGCACGTTATCAACGAGAACCAGCTCCTCGGCAGAATCCAAGAGGTCCTCGACGATTTCTAAGCGGGACTCACCCTTCCGAACTGGCCGCGTGTCAAGGACGATCGGGACGGCGTTGCCGACTAACTGGACGGTGGCCCACTGGTAGGCGTACTCGTCAGTTTTCTCCTTCGTGCCGATGATTTCGTCCTCGCGGCCGGTGCGGTCACCGGTAAAGGGGTCGTCCTCGGTGATGTCGATCGCGACGATCCTGGCTCGGAAGAACTCCTCTGTCTCCGCGACTTCGCTCAGGAGCCTGTTGACGGCCTGCCGGTACATCTCGCGAATCTCCGCGATGGAGAGGTCCCGAATCTGCTCGCGATGGGCGTGCCCTAGCGGCGTCCGCTCACGAGTCGACTCGTAGGTGAAGCTACGAGCGCCCTCGTTGGCCGCGAGACGCTCACGAAGTCCGAGATATGTCTGTAAGTCCCAGTAGGCGTTCTCGTGGATCTCACAGCCGTCTCCACGATCCAGCGAAAATGCCGGGAAGACGACGCGGCTGACGTGGTCGGTGACCTTCTCTGCCTGCTTCAACGTGGGTTGATCGTCCGGGTCTGACTCATCAGACTCGTTCCCGTCGTATCGGAGCTTTCGTGCCGGTTCACGCGGAACCTCAACGCCCGCATTCTGGGCTTTGATGAGGATCGTTCGAGCCGCCGTTTCGACTGTCTCCCTGAGGTCAGCGGTGAATCTCTGGTGCCAACTTCGCCACAGTGTAGATTGGTCCGGGACCGTCTCGAAACCCAGTTGCTCGCGGAGTTCAGGGCGGTTCCTGAGGTAGCCAACGAGTGCGGTTTCGTGCTCCCACCCGTAGAGTTCTTTCAGTACGAACACCCGGAAGAGAGTGGCCATCTGGTAGCGTGTCGACCCCTCATACCAGTCGTGGGCACTGAACCGGAAGTAGGCTAAGGGGAGTGCACAGACGAACTCCTCGACCGAGTCGTGGCTCTCGTGGTCGAACCACATCTCCGACACTGTCCGGATATCGGATTCCAGTCCAGCGAGCGACGTTCGATCGTACAGCGGTGTCGAATCGTACGCTGGCCAGTCGATATGGGGACGCTGTGCAACTCGTCGATAGACAGCGCGTCGAGAGTCACGAGTTGGTGGCACTACGAGATACTAGATTCACCACACTCAAGACTCAGTTTGTGGTGATACAGACCAGAGGTGGACTGTTATCCTCCCCGATCGCCTCTCGTGGTTAAGCGACACTGACTAGACCGAAGACAGTCCACACCGCGCCAGATTGGTGACGATGTCGGCCTCCCCGTCTGTGTCTGCCGTGACCGTCGCAGGAGCGTCCGCCGTGTCGCCACGTCGATACCACCCTCGTTGGCGGGTCGCCAGAAGCCCTGGTTCGACAGCAGGTCTTATCATGGACTCAAGTTACGACCGCCGCCGGAAGAAGACGATCACGATCAGGAACGCACCGATCAGCACAAGAACGCCGAATCCAGGGCCACTCGCGTCGGTCGTCGTCTCCCTTGTTCCGTTGGCACTTGCTGTCTGGCTTGAGTTGTCTGTGGCGACGGTGGCCTGTTGTGTGGTCTCCTGCTCTGCTGGTGTTGGCTCGGTTAGCGTCTGGTCTGCTGATGTCGACTCAGCCGGCGTCTCGTCCGACTGGACCGAGACGGCCCCGGCAGACACAGTGCCGACCGTCAGCGTGTACTCGCCGGGGTCCGATGGCGTGAACGAGAGCGATACAGTCCGCGATGAATTCGAAGCGAGGTCGACATCGCTAGTGGCGACGACTGTCCCGTTAGCTCGTAACTCGGCCGTGTAAGTCCCAGCCGCACCGCCGAGGTTGCGGACGGTCGCGTTGACAGTGACTGCCTCGGAGGCGGTGAGCGTCTCCGACCGGCTGCTGGCACGCATGACCTCGAACGCTGGCTGCGCCGAGGCGATTGTGAACAGCGACAGCCCGGGCGATGTCCCCTCGAAGACATAGTGGGTGGAGTTCTCACCGACTTCGTCGGTCGGGAGGCGCGTCCACCCGTCTGTTCCGTTGCGATAGAGCGCCACACCACTCGGGTCGACATCGCTCTCGTTCAGGGCATCTTTCCGGATTCGGAAGCGGAACGTGACGCTGTCGATGTCCGAGTCGGGGTTGGTGTGGGTCACTTCGACGTAGCCCAGCGGGGACAAGCCGGTCTCGATCAAAAATGTCCGTGGATCCGTGTGGGCGCGGTCGCCGTCGGTTGCTCCCTGCGGATCGGACACGTCTGTTGTGTCCGTCCCAGTGTCGTCGGACTCTGTCGCGCGCTCGCTGGTATCGATGTCGGCGTCCCACTCGCGCACCGAGATATTGAACTCGCGGGATCCGCTCTCTGTCGGGGTGATCGACAGACTGTCGACGGAGACTGTATTCTCACCCTCGCCTTCGCTGTCGTCGTTCCCGCCACTCTCGTCCTCGCCATCGGTCCCGTCGGCGTCGGTCTCGCTGAGGTCGAGCGTGATTGGGCCGTCATCGTCGGAAGCATTAACGGTGAACGAGACGCTAGCGTCGCTAGACTGGGTGCCGCTGACGACGGTCTCGGTCCCAATGCTGGAATCGTCGGCAGTAGACTGATCGCCGCCAGTGTCGGTGGAGCCGCTACTCCCACTACTACTGCCACCATCGCTGCTAGCCGATTCAACGGTGACTTCGACAGTGTCCGTGTCGGTATTGCCTGCGGCGTCTGTGACGGTCAGCTCGACGGTGTAGGTACCTGGGCTGTCGAAGGTGTGACTCGTCGTCTGCCCGGTCGCGGTCGTCCCGTCGTCGTCAAAGTCCCAGTCGTAGCTGACGATGCCGACGTTGTCCATCGAGCCAGTCCCATCGAAACTCACTGACTGTCCTTCGTCGATGGTCGTGTCCGGCCCAGCGCTTGCGGTCGGCGGTGTCGAGTCAGTAGTCGTGAAGCTCAGGGTGGTGTCGTCGCTGATGCCGCCGAAGTCGTTCGGAGACGAGGCGGTGTCAGTGAGTGCACCTGCATCAATCCGGACGGCGTATTCCGTGTCTGACGCGAAGTTGCTCGTGGGAGTGATCGTCAGCGTGCGTCCGGAAATCGAGACCGTTCCGTCACCGCTGCCAGTGTCGCTGCTCACGTCGAAGGCCTCCCGGTCACCGAAGCCGCCGTCGTCCTCTCGGAGTGTGACACTCCCAGACCCGAAGGCGATGTCCTCACTGAACGTGATCGTGATGTCGTCGCCCTCGCTGACGCCAGTTGCGTCGTCAGCCGGCGTGCTCGACGCGATGGTCGGTGCGATGCCGTCGGTGACGCTGACGGTGACTGCTTTCTGGTATGTTCCCCCGCTGCCGTCGTCGGCTTCGAGGCGAACGTCGTAGTCACCCTCGGTGAGCGACCCGGCGTCGTCCGCGCGCAGGTCGCCGCCGCCAATGTTGAACTCGTCGTTGTCGGCGTCCCCGGTCCCGCCGACCAGCGAGAACGTGTGGCTGCTGTCGTCGACGTCCGTGGCCGAGAGACTCCCGACTACCGCGTCGGTGCCATCGGACTGGTCGACGCTAGTGCTGGTCAGGCTGATGTCCGTGGGGTCGTCGTTGACGCCAGTGATGCTGACAGTGACCGTTCCCTGCGCGGTGTCGTCGTCGCTGTCCGCGACCGTGTAGGTGAACGTATCCGTCGTGGAATCGCCGCTTGCGAGTGACTCGTACTGGCCGTTCGGGTCGTAGGTCCAACCTCCGTCGCTCTCGACCGTGACGGTCGCACCGGAGTCGAGCGTGACGGGATTTCCGTCGCTGAAACTGCTTCCGTCGACGGTGTCGAGCGACAGCGTGTCGCCGGCGTCGGGGTCGCTCGCCAGCACCAGCAGGTCGGCGCTGTCGCCGTCGGCGACCGAGACGGTGGTGTCCTCGTCGGTGCTCTGTGAACTGTCGTCGGGTGCGGTCGGTGGCTCGTCCACGTCGGTCACGCCGACAGTAACGGTCTGGGTGTTCGTGTTGCCAACGTCGTCGGTCGCGGTGACGGTGAGTTCGTAGTCGTTGTTGCCGTCGTCGTCTGCGGGACTCTCGTGGTCCAGTGCGCTATCGAGGGATAGCTTCCCAGTGCTGCTGTCGATGCTGAAAACACTGGCATCACTGCTGGCAGCACTGGACAGCGTGTACGCCGAGACTTCCGTGCCCGGTGGACCGTCGTCACCGGCATCCACGTCGAGGAAATCGCTCGCTGTGCTTTCCTCGTCGACCGACACGCTGTTGCTGGTGCCAGCACTGAATCCGGGGTCGGTGTTGTCGACGGTGAACGTCTCGCCGCTGGCGTAACTGCCGTCGGCAGTCCCGCTGGTGCCGTCACCGCCCAGCGGCACGCCGTTGCCGTTGGTGATGCCGTCGTCGTCGTCCAGATCGAGCCGGATGTCACCGTCGCCCGAAATCGAACCGACCGTGACCGTGACCGCGTTCACAGCCACACTGGTGACCTGCGACACATCTCCGCTCGCGTCACCGCTGACCCCCGTCGCGGTGAAATCGCCCGTGTCGACGCCGCTGACGCCCTCGGAGAAGCGCACGACGAACTCGACGCTGTCGGCGTTGGTGGGGTTCGATTCGCCACTCGACCGGTCGATAGCGGTGACTTCGGGCGCGTTCTGGACGGTGACGGTCGGCTCCGCCGAGACGGTCGTATCATCGGCCCACGCGAACTCGGGGGTGTAGGTGCCGTCGTCGGGTTCGTCGAAGGTGAATGTCGCCTCCCCGTCGGTGTCGGTGACCCTCGTGTCACTCGTGGCGAAGCCGTCCAGGCCGTCGTCGTCGACGATTTCGATGGTGACACCCTCGCCGGCGTCAGTTCCGCTCTCCTTGGCAGTCACAGTGATCGTACCCGACCCATCCTCGGCGACGGTCGGGCTGGTAGCCTCGACGCTGTCGACGGTGAGCGCCGTCGCTCCTTCCCAAGCGAGTCGCGGGTAGTCGGTGGTGACGACCCAGACCGAGTCGAAGTCGAGATTGCCCATATTGACTTGTGGGGCGAACCGCTGCATCTGGGTAGTAATGAGGCTGGTGGCGTCGAAGGACCCTGTGCTGTCACTGTCTTGCCCGTTTCCGTTCACGTCTGCGTCCCAGTAGGAGTTGGATACTGAGCCGGCGTTGTTCCCGACGAGTCCACCGAGTGTGGAGGTTCCCGAGACGCTACCGGTCGCGAACGAGTTCTTCACGTTGGCGCCGTTGTCGTTCTTCCCGACGAGGCCACCGACATCGAACGAACCACTGACACTACCCTTCGCGTAGGACTGCTCGATCAAGTTTCGGTTTTCGCCGACGAGTCCACCTGCCTGATTCCCTGAGCCGGAGACATTCGCCGTCGACCCAGTTCGTCTGACGACGCCGCTGGAGAGGCCGACGACGCCGCCAGTGTATCTGTCGCCACTGACCGAACCAGTCACCCGCGTCTCGACGATGTCTCCACCAGCGTTCCGGCCGACGATTCCACCCGTCTGATCGCTCCCGGTGATGGTGACGCTGGTGAATATCACGCCCCTGACGAGGCCGCTGCTCCCGATGTAGCCGAACACGCCTACCTGACTTGTCGAGGCTCGGTCGATTGTGAGTCCGGACACCTCGTAGCCGTCACCGTCGAAAGTGCCTGTGAACCCCGTACTGGAGTCACCGATGGGTTCGAAGCCGTTGTTGCTGTTGGCCGACGAACTGGCCACGGAACTGTAGCCCGCGGTACCCGAATTGAGGTCCGCCGTCAGGACAAAGTCCCCGCCGAGGTTCTGGCGGACGTTGTCGAGGTGGTGCCAGTTCGCTATCTCGTACGGGTCGCCATCGCTTCCGTCACCGCCGGCGTAGGCGTTGACGTTCTGGGCGTCCAGTTGGGCCTGGCGGTCGACTGACTGCAAAATCGGGTAGCCGTCCCCGGTGGTATCGGCGTCGCCGCTCTCGACTGTCTCCCAGGTGTTCGTGAAGTCGAACCCACCCATGTTCGATGAGGCGCTGGACCCCTGCATCTCCGGAGCGGGCGAGCTGTCGCCGGTCGACCCAAATCCTTGCAGATTGGTCCTAGTATTACTACCACTGTACCCAAACGCACTCCCTTGGTTTGTGGTTCCCTTGTCCCAGTAGGAGTCGCTCCAATCGGTTTCGTAGCTATATCCGGCCAGCCCGCCTTCGTAGGTGTTGCCGGACGTCGAGCCCGTAGCGTAGGAGTCTCGCACGCTGACCTGGAAGTTAGTTTCACCGACGAGAGAACCGGCAACGTCGCCGTCGACTGTCCCCGTCGCGTACGACTCTGCCACTGTACCCCCGTTTCGCGTCCACCCGACCAGCCCGCCCGCTCTGCCTGTGCCGATCACATTTCCCGTCGCGTATGAGCGGGTTACCCTCCCATCAAGATTCTCACCGACCAGGCCGCCGACGTTCTCGTCGCCGCTAACTGGCCCGGTCGCGTGTGACTCTCGAACCGTTCCCTCCGTCGTTCCGACAAGCGCACCGACTGAATTGGCTCCCGTGACATCGACCGACTCGAGACCGACGTTCTCCACGGTTGTCCCCGACCCGGCATATCCGAACAAGCCGACATCGTCACTACCTGACCGGTCGACGTACAGGCCCGTGATGGTGTGTCCGTTCCCGTCGAAAGTCCCCGTGAACTTCGTTCCGGAGTCGCCGATAGGGGCGAACCCATCGCCGCCGTTCCAGTTACTCGTCCCGCTGGCGTCGATATTGTCCGTGAGCTCGTATTCTTTGCCCACCCCCTCGTTCTCGATACACTGGAGCCGGTCGATGGTGTCGACGTCGAGTTTCCCGTCACTGTCACCGTCGTTGTAGCTCACCGTGCTACAGTCCGGAGCCGTGTTGCCCGCCGCCGATGCGACGCCGACGACACCAGTGCCGGTCACCAGCATCGCCAGGCCGACTAGGCCGACGAGATACACCGCCAGCAGTCTGCCGGCCGTGCGAGTCACACCGACCACCGCCCGAACTGGGGCCGCCTCGCAGTCCGTCTCGGGCGCGCTCGACCGCTCGTCCATGGGTGCTGCCGTCGGCCGTCAGGACACTCCAGGCTCGTGACCACAGAACGACTCCCATAGAGACACGGTACCAAAGACACGTTGCTGGCAACTACGCAGCATATCGGTGTAAAGATGGCTTGCATATATACGCAACAGTGACAACGAGGTAACCAGTACGTGAACACAACCGCACGGGGTCGACTCAGTCGAGTCTCAGGTCGTGTGAAAAGGCGTCCTCGAAGACGGTCCGTTCGGCGTTGCGCAGGTGATGGAGGAACGTCGAGGCCGAGGAGTCCAGCGTCTCGGCCACGTCCTCGGCACTGGCCTGCTGTGGGCGCTCGAAAAAGCCCGACAGCGAGGCCGCCCGGAGTGCGTTTTCCTGTTTCTTCGTTAGCCCGCTGAACGCGCTCGGGTGGTCGTCGTCGACGGGGCGCTCGGTACAGGCGTACATGGTCACCTCGGGCCAGTGGTCCTGTACGGCGTCGACGATGGCACTGAGATCAGTCCGGCGCGGGAACTCCACGGTCAGATTCAGACGGCCGTCACAGACGGTAATCGAGCGCAGTATCTCGCCGTACCCGCCCAGAACTCCCCTGATCGACCCTTTCTCGGCACGAATCGACACGATCGCAGTCGTCTCCGTTTCGGTGACGACGGTCGCCGCTGTGACCGACGGGAGCTCCGCTGCAGTCGCCCGAACTGTCTCGGCGTCCACATCAGCCGTCTTGACGAGGTATGTCGAACCGGGGCCACCCTCGGCGTGCAGTTCCTCAACGACCAGCTCCGGGAACTCGTCGTCTTCCTCGTCGCCATCCTCGACAGCCAGTGCCCTCGACAGGGCTGTCAGGACGTGGTCGCCCGTGTACCGGAGCGAGAGTTCCGTTACTGTCTCACCGGCCAGCGCTTCCTGCTGGCGGTGGACCTGCTGTTTGAACGCGAGGGCGGCCGCCACTTCGTCGACCAACTGTCCTGCCACGTCGCTGCCGGTATCCGCCCGGACGACCGTGAGCGCGCCGTAGGACAGTCCTTCGTGGACCAACGGCACCGACCGCACCGAGAACAGTCCACACCGCTCCAGTTGGGCGACGATGTCGTTCTCTCCGTCCATGTCTGTCGTGACTGTCACGGGGTCGTCCGTGGCGAGTGTGCGTCGTGTCGCTGCGTCGATGGCGCTCCCCTCACCGGGGTGCCGGAAGCCCCGGTCCGATCCGTGGTCGGCGATCACAACCGGATGCTGGTCGCCACCTCCTGGTCCTTGCTTCCGGACGACCCAGGCCGACTCGTAGCCGTAGTCGTTGACGAGCAGGTGACAGACACTCGCAGCGATCTCCCGGTTGGTCGATGTCTGCAAAAGGAGTTGGCGGATGGCTTCCTTGCCGTCGCGTTCGGACTGGACCTGCTCTCGGGTCTGCTGTAACTCTCGTTCACGCTGTTTGCGCTCGGAGATATCCCGAGAGTTGATGACGTAGTTGCCGTCGGGCGTGGGGTTCGACGAGCCAACCGATTCGATCCATTTGTAGGACCCATCTGCCTGTAGGTGCCGGTATTCGACCGCCTCAACGTGGTGAGCTTTTTCCGAGACCATTGCGGCGAATGCTTCGACGACGCGTTCTCGATCCTCTGGGTGGAAGTACTCGGCAACCTGCTCGCCGACGAGTTCGTCTTGCTCATAGCCATACAACCGTTCGATGGCCGGACTCTCGTACAGTATTCTCCCACGCGGGTCAAGAAGCGTAAGCAGATCAGTCGAGTGTAACGGCAACTGATCGAGTGAGAAGGTATCTTTCAGCCCGAGAGGTGGGTGTGAACCCGGTCGATTGTTAGCAGTCATAAAATGGACAGTCTCCAGTGTCGGTTAAATGAATCTACTTTGCCACATCCAATATGTGAATTTTGAGCTAATAGCATATATTTGTCAGAGTCTGAGCCCGCCTGTCATTACAGCTTGGCCTACATTTCGCCTAAAGGGGGGTGGGGGGTGAATGTCTCCCTGACGCTTCGCCGGATACCATTTGATAGGTATCCAGGTCAGAAATGAATGACGTAGGGTAAATTTCTGACCCCAATACATATACCTAGTTGAGATTATCAACACCTAACTATTGGTTTCACTGTCCGATGAGTGATGGCCCGAATGACCGAGATGCGGAGGTGTCGAAATCAGCAACTACTGTCCAGTCGTGGGACAAGTCACCAGACTCACTTGCGCAATTAGTCTGTGGGGTCTGCGTCTCCTAGCGCCGCACCAGTAGTATCGCCGGCTGCGTCGAGAACATCGCGGCTCGATAGCAAGATGATGCCGAAGCCCACCTTCGCGACGAGGTCTAGCACCATGAATCCGGCCGTTTCGCTATAGAGGCTGATCATTCCGAGCCCCTCCGTGCCGAGGATCCACCATACCGGGTAGACCAACCAGACGACTACGATGAGGTTCCGAAGAGTACTAAACGTTGATTGCGCGGCTCCCGACAGCTCGTTTGCTTCTTTGGTTAGAGTGCCGAAAAGGAAGTATAGCAACACCAATAAGAAGCCCGTCGAGACTCCCCACCAAATAATGCGATCCCCGACAGGGCTGAGCAGCACACCGGCTGTCGATAGCGTTGCCACGGCACCGGTGCCGATCATCAGCACGTCAAGGCCAACGAGTGTAGACAGTTGGTTTCGGTTTGCCCCGGCAAGCAGTCCGAGGTCAATAAGTAAGAGTGGCGTTGTGAACAGCCAATCGGTATACCGTGCCCAATAAATCGGTAGCTCCTCACCGCCGATCTCGATTGTCGTCAAGCCGAATCCAAGTGCCATGCTCAGGTAGTTTACGAACGCGATAGCAGTGATGAATATCGTGACAATATAGAACTCTTGACGGCGTCTATTCTTTTCACCCCATCCGCGAGCGATGAAGTACAGCATACCAATGAGCATTCCTGCTGTCCCTAGCCACAGCCATAATGATTCGCTGCCTGGTTGGGTCATAGTACCTCAGAATAATCACCCATATACAGTATGTGCTTTATACCTCTATGTATAGTGTAACTCGTAGATTGCCTCTGCTAATAGGTACCAATACACTATCTATCCAGTTTTGATCCGTGAATTGCCGCTGCGATAAGGCATCCTCCTATACTGTTCATAAAGTGAGGGTTTGGACCTTCATTGCGGAAATTAAAGCAGAGAAAGCAGCATAGCAAATGATATAATTAACACAATTGAAACATATAATAATAAACCGACAAACTCGATCAATCTCATATCCAAATGAGTACCATATTATGAAGCGACACAGCGCTCCATACGACCAAAACTGAAAGGTATGCTACATTGCTCCACAGATCGATATTGTGTCTCGATTGTGCGACCCAGGGAAGCAGGTATTCACCAAGAAAGAATAATAACACTAGTGACACCGACGAGAGAAAGAATAGGCCGGGGATGATTCCGAGAGTCTCAACAATAAGTACGACAATCGGATTGGCTTCTCGCAGTCCGATGCTTAGCCCATAGTACGTGAGACTCGCATCTATAGCTCGTACGAAGACCAATCCGATGAGCAGCGGATATTTACTTTCTGCGAGTACTTCGATATTGCTGCTGGCAGCCCAATTAGTGGATGCCACGGCTCCTCGCACCATATCAGAACTGCTCTACAGGTTGAGATCCGATACGCTGGTCTCTGACCAGCATATCGATCTGATAATCTGTTTCGAGACGCTGAAGTGTCGTATCAGCTTCCTCCTCCAACTCCCGTATTCTCTGGAGGAGATCGCCGTATCGATCGTCCTTTTCCAGCTCTGTTTTGTCAAGGTTCGCTTCTAACGTGGCTTTCCTCGCGGTGAGTGAGAGAAGCTCTGTGAGTGAATCTTCGTATGTTAGAATCAGCTCTGCAGCTTCCACAGCTCGAAGAAGCTTTGTCCGGTCGATTGGTTTGAGAAGATAGTCATCCACATCGATGGACGCTAGGTCTTCCGTTGGCTGAACAGCTGTTACCATGATCACCTGCTGGGCATCGCCGCCTTCACGAATTGATTGTAGCACCTCCGTGCCAGAGAGGCCCGGCATTCGACGATCTAAAAGGACAATATCAATCGGTTCCTCAGCGAAGATTTCCAGTGCATCTTCCCCGGAATAGGCCACATGAACCTCGAACTGCTCCTGTAGCCAAATGCCAAACAAGTCAGCGAGATTCTCTTCGTCTTCGACGATCAGAACGGTACTGGAATGGGTCATCTATTCTCACTCACGCATCTCGTTCGACGATGACACGCACCGTTGATGCGTACATGACCGTCACAAGTGCGTCCTGAAAGAGAAACTCCACAGAGGGCATATGACTGGTCTCCTCGACTGTACGAGTTTTGAACAAGCCATCTAATTTGTCTGCATCAACAAATTCGAACACCGGAGGTGATCTACTGAGTTCCGGCCAGTCTTCGACAGCTTCCATAAGTGTCTCAATGACCGCATCCGAAACACGGACAGGTCTATCAAATTCACGCACTATTTGGGAATCTGTACTCCATCCCGTAGGTTCAGACTCTCGGTGCGGAGAGCTTTGGGCCATAAAGAATACATCTATTCTACAATCAAACGTCTTCTACCCTCTAATATCGGGTTGCCAAATTTAATGCCTATATGGAAAGGCCCACTATTTGGAGCCAGTTTTCCGAATGTCGATAAGCAGGACAGCCCGAGTACTGTAGAACGTGATACTGAGGCAGGTCACAGCTCGGTTGAATCCTGATAGAGAGTCGTCAGCAGATTAGACTCAGCAGCTCGAAGATGCTGGTTGAACGTTGACTGTGCGATATCGAGAGTCTTGGCAATCGACGTCGAATCTGCATCCCGCGGCCAGTTAAAATATCCTGCGTAGAGCGCCGTCTGCAAGACTTCTTCTTGCCGGGCGGTAAGAGCTCCATCAAGACGTGCTGAGAGAGAGGTATTAGTTTCTCCCCGCTCACTATCCAGTTTGGATAACAGGGTGAGATCGCTGTAGTCTTCCCGGAGTGAACTCAGATATTCCCCGACGTCGACGGTGAATGGCACGGTTACTGAAACCACGATCTCGTTGGACTCGGAAGCGTTTGTGATTTGATTTATCGCAACTCCTTGATCGGTCAGTTTCTCGCAAAAGCTGCTGTTCCGCACCGGGACTTTACAGTAGATACCATTTCGAGAGTCGCTCAAAATGACCGTCTCTGGATCGAAACCAGCAGCTTCGAACGCCTCGGGGGTCACGTTTTCACCGGTCACTCGCGCGAACAGGAGGTGATCTGGACTCTCAGTCACTACATTCAACACTTCGAGATCCGTCTCCATATCCGAAACAAGAGTTGCAAGGCCAGTATCGTCCTCGAACTGAATTTCGAGAATTGTGCCCCCACCAGATAGAAGCGCCGCCTTTTGCCGGAGTGCTGATATCCCGTGACCTATTATTTGACCGAGCTCTGTGAGGGCTGTCACCTCTTCTTCAGCGAAGGCGTTTGGTAGTTTGGAGTGGACTTCTAATACGCCAAGGATCGAAGCCTCGCTCTGTAGTGGTACAGCCACAATCGAGTTGGTGCCATTTTTCAGTGCGTCTTGTTCCCACTCCGTTTCGGAGCGAGCAGTCATTAAGTCGCTCTCCACGACCGAACGTTCAATCCTGTATGCCCGTTCAGTAGGTGGCAATGTAGAGTTACTCCGCTGGGTATTGTCATCTGCTGGAGTGTCGTTCGCCCCCACTTTTTGATATTGGAGCGAATCCGTTTTGGCTCTGACCTCGATCGTATTCGTATTAATATCTTTTTTACCGATCCACGCCCCGCTAATCAGATCCAGATGAGCTAAAGCATTACAGACCTCTTGCTCCAGTTCTTCTCGTGTATTTGCACTGATAACCGTGGCACTTATCGACCGTATCAGTGTATTGATTCGATCCAGTCGTGTCAGCCGTTCGTTTTGCTCGTTTAACCGCTGGTCGCGTTGCCGAAGGGCCGCCTCTTGTGCTGTTCGTTCGAATGCGCTTGCTGCGTTCGCTGCTAACGTCTTTGCCAATTTGTTCTTTCTTGAGGAGATCTCTGGCGTCGTGGTCATCCCCACCAACAGAACCCCCTCTGATTCTAGTGAGTAGAGTCGCCACGACGAGAACTCCTCTGCCAACCACTGGCTCGACCGAGTATCTACTACGTCTTCGTCGTCGGGAGCCAACTGTTCCGTTCGAGTCACATAGGTCGTCCAGACTGGTGTGTCTCCTTCAGAGATAGTGGGAAGGTCAATTTCAGTAACATCTTCCGTGGATGCGTGTGCTAGTGGGACCAAGCGTCCCGTGTTCTCTTCTCGTGTATATATCGCGGCAAACTCGAATCCGAGTTCCCCGACTGCGGCAGTTGTCACGGTCTCGCCGATGCTACGTTCCGAGTCCGCTGTCATTAGATCGCGGGAAACCGCATGCAGATCCTCAAGCTGTTGTTCATACGCGTACCTCTCTGTAATATTGTGGTAGTGTTCAATCCGCCCGCCTGCATAAAGACCAGTTTGAATCGGTCCGCTCCAGTACTCCAACCACTGCTGCTCTTTCGAAGCCGTCTCAGGGATACGGACGATGGCTTCGACTTCGGAATTCATGTTCTCTAGAGAATGAGTTACGAGGTCAGACAGTGTTTGCTCACCTGAGGGATATTCCTGGTACGATTCAGAAGCAATTCGACTGTAGTCAGACCCTTGGATATCGTCTCTATCAACTCCAAGTAATTCTTCGGTAGTTTCGTTTGCCCACACCACTTGTCCATCACGGTCAATTACAATGACCCCTTCCTGTGATGTGTCTAATACGTCTTCAGTGAGGGACTGGTACTGCTGTTGTTCCCTGCGCTCTGCTGCTGTTCGTTGCAGGCGCTCGATAGCCACTCGAAAATCCCTATCTGGCAGGTTCTGGAGGTACCGTTCGACTTTATCCTCGAGTTCTGTGATTTGGTCTGTGAGTGCCTGGTATTTTGGGCTCGTTTCGAGGGTATCTGCCTCCATGACGGCTTCCAAGGTCGATTGGCGTTCTATCAGCGAGAACAGCTCTTGCAGATCCTCGTTGTACTCGGCACGAGTGAGCATCTGGGAGATAACGTCTTCGAGGTCGTCAGCTTCAACGGGCTTTTCGAGATACGCATCGAATCCCATTTTGACGATATCGAAGTCCGGTGTCACCGCAGAGACGATAACCACCTGGCAGTTCGACTCATATTGTCTGAGTCGCGTGAGAACCTCTCCGCCGGATAACCCGGGCATCATCCGATCCAGAAGAACGATATCGACAGTCGCATCGAACGCTTCCAAGGCTTCTTCGCCAGAGTACGCGGTTTCGACAACATAGCGGTCTGCGAGCCACTCTGCATACAGCTCAGCCAAACTCTGGTCATCCTCGACGACCAGGATTTTTGTATTTCCGTCTTGGGTCATAGTTTACGACACGATGCCCGGTTTTTCTGAGTCCTCTCGAGCCGGTTGGGTGGGGACTTCCAGTCTGATCTCACTCCCATCGCCCGAGGTTTCAACTGAAATCGATCCCCCGGCACGAGTCACCAGTGATCGCACCATCCACAATCCGAGTCCCTGCCCGTGACTCAGCGGCGTTTCTTCGCCAGTTTCGAGGAGATTTTTCTCCATTTCCGGGAGTCCAGGCCCAGTATCGGACACACAAACCTCTACCCACCGTTCATCGGATTGCGAGACACTGATCTGTACGGATGGATGCTCAGTATCGTTCGCTGTGATGGCGTTCTCAACGAGCTCAGAAATCGCCTTGTCAAGTTCACTCGGTATTTGTGATTCTAGATCGTGGTCGGCTGTGATAGTGATATTCGCATTAGCATATTCGTCTTCTTTTTTGGCTTGAATATCCTGAGCTATTTGCTGAGCACTCTGGTAGGAAGCGAGAGCGCTCTCGCTCGTGAGTATATTCTGGAGCTCTTGGGTCTTGTTTGCCATTCTTTCCCACTTGTCGAGAATGTCTCGGATCGTCGCAGCGCGCTGTTCACGAGTGTCTGTCTCTGTGTCCGACGCAAGCAGATCGACATACCCTCTCAGTTTCGTCAGATCATTTCGGATATTGTGCCGCATAATCCGGTGTAAGACCTGGACGTGTTGCTGACGCTGTTCCTGAGCTGTAATATCTCGTGCCTCAAATACTAGGAAGCTAAGCTCCCCGTGCTGGCTTGAGATCGGCTTGATCGAGAAGTCGAAGCTGGCGAGTCCATCAACGCCTTCTGCTTCCACGTCGAACCGAACGAATGAACCCGAAGATGCTTGAGTAACTGCCTGTCTAATTTGAGTTTGCACTTCAGACGAATGCGCGAACAGAGGGCATTCCCAGAGCGGTGTGCCTCTGCTCTCCTCCACACGTATGCCGCCGAACTCCATGAAGGGGTCGTTTAGCTCAAGGATTTCACCACTCTGGGTCATCAGACCCGTCAATTGGAACGTTTGATTGAATACGGATTCGAATTTTTTCGTTTGTTCTCTTATATTACTGATGTCACGTATATATAACAGAAACCCACCAATTGCTTCATCGTCAAAGAGATTCCGTCCACGTGCCTCTACGGTAATCCACTCGTCATCCGCATCCATTGCTTGGAACTCTAGCTGAACGCTTGAATCGGAATCCTCCACGGCGGCGAAAAACGCTTCCATTACACGTTCCCGATCCTCTGGATGGATATAATCAAAGACACTCTCTTGATTTAGCTGAGTTGGATCATATCCAAGAACCCGTTCAGCAGAGCCACTAAGATAGGTGAAACACCCGTCGCGATCTAAGATAGACACGACGTCGACTGATTCCTCAACGAACCGCTCTGTTCTACGCCGCTGTTGACGCTGGTTAGTAAGATCTCTGATGACCATCCCGTATCCCAGGAACACTCCATCTTCAGTTTGAAGGGGAACGTATGAGACTTCTGCAGGGAACGACGATCCATCCTGACGGACTCGCTGTCCTTCGTGAGTACTTTCTCCTGCGAGTGATGCCTGTTTTAATAACCGATCAGCAATCCCACGTTTTTGATCCTGTTCAGGGTGTAACTCTGCTGCTGGCATACCAATTGCAGTTTCTTCGTCATATCCAAAGATGTCGGCTGCTCCATCGTTCCAGCTGTCGATCTGTCCATCGTCATCGAGAAGTACAAAGGCGTATTCTTCGAGACTTTCCGAGAGGATCTCGAATCGCTTCCGCTCCTGTTGAATCTGCCGAATCCGTCGTTTTTGATCCGTTATGTCCGTGGCAATCGCGACAAGTCTCTCTCCAGTTTCGTCATCGGGTATCAGAACAGCATCTGTGTGTATCCATCGCGTTTGTTCGTTGGCATCAATAACTCTGAAATCCGCAGACAAGTCGTTGATATCGCCGACTCGTTCTAGTGAATCACGAACACGGTCCCGATCTTCCGGCGCGACGATCTGTACGAACTCTTCATAGTTGTCCGGATCATGGCCAAGTAAATCGACAAGCGTGTCGTCGAATGATATCTGATCCGTCTCAAGACTCCACTCTGCAATACCAGTGTCCGTTCCAGAAAGAACCAATTCGAGTTTCCGGTTTTGTTCTGCCAGGCTCCGAGTCCGTTGCCTCCGACCTGTTACGTCCTGCTGTATGCCAATAAACTTCGAAAGCGTCCCATCTGCATCAGTGACTGGCGTGACAGACAATCGATTCCAGTATTCACTCCCGTCTTTTCGGTAGTTTTTCAATTCTACCGTTACCGGTTCACCGGCCGCAATCGCCTCTCGAAGCTTCGATATTTCGTCTGGGTCTGTCTCGGGTCCCTGGAGGAAACGTGGATTACGACCTAAGGCGTCGTCCTCCTGGTAGCCAGTAATGTCGGTGAATCCTTTATTTACGTACTCGATCGGGTTGTCTTCTCGCTGTGGGTCGGTGATCATGACCCCAACATTCGAGGAGTCAATCGCTTGCTCCTTGAGTTCGAGTTCACGCTCCCGTTGCTGTCTTGCAGTTTCATCGCGCACAGTACAAACGAGGGGGCCATCATCGATGATAGTCAGAGAGATCTCGGCCGGGAAGGTCGTTCCGTCCGGTTGGGATCCGGTTACTTTGCCCCGCCAGTGCCCCTCCGACTCAAGAACAGGGAAGGCTTCCGACTCAAGACGCTCTACCTCATCTTCGTCATAGAGCATCCGCCAGGAGTTCCCGATGAGTTGGTCAGTATCATCGAATCCATACATATCCACGTGTGTCTCGTCGATGTAGGTGTATTCTCCATCCTCGAGAATAGCGAAGCCGTCTTTTGCATCCTCGACAGCCTGCTGGAACGTCTCTAATTCGCGACGGCGCTGCTCACGGGGCGTAATATCACGACTGGAAATAACGAGCGATTCGACTCCTGATTCCCCTATAACGGGACGGATGGTCCCGGTAAAGAACCGAATCTCTCCATCCGGTGTTGGGTATTCGGATTGGAAACTGACGTACTCACCTGACGCTGCTCGATCGATCCAGTCTTTTAGATCGTCCTGCAGAGTCTGAGAGTGTGACCACCACTCCCCCTCCCAAATCGGTTCCCCCAACATCTCATCTTTAGCGTGCGAAACGTACTCCAGGGCTGTTTCATTCACATCGATCACTTCACCAGTGGTTTCCAGTAATCCGACCAGCATCTCAGGATCTTCGAACACCGACTCGAAACGCCGCTCATTCTCCCGAAGTTCCGCTTGACGCCGATATTTTTCAGACACGTCACGGACAACACAGACGATTCGATCGTCTTCCAAGCGTGTCAGCGATAGTTCGGTCGGAAATTCTCCCTTGCCTGCTGGAGATGCAGTTACAGTACCTCTCCACTCTCCATCGGACCAGAGGGCTGAAAGCGCCTCATCCTCTATGCGCTCGACCTCGACGGAATCGGTGTACAACTCATGCCAGGTCTGCCCGAGTAACTCGTTTTTGTCCTCGAACCCGTATATGTCGGCATGCGTTTGATCAACGTACGTGTACTCCTCGTTCTCCAAAATAGCAATCCCATCACTCGCGTTTTCGATAGCTGATTGAAATGACTCCAGACGACGTCGGCGTTCCCGCTGTTCCGTCACATCTCTCGCAACGGTATGCATATAGGCCGTCCCATCGCGCTCGATCCGACGGTTCGAGAACTCCACATCAATTTTACTGTCGTCGCTCCGAAGCAATTTTGCGTCAGTGGTTGCTGGTTCGCTAGCTAAAATTTGGGCGTGGTAGTCCCGATAGGCATGTAAGTCGACCTCTTCGTGAAGATCGGGAATACGCATCGAGAGGAGTTCCTCTCGCTCATAGCCAGTTAACTCGCAAGCAGCCTGATTTACTTGGACGAAATTCGCATCTGAATCACTAATGAAAATGGCATCGTTGGAGCCTTCAAACAACGTGTGTGTCCAATCACGTTCAGCCTGTAGCTCCTCGTGTCGTCGGATTCGTGAGATTGCAGCTTCAAGATTCGAAGCAACGAGTTTTGCCAGTTCTGAGTCTTTCTCGGTAAACGCATCCACTTCAGTGGCTCCGACACTCAAGACGCCGAAACCTGAAATTGGCACAAGAATTTCGCTCCGAATCGGGGTGTCTGAATTATACGTGCCGTCGGCCTCGTGGACATCGTCGAACGCTTCCGGACGATTCTGTCTGTACACACGCCCGGCGAGAGAATCAAGTGGAAGGATAGGTGCATCGCCGATCACCGCTTGTGCCTCAGTTGATTCGGCGATTGGGCGGAGTTCGTTTCCCTCCTCATCGTATTCCCAGATCGCCGAAAGAGGCGCATCAAAATTGAGATCCAACATTCGGACAGCAACGACAGAGACGTCCTCGATAGAACCAGCTTGGTTCAGTTCCGAAGACAATTCGAGAAGTCCCGCGGGGGTATGTTCCGTGTACGTGTCTCCATCGCTCATACATCCGATGTTGTTGTTCCGCTCTATTATGTTTTCGCTTAGAGAACCATTTCATATCGGCCCTAATAGAATTAGATCGATAAATATAGGGTACAGCTATTCACCCTTGAGAATCAATCGTGGTAACAAGATGTCGACGGAAGCAGTTGAGGTACTCGGGCGGAAATACAGCGTAGATATACTGCGGGCGGCGAAGGAACCGCGATCAGTTAGCTGGCTGAGTCAAGAGCTAGATATCCCGATTGCCACCTGTTATAGACGTGTGAAGGAACTTTCTGAGAATATGTATTTAGAAGAGGTCACTGCGGACGAGAGCAGGGATAGAACACAGTACTGTCGAACGGCGGATAGTATTGAACTCAACCTTGCATCTGACGTATTACTTAGCGGCTCTCGATCTTGGGAAACTCGAGAAGTACCAAGGGATACAATACCGTTAGATTCCGTTACGCTTGATGAGTTCTCCCAAACGATTGATACTGTCGAAGACTACTTCGGGAGTTTGATCGACGATGTTGCTGTTCATGCATCCATTTCACGCCGGCAACTTGTGGCGGTGCTGGCACGCGCCCAGCTCTCGGGTCGCCAACTCGACACCGCGGGACTGACCGATAACGGCGACATCGTCCACCAGTCGAACGATGAGACACTCTTTTGGCTTGACGGTGGTTTCTGGACGGATCTGGGCGGGCTCCACTACTTGAGCCCAGACGAGGGACGAGCAGCCAGAGAAGTTCATCGCCGACTCATCGAGGCGGTCGCCGGAGACGTCGCCGACTACAATCGCGAGCGCGATCCGTTTATTCTCATTAACGAACCTTCTGGGCGCTAATATCGTTTCTGCCTGGTCACAAACCTCGAAGTCACTCGTAACTTCGCTCAGCCGCTGGCAGAAGCCTACCGGCGTCGGTGGGGAATAGAAACGTCCTACCGAAAAGTAACCGAGTTTCTCCCGAAAACGTCGTCACCGACGTTCTCTGTTCGATTGTTCTACTTCCTGCTTGCCGTAGCACTCTACAATCTGTGGATGTTGACGAACCTGCTACTTGCATCGGGTCGGGTGGTCGGGAGCACTGCTGTCCTCCCGCCCGCCCTGTTCCGGTAATTTCTCGATCTAATATAGTCACGGATGTCCGGTCCCACAGGTGATCGAAACGCATAATTCCGAAGCAAAGAGATTGAGAGCTGTCCGACTACACGAGAAACGCCAGTTCCATCTACAAGGATACGAGAAACGTACCTCGCAAGAAATCACAGGCTAACCAACCGAGACAAGCACCACCCATGACGGCTCTTCCAACGATGACCATCGAGCACGACGGTGAAGAGTTCTCAATCAGTTACGAACCATGGTTCACGTGCGGCGACTGCAACGAAAGCTGGGAAACACGCCACAGTGGTGACTCCGACCAGTTCACCCAGCAGGATCGTACCTGCCCACACTGCGGAACAACAAGCGGGCACACCTACACCAAGCGCATCCACTACTACACCAAATACGACACCATCCCGTTGAACGACCCGCCACTCGACATTCAGACCCACGCAGATGCCGTCCGTCACTTTGCAGACAAACTTGACGCGCTTGAAGCAAACGGCTGGGAACTGACACAATCGGATGGCGTGCACATCTACATCGAGAAGACCATCACCGAATCCACCGACTCTCCGCACAAAGTAGACCACGAACTCCAGTGACTCGTCGTGCAGCCGGAGTCTTTTCCGGTCGCACCACGGCTACGTGCCAAGCATCGGGCCCAGGGAGTGTACAAACTTGTGGAAGCCTCCACACGGGTCGGCGAATTGGTCGCTCCTTATGCGAGCTATAGCAAACCGAAATAGAGATAATTAACTACGCTCAAACAGACTGCTCACAGCCAAGAAGACAGAATAAGGAGGGCTGTCTTCAGGATGACGGAATACGGTAACTCGGAGCAAGAACGCCAGCAACGGGATTCCGAGACTGTTGTGGAAGCCGTGCTCAGAGATGCGGTCGAACTGTTCGAGAGCCAGAAGCACACCAATTTAACAACACTTCATAGAGCTAAGGACAAGTTTGTCACATATGCGATTGATATGTATGCGGTGCAGTCAGTAAGTTGTGAAATTGTAGACAAACCGGCGAATCCACGACTAATCATCGAAAAGAGGGCTGTCAACATGTTCAAACAGCGGTATAACAATCACAATAATAACGGGACTGATATTCCCCTCTCCTAAACTTCCGAAGCGACGGGAGTTGGCACACCGTCAGTCGCGCCTTCTCGTATTCAACGTCAATTCGTCTCAGAAAAAGTCGGAGTTTCGGCCTATATGTGGCGACTTGGTGTCCGCGAGCTGTGATTTGAAAAGTAAAATTGAATAGAATCAGTCCCGTTAATGGCAGGGTGCCCACCGATGGGGTGTTTGAGCTTCCGCCCTGTTGGTGGGTGGTTAACCGAGGAAGTGTCCTCGCTCCAAATGGTGATGAAACGCTCCTGCCCGAACCCCACAAATTCGGACCATCGCGCTCAACAACTGGTGTTGGAAGGGGCGGGGACAGCCTTCCTCTTCGGGCAGCATATTTCGACAATCGAAGTGTGAAAACCCGTGGTGTGCTACCCTTGTCTCATACGTATTGGTAGTGGGTATTTCCACAGGGTAGCCACTACTTCGTGGTAGCAACTTAGTGGTGAACCGCCTCGGGGTCAAGCTCCGAGGCACTCGGCCTGCTCCGCCTGTAGACATAGCACTGGACATCTCCAGAACTTTCAACCATTTTGACGCTCTTCGTAGGCGTTGAGAACCTCACGATACCGGTTTCGAATAGTGACGTTACTGACGTCAGCAACCTCGGACACGTCGTCTTGAGTGATATTTTCACCACAGAGCTTCCCCGCCGCATAGACGGCACTCGCAGCAATACCAACCGGGTGTTTCCCGCTGTGGACGCCGTTAGCTGTGGCCGCTTCGACCAGTTGGCGGGCTTGTCGCGTCGTGTCATCGCTACAGTCCAGTTCGGAGACGATACGCCCGACGTATTCTATTGGATCCGTCGGCGGAATCTGCACGTCGAGTTCCCGAACGACGTATCTGTAGGTGCGTTTGATCTCCAGCGAGTCGACACGGCTGACGACAGCGATTTCGTCGACCGTCCGCGCAACGCCATCGAGCCGTGTCGCGGCATACAGAGCCGCGGTTGCAACCCCCTCGATCGAGCGCCCTGGCAAGAGACCTTCCTCTAACGCGCGCCGATACATCACGCTTGCAGTCTCGCGTGTCGGCTTGTGTACCCCCAACGCAGAGGCCATCCGCTCGATCTCGCCGAGTGCCTGCTTGAGGTTGCGCTCTTTCGAATCCCGTGTACGGAAGCGTTCGTTCCACGTCCGTAGTCGCTGGAGTCGCTGGCGCTTTCGTGGCGACACTGGATTTCCGTATGTGTCTTTGTTCTGCCAGCCAATATTGGTCGAAAGCCCTTTGTCGTGCATCAATTGTGTCGTCGGCGCACCAACGCGTGATTTCGCTGCCTTTTCAGCCGAATCGAAGGCTCGCCACTCCGGACCGCGGTCGATACGTTGCTCATCAAGGACCAATCCGCAGGCAGTACACACCTTCTCCGACGTATCACTCTCTGCGAGTACGTCCTCGCCACACTCGGGACATCGCTGCTCCTGTGCTTGCTCTGTTTTTGACTCTGCGGGTGGGGCAGTCGTCTCGCGAGTCTGGTTGGTCATATCTCCCCTTTCATCTCATCAACAGTAAACTTTTGTGACCACCAATAGTTCCTATAAACTGTGAAAGAAACCTATTATAGTTACAAATTGTAGTTTGAGTACCCTAGCTTTATTCTCTCATACTACAAACCTCGATTGATGAGTTCCGATCAAGAGCACCTCCGCGAGACCGACACTGAAGACCGATTCGATTTCAAAAAAGAGGAAGCAGCTGCGTTCAAGGCTGACCAAGGGCTGACAGAGGAGACGATACGGCTCATTTCTGAGGATAAAGACGAGCCTGAGTGGATGTTGAAGCGACGACTACGTGCGTTGAACCTCTGGCAAGAGATGCCGATGCCGACTGATTGGCCGGGACAGCCGGACCTCTCGGAGGTCGACGTCAACGAGATCGTGCCGTACATCCGCCCCGACGTCGACGTCCGCGCCGGCGTCGACGACTGGGAAGAGTTGCCCGAGGACATCAAGGATACATTCGACAAGCTCGGTATCCCGGAAGCCGAAAAGAATGCGCTCTCCGGCGTGGGTGCCCAGTACGAGTCCGAGGTCGTCTATCAGAATATGCAGGAGCGCTGGGAAGAGAAAGGCGTCATCTTCTGTAATATGGATGAGGCTGTTCAGGAACACGAAGACCTCGTCCGCGAATACTTTATGACGAAGTGCGTACCGCCGAGCGACAACAAGTTCGCGGCGCTGCACGGCGCCATCTGGTCCGGCGGCTCGTTCGTCTACGTTCCCGAAGACGTCACCGTCGAGATGCCCGTCCAGGCATATTTCAGGATGAACTCCGAGGGGATGGGGCAGTTCGAACACACGCTCATCATTGCGGAGCCAAACTCTGAGGTTCACTATATCGAGGGTTGCTCGGCCCCGAAGTACTCGGCGTTCAACCTGCACTCGGGTGGCGTTGAGGTGATCGTGAAGGAGAATGCCCACGTCCAGTACTCGACGGTGCAAAACTGGTCGAAGAACACCTACAACCTCAACACAAAGCGTGCGATCGCCGAGAAAGATGCGACTATGGAGTGGATTTCGGGGTCGATGGGCTCGAAGGCGACGATGCTGTATCCATCGACGATCCTGAAGGGGCCGGGCGCGACTGACAACCACATCACCATCGCGTTCGCCGGTGAGGGCCAGAACATCGACACCGGCGCGAAGGTGTACCACAACGCGCCGGACACGAAATCGACGATCGAGTCGAAGTCCATCTCGAAGGACGGCGGCCGTACGAACTACCGCGGGCTGGTCCACATCGCCGACGGCGCGGAGAACTCCTCGACCTCCGTCGAGTGTGACGCGCTGATGTTCGATAACGAGTCCACTTCCGATACGATGCCGTATATGGAGATCAACGAGTCGACGGTCGACGTCGCTCACGAGGCGACTGTCGGGAAAATCGGCGACGAGGACGTCTTCTACCTCCAGTCGCGCGGTCTGGACGACGACGACGCAAAGCAGATGATCGTCTCGGGCTTCATCGAGCCGATCACCGAAGAATTGCCCATCGAGTACGCGGTTGAACTCAACCGACTCGTCGAACTGGAGATGGAGGGCTCGCTCGGATAGTAGTTCGTCCGGACTACGCCACTCTTATCGAGGATATCTCATGGCTATCGATCCACACTTCGAAGAGAACCGCGATGTCGCCGAGCACCACGAGGGGCACCGAGTCTGGGGGCCGGTCGACGAACCGGAGAAACTCGGAATCCACGGCACACACGTGGCTGTCGACTTCGACATCTGCATCGCCGACGGTGCTTGCCTCGAGGACTGTCCCGTCGACGTGTTCGAATGGACGGATACACCGGGCCATCCCGAGAGCGACATCAAAGCTGATCCGATCAACGAGACACAGTGTATCGACTGCATGCTTTGTGTCGACGTGTGTCCCGTCGACGCCATCGACGTTGATCCCGGGAGAGCGGGGCGCCTGTGAGGGGTGATTGAGGACTCGCTTATGACCCTACCACTCCAGTGCTACCGGTGCGGGACAGAGTATACCTATCTCGGTGAGAGTCCACATCCCGCTCAGTGCCCGGCGTGTGGATCGTCGTGCGTCCCGCCGGCTGGCTGTCTCACCGTCGTCAACAGCGTTCACTGGGAGAGTGCAAACGGGCTCGCGAAAGTCTGGGTCCACAGCGTCGATGAACGTGACCGACCGTTCGAATTCGAAGTCGCTGCACACGGTCGCCGTGGCAAATTAGTTGCGATCAAAGTTGACGGCGTGTCGATTAACCCACAGATTGACAAGACACTGGAAACGCTCCCACCGGCAGTGAGGGCCAAAATCGAAGCACAGGGAATAACAGACATCGAGATTGCGACAATCACGAACTCGAAAGCATGATACCAAGCCAGATTACGCAACGACCGACATCAGCGAGCATCGGCTCGAAGGATGAACTCTGGCGTACGGTCGGAAGGGGGCCAGTAAAAAGATGAGCACCGACATCAGATTCACCGACTTCAAATCCGATAAGCAGCCAACGTGGTGTCCCGGTTGCGGTGACTTCGGCACGATGAACGGGATGATGAAAGCGCTAGCGAATACCGGGAACGACCCGGACAACACGTTCATCGTCGCGGGGATCGGCTGTTCCGGGAAGATCGGGACTTATATGCACAGCTACGCGCTCCACGGTGTTCACGGCCGCGCCCTTCCCGTGGGTATCGGGGCGAAGCTGGCGAATCCGAACCTCGAAGTGATGGTCGCCGGGGGTGACGGTGACGGGTACTCGATCGGTGCGGGCCACTTCGTCCACGCCGTCCGCCGCAACGTCGACATAACATATATCGTGATGGACAACCGCATCTACGGCCTCACGAAGGGACAAGCCTCGCCAACCTCGCGTGATGACTTCGAAACCTCGACGACGCCCAAGGGGCCGAAACAGCCGCCGGTCAACCCACTCGCGCTCGCGCTAGCTGCCGGCGGGACGTTCATTGCGCAGTCGTTCAGTTCAGACAGCCAGCGCCACACCGAGATCGTTCAGAAAGCCGTCGAACACAACGGGTTCGGCTTCGTCAACGTCTACAGCCCCTGTGTGACGTTCAACGACGTCGATACCTACGACTACTTCCGAGACACGATTGTCGATCTCGCCGAGACTGACCACGATCCGACGGATTACGACGACGCTACGGACGCGATTATGGACGGCGATAAAGAGTACCAGGGTGTACTCTATCGGGACGAGCACTCGGTTGCCTACGAAGAGCGTGAAGGGCTCTCAGAGAATATGGCGGTCATACCTGACGGAGCTCCGGACAATGCAACGGATCTCGTTCGGGAGTTCTACTGATCCCTATGCCTGAATGCGCTACCTGTGGCGGACATATTTCGGCTCAGTTCGCACGAGTGTTCGGCGACAAGGACGGCGTCGTTCTCGCGTGCCCGTCCTGCTCGCCCAATGCTGGTATTGGAAAAGAAATACGACAGCGAACGGACCATATATAGGGATTCTCTCTATCAAGCCCTATTGGCTCGTATTGCACGCCTGTGGACAGGCCGAACCATACAATTATTAGAATGTACCTTCGTTTATTGCGTATACCACGACTACGATTACCACTCATCAAGATCGTATATGAGCAGTAATGACAAACCCAATCAATCGAGGTATCGTGCTCTGTTTGAGAACAGTCGTGATGCGCTGTTGTTGTTCGACCGTGACGGGTATTTTGACTGCAATACACGCGCAGTCGAACTCTTCGGCCTCAATTCAAAGGAAGAGGCCCTCACGTATGCACCGTGGGACCTTGCACCGAAAACCCAACCTGATGGCGCCAACTCGAAAGAGGTCGCACAGACACACATCGAGACGGCATTTCAGCAGGGCGGCGCATTCTTCGAATACACCCATCAGACCGTAGGCGGGACAACATTTCCAGCGGAGGTGAAGTTGACCCGGTTTGAAGACGACGGCCGGCCAGTCCTGCACTCCCTAGTCAGAGACATCACCGAGCGGAAAGAACGAGAACGCGAACTCACAGAAAGCGAGGCCAAATACCGGAACCTCTTCGAGAGCACCCAGGACGCTCTTATGTTACTGGAAAGGCAGGGATTTTTTGATTGCAACGAACACACCTTGGACCTATTCCGCATTGAGTCCATAGATACGTTTGCTGAATGTACCCCGTGGGACCTAGCACCGCCAACGCAACCGGACGGGAGAGACTCGGAGGAAGCAGCCCAAGAGCACATCGAGACCGCTTTCGAGACAGGAACCGCCTTGTTCGAGTGGGTACATCGTCGCCCCGACGGGACTGAGTTCCCCGCGGAGGTCAAGCTTAGCCGATTCGATCATCGTGGAGAACCACGTTTGCACGCATTAGTCCGGAACATCTCTGACCGGAAAGCGTACGAACGACAGATACGGGAACAACGCGATAATCTCGAAATCCTGAATCAGGTACTTCGCCACGACATCCGTAACGACATCCAATTGATAATGGCATATGCAGAGTTGGCTGCCGACCAATCGGGGTCTGACTCTATTCGAGAACACCTAGATATTGTTTTAGAAAACGCAGAACACGCTGTCGAGATTACGACGACTGCTCGACAAATGGCAAAAGTGATGCTCTCAGATACTGAGAATGTCGCTCCAACTCCTCTTGGCCCTTCGCTTTCCAGCGCAATTGAAGAAGTACAGAACACCTACCCGGACGCCCTGGTCACGCCTACTGCTGCCGCGCCGGAGACACCGGTTCAGGCAAATGATATGCTCGAGGCGGTCTTCCGCAATCTTCTGAAGAACGCGATCCAGCACAACGACAAGGAAGTCCCGGAAGTGGATATCTCGGCACGTGAACGGACAGACTCTGTCCTGGTTCAGATTGCGGATAACGGACCGGGAATCCCGGATTCAGAGAAGGAGACCATCTTTGGGAAGGGGGAAACGGGCCTCGACAGCTCCGGCACCGGGCTCGGCTTGTATCTGGTCAAGACGCTCGTAGAATCTTACGGCGGGGTAATCGAGATAGATGACAACGAACCCGCTGGGGCGGTTTTCAGCGTCACAGTTCCGAAAGCGGGCTAACCGCTATAGACGTATTGTATGTGGCTTCAGTCATAGACGCTCTTCATTATGATTTACTCGGATCCGTCAATATCCCACCTCTCGTATTCCGTAGAAAATTCACGACCCGTACAATCCCCTTTATCCAATCCGAACAGGCGGAACTCCACGTTTTCAAATGGGATTCCCCATACCCCAAGGTCAGGAGGGAACTCTGCATTCGACGCGATACTTGCGTATGCTTGCTGTTCCTCCTTTTCTGGAATCTCGTATAACTCTCCTGTGATGATAATGCTTCGCCATATCGACTCGTCTTCAGCATCCTGTTCATATACAGTAAGGCAGACATTCGGATTCGATTCAATGGCTTGATTCTTTCGTCCTTCGTATCCACCACCCCATTGCATTGGGAACACTGGTTTCTCGGAATCGTATCCAAAAGACATTGGGATCGCATATGGCTGATCACTTTCAGCCATCGCGAGGACCCCAACACCCTGTCGAACAAGTGCCTCGTCAATTTCGTCCTTAGCAAGATTCCTCATATGGAAGCATTCTCAGTTGAATGCACTAAGTGTTGGGCCGCTTTCGGATATTTCGCCACACTCTTTGCCGGATATCAAGAGAAGCCCGACCAATTTCGGCGACATCTGTGTCATCGTCATCTTGGCCTACGTCAACTATACACGGAATGGTTATTTTACATCTTTCAGAACAGATAGTCTCGATTCGCCCATACAATACCAGTTTCTGTGTATCAATGCCCGAAGATTAGTGATAACTCAGTCACCGCGTTGATTGATTAACGTCGGATCAAAATTCTCTCCCTTCCTCACGACGTTCTCATTTCTGTCCAAGACAACCAGCCCTCCATCCTCTAACTCGGACAGAGACAAATGAGTTAGCTGGAGACGGAGTTTCGCCACTTCCTCGTTTGCAGATGGAAGATCAGTATGAAGTAGATCCGTTCCAGAGATCACGATCTCACCAGAACCCGAAAGCTCTATATCGTACTCCTCGAAAACGAACGAGATCGTCACAGTATCGTCACCGCCGAGCAATTGGTCCATCGCATCTGGATCAATTACGTCTGCTACTGGATCAATATCAAGCGGGTCTTGATTCGTCACGAATGCAATCGCTTCAATCATAGCGACGGATGGAGGGCGCTCACCAATCTGGAAATGCCACTTGTTGGGTGCCGAGTTGTCTTGATTCGCGCTCACAATGTTTTGTGCCACCTCATACCATATGAACACAGACTCTGACTAGTCTGACGGTAGGGCGGCTGCCTGTTCGAACAAATGATAGAATACTGTAGACTCCGCCCGTCGCAAGTGATAGTGGAACGTCTGTCGCGAAATGCCGAGTTCCGCCGCCAGTTCGTCGCCGGTTTTGAGCCGTGGGCGCTCGTAGTATCCCCCGAAATACGCTAATTGCAGCGCTGCTTGTTGTCGATCAGTCAGTTCCTCATCGACAAACTGTCGGAGATACGTCGGAGTCAACAGCCGTCGTTGAGCGACGAGTTCGATATCCGAATACTGTTCTCGAATCGCCTGTACAACAGTCGTTGAATCGACCGTTTCTGGGAATCTCCCAATCACTGTCGCCGTGTCGTCTTTGATCGTCACCGTTTGGAGTTCGCCGTCGAAGGTATCGAAGATGGCGGCAATTGACTGGTCAGTGGCAGTTACGTGGAAGCGAGCGCTCTCCTCCACGTCTTTCAGGAGTCTGAAATCGGAGGCGGATGGAAAACCGCTCTCGACGAGACTCCGAACAATCTGGGGTGACAGCCCGTTTACTGCCCAGAATAGGCGTTCCGTTCCGTCAGAGAGCGAGACAGTCGAATCAAGAGCCAGCTCGAAGTCTGCGTCTGTCTCTGTACGGCAGAGTCGAGCAATCTCCGCGGATCTAAACTCCAGTTCCGCGGTGGGATCAAGGACGTCCCTGCGTTCAAGAGCGTACAACGCGTACCCGATAATCTCGCCGAGTTCCGTGAGAATGCGCTGTTTCTCTTGGTTGAATGCCTCGGAGCGATCAGCGTACACCCCAAGCACGCCGTATACCGTCCCTTCATACCCCAAAGGAACGGAAGCGTACGATCGTATCCCGTGGGTATCGGCAAGGTGCTTCCAATAGTCGTAGGGAAGATCAGCGAGATCGTGTTGGACTTGTAATTCACCGGTTCGTACGGCGTGCGCAGCAGGACCCTCGTCGAGCGGAGGTGCCTTTTGATCCAACATCTCATCAAGATAGGTTTCCATATCCCCAGCCATCGCCCAGGGTTCGAAGTCATCGAATAGTGACGACAGTTCACCCATCACTGTCGATTGGTACGCATCGAACTCCAGGAGCGTGTCACAGACAGCCTGTGCGACCTCCTTGCGCGTCTCGGCCCGTGCGACGGTCTGGACGATTGCCCGGATTACGGTATTGAGTCGATCGATGCGCTGGAGCTGTTGCTCGCGCTCTTTGAGGTCGGTAATATCTCGCCCTTCCGGCACAAGCAATATTATTTCGCCGTGTTCGTTCGACACAGGGCGGAGTGAAAAATCAATGATTGCGGTGCGGTCGGCACCCTGAACTTCGACCTCGAACCGAACGAACTCGCCGTCGGCTGCTCGGTCGATAGCGTCTCTCAACTGGGCTTGCGTCCCGTCGGAGAGCTGCCACCAGTAGGCCTCCCAGAACGGCTCCCCGACGACGTCCTCTCGGGTCAGGCCCCCAAAGGAAAGTGCGGCCTCGTTTGCATCGATAAGCGTGCCGTTGGGCTCCAGAACACCGATAAAATGGAACGTCTGGTTGAATATTAGCTCATAGAGGTCCTCTTGGCCGAGATTTTCCATCGATAACTGGAATGAATCTTGCCCTTCTCGAAGTCGACTATGCGCCGACGGTGCCAGAGAGTGAGCAGCATCATATAACTCATCGGATGACTGCTCCGTAGGTCGCCACCACACTCGACCTCTCGCCCCGACTTTCTTTGTCTCAAGAGTACCTTGGTTGACGAGGACATCTAACTTGTTGTAAATCGTGCGCGCTGTACAGTCGAACTCGGCTGCGACCTCCGTCGTCGTCACCGGCGTGCCAGCAGGTGCGAGCGTGTCGACAGCATTCAACACGGTGGCTGGCGAGGGTGACGCAGAACTCATACACCCAAAATGCACGCAAACCAGAAAACGATTCCGTCAACAGAAAACCCGAACAGTACCCTCGAGAGACCCCCGCAATTGATATCCTCCACCCCACTCGCTCACGGATTTGCCGTTCGTGGTTCGAGACGGCGGCCGTCTGGTAGCCACGCTTTAGACACTCGAAGTGCTTGCGGTGGCTATCACCATCGTGAGTGAACCGCCTCGAAAACCGGGGAACACTACAGCACCCCATTTCCGTGGCAAACGTGTATCGTTTCTAGTTCCGTAACCCTATACAAAATGAGCTACGATACGGAACACGTGGGAAACGCGGGTGACACTCCGAAGATGATCATCGGATCCCCACGTTCGCAGAATTACTCGAGAACCCGTCCCTCGCTAGTCTCTATACATCGATTCGGCGCTCAGCGACTGCCACGGCCCCCGAACTTGTTGAGTCAACGACTGACTCGAAGAAGACGGTGTTCGACTATCTCGATAAACTGGAGCAGGCAGGCCTGATCAGCAAGGTTGACGAGGATGGCGGAACCGCCGTATACACCGCTGAAACTGCGTATGATCTCGTCGAAGCGCTCTATTCGATTTTCGATCTTGGTGACGATGAGCCGGGCCCGACGACGTACACCGGATGATTTCGACGAGGACGAAGGCGATCTCCTTGGGGAATTTGCCGACAAGTAGACCGAATGACGAGGCTCAGCTCGTACCGGTGAGCGAGATGACGGAATTCTTGATACCACGGGGAATAGCCCTACGAAATGAATGGTCTCGAACTAACGCTCCGCCTACTGAGCGGTGTTTTGCTTATCCTCGCAAACGGATTCTTCGTCGCGATCGAGTTCGCACTCACTCGCGTGCGACAGTACCCTAAGTCCGAGTTCGACGTCCCGGGACTCGAGCGAGCCTGGGAGATGACACAGGATCTCGAAATCTATCTCACGAGTTGTCAGGTCGGCATCTCTGCGACGAGTATCGCCGTCGGCATCGTCGCGGAACCGGCCCTGGCTTCGTTGATCGATCCAGTGTTCGAGAACACGCTGCTCACGTCGATTGGGGCGGGTGGCATCCTTGCGTTCGTCATCATCAATCTGCTCCACCTGACCCACGGCGAACAGACGCCCACGTATCTCGGGGTTGAGCGGACGAAGTTCGTCGCTCGGTACGGCGCGACACCGCTGTACTGGTTTGCCAAGCTGCTCTATCCGGTCATCGTGCTCGGAGACAGCGTCGCCAAATGGACGCTCGGGCTGTTCGGTGTCGAGATGACCGGTGCCTGGCTGGAAACCGAAACCGACCGGGTCGAATCCCGGGCGGACCTCCGCCATCGGCTCGGGACTTTGCTTGACCAAGGGAATCTTTCTGAGGAACGGCAAGAAGAGATCCTGAACGCCTTCACTGTCGGCGAACAGCCCGTCAGCGATATTATGACCGATCGTGAGGACATTATTTTTCTCTCGACAGCCGTCTCTGCGCAGGAAAATTTCGATCGAATCGGAACAAGCCCGCACACGCGATTTCCCTTGATTGGTGACGATCCAGCCGACTATCGGGGGGTTGTCTACGTTCCTGCAGTTGTTGATCAGATCGACGAGCTCCGGCATGGCGAGGTGACGTTCGAGGATGTCGCTGCTCCACCGATGACGCTCCGAGCAGACACGCTCATCAGCGATGCCGTCGATCAGTTTCAGGACGAACATCAAGAACTCGCGCTTGTGTATGATGAGGACGAGGAGAACGTCGTGGGACTGATCACTGCGACAGACGCCCTCGAAGCAGTGATGGGTGAGATCGAAGACCCCCTCGACATCAAACTCAAGGAACAGAAAAGCGCCCCCCAGTGAACTGGCTGTACGAGTCCAAAGCCGACAGAATCTCCACGCGCTCCTATTCAGAGCAATACTTTTCAACTTACTGATTAATGACGTACATTCTCAAACGCTTTATTCGTCCGGCTACAATCACGGATATGGAATTTGATTTCACGCGCTCAGTGGTTCCGCTCGCCGTAATCGTCGCCGTCGCAACAGTCGCGCTCACGTCCGTAATGGCTCCCTCAACGGTCTTCATGATGGTTCTGCCCTCAATGATCGTCTTCTCGGTCGTCGCGTTCTTCTTCGGACTGAAACACGGCGAGTTCCGTGCCAGTCCGTAGCGGTCCGGTTCACTTCGGGATGTCCGCGGAGAAGGTCCACTCCCGCTCTGAGTTACGCTGATCCCGAGTAATATCGGTGCCCGAGGCGCGCTGTATGTCTTGCCTGTCAGGAATCTCGTGCAAAATGTAGAAAGTTTGGCAGCTGGTGGGAATACGTTGCGCATCCTGAGATGAACGAACCATCATTTTATCCACACTCTATCCGTAGTCGGCAGTATGATCTCACGGATTCTCGTTCCGATAGACGGCTCGGAGATGGCCCAACATGCGCTTGAGTACGCCCTTGAGAACCATCCCGACGCGGAGATCACCGTCCTACATGTCGTGGGCGAACCGTCATTGTGGGGCGGAGCAGCCACGTCACTTGCTCTTGAGGAGGATGTTGAAGAAGCCGCAGAGGAGCGCGCAGAGGACGTATTCGATGGCGCCAAGAAACTTGCCGCCGAGTACGATATCGAGATCACCACTGAGGTTCAACTGGGCCATCCGGCACGGGCGATTGTGAACAGCGCCGACGATTTCGATGCGGTCGTCATCGGGATCCACGGCGGCTCGTTAGTGGATCGACTGGTCGTCGGGAACGTTGCCCAGAAAGTGTTCCGCAACTCGCCCGTCCCCGTGATCGTCGCTCGGTGAGTCGCTGCGACTGAGACCGATGGACGGACGTGGTACTCTCTTAGGCGAGGAGTGAAAACAATCCATAGGATCCCACGACCGCCATCGTCGGCGTGATAACCCAGAGCGCCACGATACGCGCCGTGGCTGCGGGGTCAAACAGACTTTCGGCGGACAGCTCCTCCGGGTCTTTCTCGCCAATGCTAGACACACGATCCTCGGATGCGTGCTGCCTGTCCGGGTGCGGAGACTCGCCTTCAGCGAGTTCGCCCACAGTCGGGCCTGCAGCGACCCCCTTGTTACCTTCAACTGGCGGGAGTTTGAGTGCACCAGTCGTAAACGTTGGAGCGGATTCATCGGCAGGGGACTGTGTGACTATTTCTGCGAGCGTCCGCGCTCGACTTGCACGGCCCCACCCGAGCCCAATGATACAACTGGTCGTACTCACGGCGAGACTGGCTGGAATGCCGAGCCACGATAGCACGGTGATAATCGTCGCACCCACGGTCGAAACGATAAGCGCTGCCAGAATCGGCATCTTAGTGATATCGCTGCCAACGGTCGCCAGCGTCCGCCGGGCAATCGTGAAGCCGCCCACACTGATGGCCCCGACCGCGAGGAGAATCGCCGGGCTGGGATTAAGGGAACCGTTGCCGACAAGCGGGGCGACCGCGTTCGCCGCGTTCGAGGCTCCGGCGCTGAACCCCATGTAGCAGGCAATTGCCACCACAAGCGCCGACCCGATCAGATCCCGAGGCGCCACGTTATCGTTGACCGATAGCTGTGGGAGCCTCCCCTGGGTATCGATTGCGATCAACGGGTTCGTAAGGCGACCAAATTCGAATTTGGCGTCGAGGTGTGGGTACAGGTATCTGCCGATAAACGCACCTGTGAAGACGGCGATCAGCGGGGCGACGATCCATGCCGACAGGATGGTAAACATCAGGGCAGTGTTGAGCGTCCCTGTTGCCAACCCCAATCCGACGATTGCTGCGACGGCTGTCATCGAGGTTGACGCCGGGACACCGTAGAGGTTCGAGATCAGGAGTGCGAGCCCGGTGAAAAAGAGGACGCCAACGCTCGCTGCGGGTGTAAAGGCTGCTGCATCGACGATTTCGGTACTCATCGTCGTGATGACCTTCCGCCCAATCGTCCACGCTCCGAGGAACGCGAACACGGTAAACAGTGCCCCGGCAGTGACCTTTCTGACAGCCCGGCTGCCGACCGCCGGGCCGAAGGCAACACCGGTTGATGACCCGCCGATATTGTACCCGACGAATACTGCTACCAGAAACCCCAAGAGAATCAGTAATTCTGCCACGTGTCTGCGATTCGATTCGCACACGAAAAAATAGTGCCGTTTCACTGCTGAACCGTTGGATACGAGCGATAGACGAAGTAATACGGAGATCCAGTACTTCACAACTGAAGTCCCACTAGTCTCTACCGATTCGTCTCCACACGGGTTGTCCAAAGATCAGTGACTGATATGCGCTGTGTATGTAGCAGAGTAATTTCGATCTACTCAGTGTCTGTCAGTCCGGGTGTGACCGATACGGAGGGTGTATCCAGCAGGGAACCACTTACAGAAGATCAATTTTTCAGTGAGCACTTTGAGAGGATCTTGGTCGAGCTGCCGTCTGCCATACGACTCAGTACCAATAGGGAGGGCATTAACCGAGAGTCGTCGCGCGGCTGTTCCCATCGGTTGTGACGGCTCAAGCATTTTCAATTGTGAGCGGAACTGGCCTAGTATGAGCGACAATGAGGGGAGTCGCCCGAGCGACACGATGCGAGAGCGCGTGCCGGAGAACAGTCGGAAGTTCTGGCTACTGTTGAACGCGAACCGGTGGCTGGTCGCCGCCGGAATTTCGGGCGGCGTGTTCCTCACGCTCGCTATCATCGGGCAGCTCCATCCAATCGGGTCGCCGGCGCTGTTCAGCCAGGCGGACCCTATCGAGACGCTGTTCCAGGGGCTACTGACGTCCATTATCACGGGCGTCACGCTCGTGCTCGCGCTCAGTCAGCTCGTCCTCTCTCAGGAACTGGGGCCGGTCGGCGACCAGCGCGAGCGCATGGAGGGCGCGATGGCGTTCCGGAAGGACGTCGAGGACGTCATCGAGGAGCCCGTGAGTCCCGCCCAGCCCTCGGCGTTCCTTCGATCGCTCGTGAAACTCACGAAGCGGCGCGCCAAAGCCGTCTCGGACGCCATCCAGGACATTAACGACGAGGCTCTCAACGACCAGGTGGCCGCGTTCACGGAGAACGTGAAGGGGAACGCGGACGCCGTCGAGAGCGGTCTCAAAGACGCCCAGTTCGGGGAGTTCGACGTGGTATTCTCCGCGCTGAACTACAACTACTCGTGGAAGTTGTACGCGGCGCGCCGCATCCGCGCGGAGAACGAGGACGTGCTCACCGAGGATGCCCGAGCGGCGTTCGACGAACTCATCAACGCGCTCGAACTGTTCGGGCCGGCGCGTGAGCACTTCAAGACGCTATACTTCCAGTGGGCGCTCATCGACCTCTCCCGGACGATGCTGTACGCGTCCATACCCGCACTCCTCACGGCGGTCGCGGGCATCCTCTACCTCGAACCGGCGCTGTTCCCGGGGACCGTGTTCGGCGTGCGCACGCTCGTCGTGGTGGTGAGCGCGGGCGTCGCCGTCGCCGTGCTGCCGTTCGCGTTCCTGTTCTCCTACATTCTTCGCATCGTCACTGTGACGAAGCGTACCCTCTCCATTGGGCCGTTCATCCTCCGGGAGACCGACCGGTCCCGAGACCTCGACTGGGGCGACCCCGAAGCAAAGAGCGGGGAACACGCGGACGTTGGGGATGAGCGTGAATAGCGTGGACATCGGCCGTTCGCTTGGCCAAGCGATCGTTCTCGTAACCGAGGCCGCGTCGATCACGTCTTCGAACTCAAACCCCGACGTCTAATTTGCCTACTGAATGTCGAGGTCCTATTGACAGTAGTCGATCACTCGCGAATCCTGTAGATGGTTTTAGTAAACGGAACGAGATGCATAGCTATGGACACACTACAATCGAACGGCAGTCCGTTCTGGGAGTACCGATGGTAAACGTCGCGCTCTCCGTGGGACAACTCGTCTTAGCGCTGTTTCTCGTGGTGCTCAACGGCTTTTTTGTCGCTGCAGAGTTCGCCTTCGTTCGGATTCGGGGGACATCGGTTGACCAACTCGTCGAGGAGGGGCGCCCGGGTTCGGGGACACTCCAGGGAGTGATGACCAATCTCGATAACTACCTCGCCACGACGCAACTCGGCATCACCATCGCCTCGCTCGGGTTGGGGTGGGTCGGCGAACCCGCCGTGGCGGCGCTCATCGAACCCGTACTGGAACCGATTCTCCCGGCGGGCCTCATCCATCTCGTCGCGTTCGCAATTGGCTTCAGTATCATCACGTTCCTCCACGTCGTCTTCGGTGAACTCGCGCCGAAGACGATCGCAATCTCCCAGACAGAGCGGCTCTCGCTGTTTCTCGCCCCGCCAATGAAGTTCTTTTATTACATCCTCTATCCGGGAATTGTGGTCTTCAACGGGGCAGCTAACGCGTTCACGCGGTCGCTCGGTGTGCCGCCCGCGTCCGAAACCGATGAGACACTCGGTGAGCGAGAGCTCCTCCGAGTACTAACACGGTCGGGCGAGGGAGGGGACATCGACGTTGCGGAAGTGACGATGATCGAGCGGGTCTTCGATCTCGACGACATCGTGGTGCGGGAGGTCATGGTTCCACGACCGGACGTGGTGAGCGTTCCGGCCGATGCCCCCCTCTCCGACCTCCAGTCGATCATCCTCGAGGCTGGGCATACCCGCTATCCAGTTCTTGATGCCGACGACAGCGACCAGGTGGTCGGATTCGTCGACGTCAAGGACGTGTTACGAGCTGAGGTGGAAGGCGAGGACGCCGAGTCCGTCGGCGACATCGCCCGCGAGATCGTCATCGCTCCCGAGACGATGGCACTGAGCGATCTCCTGAGACAGTTCAGGGAAGATCAACAGCAAATGGTCGCAGTTATCGACGAGTGGGGAGCATTTGAGGGGATTGCAACGGTTGAAGACGTCGTCGAGGCACTCGTTGGAGACCTCCGGGATGAGTTTGATATGGACGAGCGTGAACCCTCGATTCGCCGGCGTGGCGATGGGGGGTACGACATTGACGGGGGCGTCCCGCTATCGAAAATCAACGACATGATTGAGGGAGATTTCACAAGTGAAGAGGTCGAAACGATCGGTGGAGTGGTACTCGAGCAACTCAACCGCGCGCCAGAACGTGGCGATCGCGTTGAGGTCGACGGGAACGTCGTCGAGGTGACGAGCGTTGAGGGGACCCGAATTTCGACAGTCAGGGTCCACGAACACGAAGAGGAGGATTCAGTGGCGGACTGACCGGGAGTATCCTAGCCGGTCAGAGGTCCAGAGCCCCTCGACCGGCAGAGGTATGCGATTCGCATGAAAGCGAATCGATGGACGACTGCGATACCAGATGCGCGCGATGTATCTTGCACAGCTTCAGGAAGATGTTTCCAGTCCCCCGAGGTTCCGGTCGCCGTCTTGACGCGCGCCGTCGTGTGGTCGAGCGTGGCCTGTATGGCCCTGACGAGGGCCACCACACAGGGTTTACGTCTCCCACCCGAACCGGTACCCCCATGCCCGCGGATTTCGAATCTCGCTTCGACGTCGACTACGACGGTGAACTACCGGGGAGCGTCGACGAGGCCGCGCTCAAGCGGATGGAGACGGTCGCGTACGTCCTCGACGAGAGTGTGCGCGTCCCCGGCATCGGCGTCCGCATCGGTATCGACCCGATTCTGGGAGCACTCCCCGTCGCTGGCGACGTGGTGAGTGGCGCCTTCTCCCTGTACATCGTCGCCGAGTCGGCATACCTCGGAGTCTCCTTCAGGACGCTCGTGGAGATGCTCGCTAACATCACCATCGACGTGGCGGGTGGGTCTATCCCTTACATCGGTACTGTGTTCGACGCGCTCTGGAAGGCGAACAAGCGCAACGTCACGCTTGCACTGGAGGACCTCGCCGAAGCGGTGGAGACGGACGGGTCCGGCGGCAGGACAGACGGCGGCGTCGACATCCCCATCGAACCTGACGACTGAAGGGAGTCGCTGGACTACACGTGCTCGTCGAGGAAGTCCACGACCTGTATGTAGGCCTCGAGGCGGTTCGACGAGTTCCTCGAACACCTCGTCACAGTCGGAATCGCTGGTGAAAAGGAACCGCTTCCCTGATCAGAGCTCGTAGCAGGCGATATCTTCAGGTCGATGCCCGCTGGTCGAGGGGGTCCTCAAGTTCGCCCATCACCGCTTCGAGGGTGTCGGTCGCTGTGAGGAGTCCCACGACGTCACCATCTTCGAGGACGAGCGCGAGTTCCTGGTCCTCGGCCTGGTACTGATCGAATGCGTCGCTGACGTTCGTCTCCGCCGCGAGTGTCATCGGGGGTGCCGCGATCTCGGTGAAGGAGACGTTACCATCCGCGAGGTCCTCGTAATGGTTAATGATCGACGGTGCGTACACAATTCCGTGGAAGTCGGTCGGCTCCTCACCGACCAGTGGAAACCGAGTGTGTGGCGTGTTGCGGATACGATCGAAGTTCTCGTCGACTGAGCGGGTGGTCGAGAGCCCGATAATATCGTCTGCCGGGACCATAATCTCACTAATCGAGCGCTCGTCGATGTCGAGTGCGCCGAGGACTTCGTCGCGGCGCTCCTCCGGGAGTTCACCCTCTTCCAGTAGCGAGTTCAACCGGTTTCGGAGTTGAGCTCGTGATTCGAGAACCTCTTCTTCGGTTTCTAGCCACGCCCCAGTCATCTCGATACCGAACAGCTTGAGCGTGGCCTTGGCGATCCAGTCGCCAAGCGTAATGAGCGGGGAAATAAGCCAGTTGAACCAGTACAGCGGCGTCGCTCCGTACCGGCACACCAGCCGGGAGCGCTCGACACCAAGGTAGGTCGGCGTCTGTTCGCCGTGGGTGAGATGGACGAGATTGATGATTCCGAATGCGATTATCGCACCCGCTCCGATCGACGCGAGCGGTGTGGTGGCGAAATACGGTTCGAATAGCGCCGCCAGTGCTGGTTCTGCGACGATCCCAACTGCGATACTGGATGCGGTAATCCCGACCTGACACGTCGTGAGATAGATCTCCAGGTTGTTCGTCATCTCCCACGCCCGTTCGAGGGCCGGGGTGCCATCAATGAACTCTTGTTCGCTGAACTGCCGAGCGCGCGTCAACGCGAACTCGATAGCGACGAAGAAGCCGTTGGTCAAGATGAGAGCGAGACCAGCGACCAAGCGGAGGCTAAGCTCGAGCGGGGTCATTGTATCCTGCTACTGAATCCTCGCAGTAAATAAGCACTGACGCTCGATACCCGGAGACGTCTCATAGAATCGCTACTCCCCATGTCCAACCGTGATGACGGGGACTGGTGCAGAGCGGACGGTCTTCTCGGCGACGCTCCCGAGAAGGATTCGATCGCTCCCGCGTCTCCCCGTCGTTCCCATCACTACGGCGTGAATATCGTTCGAGTCGATGGTGTCGAGTATCACCTCGATCGGGGACCCGTGTTCGACGTGCCGGACACTATTCGAAACGCCGCGTGTCTCCGCCTCGGACACGAGGTCGTCAACGGCATCGGTCGCAGCCCGTTCACGTTCCTGTCCCGAAATCGTGGAGCGAACGTCCAGACCTAGCGATGTATCGTCGACGACAGACAGCACGTGAACAGTCGCATCGAGCGCCGCAGCCAGGGAGAGGCCATGCTCGGCAGCATGAGATGCACCAGCACTCCCGTCGGTCGGTAGGAGGATGGTCTCGTAGGGAAACACCAGTTGTTCGTCGGGCTGCATCCGTGCTGTGAGGACAGGGACGGAAGATAGACGGACGACCTTCTCCGTGACGCTTCCGATGAGGTATCGTGACACTCCCTCCCGACCGTGGGTCGGCATCACGATCACGTCGTACTCGTATTGCTCGGCGTACTCGACGATTGTCGGCGCTGGGTGCCCCTGGACGACGTCGGAATCGTAGTCGACACCGAGTGTATCCAGTGTCTTTTCTGCTTCCTCGACGATGTCCTCACCCTCCTGGACGAGGGCGTCAACAACCTCGGTTTCGACGACCGTGACACTATCGCGTCTCGTATCCGCGACGAACAGAACGTGGATCGTGGCGTCGGCCCAGTGTGCGATCTCAGCCGCGTGATGCAATGCCTCCGCAGCCCCATCGCTTCCGTCGAACGGGAGCAGAATGTCCTCGTACATGTGTACTGTGAGTCCCTACGAGCATCACGCTCAAGTGGTTTGTCACCCCTCAGCAGAGGCGTCTCACCCACCACTCGAGTCCGGCTCCCGAACCCACATCACCGGAACTGGCGACGTTCGGACGATTTTCGCACTTACCCCACCCATCATGTAGCGGCTGAAATCAGTCTTACCGTGCGTGCCGAGGATCGCGAAGTCAATATCGTGTGCATCGATATAGGAGAGATCTAAGGGACTGAATGGTCGTTACTGACCCTCAGGAGTGATATCCAACGCTTCTTCTGGCAGACAGCGTCGGGAACTTTCTGAGGAAAATGAACAATACCTGTGGTCACGTCGCCGTGTTTTCACCGTCTGCCTCGACAATGTATATAGTAGTAGCAACTTATACTCCACTTGGAACGGAATGGCTGTACTGGACGACCTCTCCGGATTCGAGTTTGAGGACGTGGTGGAAGACGTCTTCCGAAACCTCGGCTACGAGAATGTCCGGCAGGCCGAGCAGACGGCCGACGAGGGACGGGACGTCATCATGGAAGAGGTCGTCGACGGCACCCGTCATGCAATCATCGTTGAGTGTAAGCACACGGATACAGTCGGACGGCCGGTCGTACAGAAATTACATTCGGCCATCGCGACGTTCGACTTCGAGGGGCCAAAACACGGGATGGTCGTCACAACCGGGCGGTTCACGAACCCCGCTCAGGAGTACGCTACCCGGCTTCAGCAGAACGACGACCCGCACCCCATCGAGTTGCTAGACGGCGAGGACCTCCGTGAGATCGCCGACGAGATCGGCCTCGACCTCTACAACGGTCGAATCGAAATCCTCTGTGACGAGACGCTTCGCCCGTACGACCCGGCGGCCGATGTGGACGCGGCCGTCGCGGAAGCGTTCCGCGACATCGAGAACATCGAGGCCGCCGACCTGCCCGCGCCATACTCGGAGGCGACGTTTCGGCCAGTCTTGGCAGTCACCGCTGACACCAACGCGGTCTTCGAAACGTCGGTCGGCGTCATCCACCGGATCAACGAACGGACGCGGTTCGTCGTTCACGCCGACCGCGGACATCCACAGGTAGCTGACGACGACGTCGCGACGCTGGTCACCGAAAACCTGCACGCGACGATCGACATAGACACCGACCGATTTGGCGAGGTATTCGACGAGATTGAGGAGCGCCGGTTCGGGCAGACCCAGACCGACTACAAGGAGTGGGCCGTCGACCGCCTCCAGGACTTCCACACGACGACGGTGACCTACACCGGCGACAACAACGTCACGTACAACAAGACCTGCGAGCCGAACCGCTCGGACATATCCGTCCAGTCGATCGAGCCGGTCTACCTGCCGGAGGTGCGGCATACGACCGATCTCAAAGAGTACACCCATCCCTACGAGTACTACGCGGCGGGCCCCTCTCGGGTCACCGCGGAGGACGGGATCCATCGCTGCGTCCACTGTGACACGAGCGGTGTCGGCAAGACGTACACCTACTGCCCCAACTGTGGAGCGATCGCCTGCGACAGCCACACCAAGACTGAACGGCTAAAACAGGAACCGGTCTGTACGGGCTGTGCGGTAACTGAGCGGTTCGCGTTGAAGACGAAGTACTTCTATGACGAAGGCAATCTCGAGGCCTTCCGTGAGGAGTACACCGATATGTCGATCCACGAGAAAGCGATGGAGAACAAACTCTTGGCTGGGGCGAGCGTGGTTGCGGCGCTGCTAGTTGTTATCGGGCTACTCGTCATCGGCGGTGTTATCTAGATTACGGGGATCTCCAGATTGAGGAGCCCAAAATCAGTCGGCGCGTAGGCGTCCTCAACACAGTCACGAAGTTTCTCGGACATCTCTACCCCAACCTCGATACACTGGTCGAAAAGGGGCTGGTGAAAAAAGGAGACAAAGACTGCCGGGCAAACGTCAATACAGTCACCAAACGCGGACAGCGAGTACTCGAAGCCCGGCGTGACTGGGAACGCCAGTACGTCGACCTATAATTCGTACCGAGCGATATCACTACAATCACATTCGGGACAGGAGTCCTTGATCTCATCTAAATTGGTCCCGCAAGATCGACACTCGAACAGTACTGTTGTATCAGTTGAGCTCGGAGACAGCCGCTTTAGAACTCGTAACATAGAGAATCACTGTGGGTCAACGACATCCTGGCACTCGGGACATTCAGCCCAGACACCGCCCGCATACTCTATCAGAGTATGACGAGACAGAATCTCACAACCGCAATGCGGGCAGTCGCCGAGGTGCGGGTCCTGAGTGCTCATATGAGTGTGAAGCGTGTGACTGAGGGACGCAATGCCCTCTGCTTCTATCTAAGGGGACAGGCCCACATATACCTCAGTGAACCAAAGTGAAAGTGGAAGCAGAGTTAGTCTACTTGATCTGAAGCCTGCCGTCTGAGAGATTGTCGTCGTCAAATCAATTTGGTGAGCGTTGCTCGCCCAACCGTTCACGTACGTATATACGAGAGTATCTTGATATCCTCCCCGTCCTGAAGGCGAAGTTTTAGCCTTGCAACTTCGATAATTGGCGATTGACAGAGCACTAGTTTCGAACGAAGAGTATGAAGCACCGAAGCCGCCACGTCGAGTCACAGGAACCACTCAAACGCGACCCACAGATTGAATCCGGCCGGTCGCATGCATCTACATAGCGAATGCGGATCGAATTCGACGACGGAACTCTCCTACTCCGTGACGCGACCGAGAATGTGCCCTACGCGGAGTGGGACGACCGCGTCGACGAGCATCGCACACTGGCATATCGATATCGAGCCCTCCTCGAATGGGCCGGCACATGGACGGGCAGCGACGACCAAGCCACGCTCCGCGATGGATTCGGTCGGTCCTGCGAGGATGCTGCTCGGGCCTACCCCGACCTGGAGCTTACGCCGGCGCTCCACATCGAACCGCGTGACTACCAGCAGGCCGCCCTCGACGCCTGGATCGACCACGGGCGGCGAGGGAGCGTCGTGCTCCCCACGGGCAGCGGGAAAACCTTCCTCGGGCTGCAGGCTATCGCTGACGCCGGCGTCAGTGCGCTCGTCGTGACGCCGACAATCGACCTGATGAACCAGTGGCACGCCACGCTCACCAACGCCTTCGGCGACCAACTTACAGAGCCGGTCGGCGTCCTCGGTGGCGGTAGCCATGACGTCACCGCGATCACCGTCACCACCTACGATAGCGCCTATCGCTACGTCAACGAATACGGCGACCAGTTTGGGTTGCTCGTCGTCGACGAGGAACACCACTTGCCAGCCCCGACCTACCGGCAGATCCCCGAGATGATGATCGCGCCGTATCGCCTCGGGTTGACTGCAACGTATGAGCGGCCCGACGGCAAGCACGAACTCCTCGAGGACCTCCTCGGCCCGGTCGTCTACCGTGAGGACGTCGACGAACTCGCCGGCGAATACCTCAGCGAATACGAGACGATCCACATGTCTGTCGAGCTCACTGTTGATGAGCGCCAACAGTACGACGAGGAGTACCAGATCTATCGCGACTACGTCGACAGTCACGAGTTCGACCTCTGGAAAGAGGAGGGTTATGCGGAGTTTCTCAAACGCACGTCCTACGACCCGCAAGGCCGGCGGGCACTTATCGCCAAGCAACGGGCCGAACGAATCGCCCGCACCGCCGAGAAGAAACTCGACACGCTCGACAATCTCATCAAGCGCCATCACGACGACCGCGCCATCATTTTCACCGCCAACAACGACTTCGCCTACGACATCTCCCAGGAGTTCATCGTCCCATGCATCACCCACCAGACGAAGACGGACGAACGCACCGAGATCCTCGAGCGGTTTCGCACGGGCGACTACTCGATGCTTGTGACTTCCCAGGTCCTCGACGAGGGGATCGACGTCCCGGCTGCGAACGTCGGGATCATTCTCTCGGGGAGCGCCTCGAAACGCCAGTACGCCCAGCGGCTTGGCCGGATCCTCCGACCGACGGACGACCGCCAACCGGCCCGCCTCTACGAAATCATCACCGAGGAGACGATAGAGACCTACGTCTCCCAGCGTCGCCGCGAAGGGGTGAGTGCCAGTGCTGACGGCTAACCTCGCGCGCTCACACACGGGTGACGAGACGGTTACGCCGCTGTTCATCGACTCTGACGAGGAGCGCTATCGGGAGACCGCCCGCGAACTCATCCAGTTGTTCGAGGACCATCTTGGCGAGCCGAAAGGTGATCTCGAGGACGCCATCGGTGAGCTGACCGTCGCGGATACGGACTACAAGATCGTTCAGGGCCTCGCGAAGCTCCTCAAAGACGAGTGCGAATTCGAGGTCGTGGCCTCCGTCGAACCGCGCGAGATCCGCCAGCAACTCTTCGAGAAAGCTAACGAGCGCTATCCGATCGTCCGCCAGCCCACCCTCGGCGAGGACACACAGAAACTGGAGGTGTACAGCGCGGTCGCCGACGACCTCGGACTGTCGCTCGAAGAGTGTTATCGCGGGATGTACGCGGATCTCGAGGACAACAAGCGACTCGTCCGAATCGGGACGCGGACGGCCGACCAGTACGCCAGTGATGATGATGCATCGACGTCGACGACCAACCTGACCGGCAGCAGCGACGCGGAGTACGAACACACGGATCTCACCGTGGACTGGTTGTTGACCCGGTACAACCTCGCGCTGGCCCAAGCGGTGCTCTACGATACGACGGAGATGCGAATTCGCGTCTGGGATCACTTCGGGACGGTCTTCAGCTACGTGAAGCTGTTCGGGTTGATGCACCGGATCTATCCGATCGACGCCGACGGTGAACGCGTCCCGAGTACCGACCAGGCCGCCGGCTACGAGGCCGTGCTGGACGGGCCCGCGTCGCTGTTCTCCCAATCGCAGAAGTACGGGATTCGCATGGCGAACTTCCTGCCGGCGTTGCCCCTCTGTGATCGGTGGGAGATGACCGCGACGATTCTCGTCGACGAGACGACCGGCGAGACTCGACAGTTCGCGCTCGACCACACGGAGGACCTCGATTCGCACTACAGTGCTGGCGACCAGTTCGATAGCGATGTCGAGCGGACGCTCGCCCGGAAGTGGGAGCGAGCGAATACGGAGTGGGAACTTGTCCGAGAAGACGATGTCTTCGATCTCGGTGCCGAAGTCATGATCCCCGACTTCGCGATCGAACATCCGGATGGACGACGAGCAATCTTCGAAATTGTGGGCTTCTGGACACCCGAGTACCTCAACGAGAAGCTGGCGAAAATTCGGGGGGCCGATCTCGACCACTTGCTTGTCGCAGTCTCGGAGCGGTTAGAGTGCTCAGCGGACGACTTTGAGGGGGCGAGAGACCGTGTTCTCTGGTTCAAATCAGGGATTCACGTCTACGATGTGGTGGAGTTGGCAGAGGCGCACGCCATCGACGGACACGCCCCTGATCAGCAACACTGACCGGGGCCGCTTCGCCGCAAATATTCCTCAGGATGACTACCAGCCTTCGCTGGGTGGCGGATACTGCTCGACAGGCTCGCCTTTCTCTTTCACGACTTCCGGCTCTGTATCGTTGGTTCCGCCCTCGTTGATCTCCTTGAGGATGGCATAGAAGCGCCATTCGTCACCGTAGTCGAAGAGGTAGCAGATCCGGTCGCGTTCGTCCAAGTCCAATTGACGGGCCATCTGACCGACTGTCGTCTCGCCCGCGTCATACTCCTCGCCACCGCGCAACATTCCGTCTGGAGATTGTTCGATCTCTCCAGGGCGCTTGTACTGGACGTCGCTGTCCCAGTAGTCCTGGTCAGTTCCGAAGAACCAGAGGTGATCCTGGTCCAGTCCGACCGCGCTGTTGAGCACCGACTGGAACTCGTCGATGGTTCGGTCCGCCCCGACGATGATGTCCCGCCACAGCGACCGGGGATCGTGCTCGTACTTGACGCGGAAACGGTAGGTCGTCATATTTGTGGAGTTCTTTTGTATCGACGCTGGTGACGTTATCGGTCGAGCCAGTAGTGCCAGTCCGAAACGGCCTGCTCAGTGTCATCACTGGCTTCAACCGGCTCCAGTTGGCTCAGTGGGACACCGAACTCCCGATCCATCCACTCGATGGTCACGAACTGCTGGCGGAGCGATGGCTCCGATGACGGTTTGCCGACCACACGAACCGTCTCCCCTTCATCCAGCGGTGATACTTCCTGCTCTTCGATACAGCGTGCCTCGAAGGGAACGTCCATCGTCTCCTCCAGATAGATGTGCCACCCCATCGCCTGCTCGTCTTGGGTGTAGGCATCGACAATGATCTCCATCTTGATGCGCTCTTCTCGCTCCTCGTCTCGCTCAGTCATGGTTCACCACCAGCCCGCGTGTGGAACTGTGAGCCCGACTTGAACTCCGTGAGTTCCTCGATCCGGTCTTCGAGTTCCTCGATCTCCCCGCGCAGTTCCTCAGGTTCGTCACCTTCGGCGGCCGCAAGCTGGTCTTTGAGTCCCTGGAGGCGTGTCTCCTTGCGTTCTTCGTCCACCTCGGCCTTACGGACGTACTCGGACTCCTCGATCTCGTATACGTCGCCCTCCGAGAGTTCAGTCACGTCGAGGGCGTCGTCTACCTTCTGGCGGTCTACACCCATTACACGCTCCGGGTCGATCCCGGCGTCTTCGAGCGTCTCCAGCACCTCGCTCTCGTCTTTCAGCGAGCGGTTGCGCCTGGTTGTGCGCTGGACCGAACCGAACGAGCCACTGACGGGACGGTCGTAATGGAGCCGGTTGAGCAACACGTCGGCAACGTCCTGACGGAGGTCGTTGGCGTTGCGCTGAACGTCCGAGAGCAGGGTGTAAAGGTTCACGAGGGCGTCCGTCTCTATGTCCTCTAGGACCTCGACCTCGTGGCGTTCAAGCGCGTCGATGAGCAACAGTGCATCAGCGTACACGTCCAGATCCGGCTCGGTCCGTTCCTCCTCGATTGTCTCAGCTTCGTCTCCCGAATCGAGTAGCTGGCTGGTGGTCGGACCCTCTGTCTCACCGATCACCCCCTGATCCTCGTCGATCTCGAAGCGCGGGTGAAGCGACAGGACGGCTGGATACGGATCGGCGTCGGTCGGGAGTCTATCGAGGTCGAAGCCGTCCGGCTCATCGGTAATCCGTCGGTACAGCGTCTCGAACTGGTCGCGCTGAAGCGGGCGTGTCTCGTCGATGTCGCGGTCCAGAAAATCGATGATGACCCGTTGCTTCTGTACGTCGGAGACATGGAATCGGTCGTGTGACAGCGGCGTGGTGAGCGTCGCGCTATCCGGGAGATCGTCAAGTTCCTCGAGAAGCGTGTGCCAGCTGACGGTGAACGACATATGCCGTGGTTGTGTCCCATTCAGACTAAACCTTATTCTCGATCCGGCCGCTGGTGGGTTCAGGACCGCATCTTCGTGCCATTCGATCAGGCACACAACGTGAGAATACACATGGTGTCACAATCAGCACCCGATGACCAAGACAGTGAACTCGGTCGTGAAGTTCTCCCTCGGCTCGCTGTACGAGAGCGTTCTTGATTCCGTGAGTTTAGGTCAAAATCAAGTCGGGTTTCTGAAACTCTTGGTCTGTGAGAGAGTTTAGTGGTTCTGTACCCGCTTGATGAAGTCCGGACCCGCTGCTCTGAGCATCTCCGTCCATGACCTGAACTCCGTCCGATCGTCGACGTAGACATCGAGATCAGGTTCCGGGATCATCTCGAACTCGGCCAGCGTCGTGACCTGCCACGGGCTGTCCTGCATGAATTCAGCAAACGTCTCTGCGTCGGTATAGAGTCGCATAAACGAACTCGGAAAGAACGCCTCGAAACTAATCGGTACGATGTGATCGTCGCTCTCGCAGTCGGGCGGCAGCGCCGCATCCGTGTCAAGTTCCGATTCAAATCCTACAATCTCGATACTCATAGCTTCTACACGCTGTACTCAGATATAAGCGTAAACGGCGATCGCGGTATTGGGGACGGTGGTCATCGGTTCTTTGAGTCTCAGACGGTCGCACGGTTCGTTGGAAGTCCGATAGTTGGCTCTTAGTCTCCGTCAGACGCGGCCTGCACCTCCTCAAGGAGTTCGTCTGTGGTCGTCCATGTGTGCGCACGGTCGACCCGCTCCATCGACAGCAAGTAGTGCGCGAACATCCCGTCGTACGCCGCGTACTGCTCGTCTTGGGTGTCGTACGTCCGATAGAACGCCCGGGTCCGCTCTCGGTAGCTTGGTTGATCGATGTAGCCAGCCTCCCAAGCATGCCCGCCGTGAGAGTGTTCGTAGACACCGATAATGTGGTCGGCGTAGCTTATCAAGAGCTTGAATTTCGAGGTAAAGAACTCGGTGATATCGAGGATTTCGTCCATCAGAAACGCATCGACGTCATCGTCTTTATCAGATGCAGTGGCCTCGGTCGCCAGGTGGTCCCGGACAGCCTCGAGACGTGGCCGTTCGTCCTCGCCGTAAGATCCCAACACGAAGTAGGATGTCGTATTGATGAACCGCCCGAGGTTCTCATGCATCGCCGTCTGGATCGCCTCAACTCGTTCGGGCGTGAGTGCCTCACCGGGTTGTGCGCCCAGTTTGTCGATGACCGCCCGGGTACTGTCGTCCTCATTCATACTGTCGAAGAGACACCATCGCCACCTAACAGTACGGAAACGAGACCGAAAGTGGAATCGATAAGCGGTTATCCGACCATTCCGAATTTCACCGAAATGGTTATCCGGCGCGACTTCGAACGAGTACACACGATGTCCCGGCCCGACGCTTCCACGTTCACCCCCACGAAGGACACAACCGGCCTTGACCCGATCGAAGCGCTGAGTGCTCTCGATGACACGACCCGCGCGAACATCATCGGGACGATCGTCGGCCATCCCAAGGGTGCGCCCTCGAAGAAGGAACTCGAATACTACAACCCGAGCGTCGCTGCCTCGACGCTCACCGACCACCTCACCCATCTGGAAGAAGTCGGGCTGATCGAAGTCGTGGAACGCGACCGAGAGGGCCTCGAACGGGGCCAACCGTACCGCTTCTTCCAGCTCACCGACGCTGCCCGCGAGTTGTTCGACCGGAACAACCTCTTTGAGTCTGACGCGTATCGAGCGATGTTCGCCGAAGTCGAGAAAACGGATGAAATCGAGGCCGCCGAAGCCGTCGAGCGGCCGGACGGACGGAGCCCAAATTAACCTTGGAGCGTACGTTTTTGCCGGATGGAGAGCTCGACATCCAAGATATTCCGGGAGCGTAACCAGTTCAAGGCCGACAAGAGAGATAGATTTCTATTTCGATTCAGAACAGATAGATCGAACATTAGGCACGCATCATTTCCATACTCCGAGATTGTGGTTGATGATTCGTAGGGGTTCGGTCAATCCACCTGCAGGAATGCTTGAGTGGTCGAGACCACCAGTACTCGGGGTAGGTCAGGCGTTGCGAGGGAGTTTCCGGGCCTCGATGGTTGCAGACACGAGGTAGTCACCGAGGTCCCGGTTAGCGTCCCAGTCACTGATGAACTCGATGCTTTCGTCCTTGGGCTCTATCTCGATTGCTTCGAAGCCGGCATTGTCAAGTATCGCTTCGAGGGCGTCGACTGTTGAGGCCCCAGCGACGCAGCCAGTCAGCGAGTCTGGATCCATCTTGACATCGTCCGGGAACGGCGCGGTTTGGACAACGTCTGAAATGGCGACACGGCCGCCGGGCTTGAGGACCCGGTAAGCGTCATCAAACACACGCTGTTTTTTGGGAGCGAGATTGACAACGCAGTTCGAGATGACGACATCGACGGTTGCGTCAGCAACGGGGAGATGACTAATCTCGCCGAGACGAAACTCGACGTTGTCGGCGTCGTTCTTCGTCACGTTCTCTCGCGCTTTCGAGACCATCTCCGGTGTCATGTCGACACCAATGACATCCCCGTCTGGGCCGACCTCCTGTGCAGCGAGGAAGCAGTCGAAGCCCGCACCGGAGCCAAGGTCGAGTACTGTCTCACCGGGCGTCATCTCAGCGAACGCCTTCGGATTCCCACATCCGAGGCCGAGGTCCGCACCGTCGGCGACCGACGCGACGTCGTCCGCGTCGTAGCCGAGGCGTTCGCTCCCGGTTGCGTCCGTGTCGCCGTCACAGCATCCACCGCTGTCGGTGATGTCGATGCCGACATCGCCACAGCAGTCTTGGCCATCCGAAGCGATAGTCCCGTAGCGTTCGCGCACCATCTCGCGGGTTTCCTCGGGGTTGCGGTCACTGGTCGCTGTCTCAGTATCGTTACTCATAGGTCCCTCGCAGGTCGTCGAGCGTTTCGAGGAGAGCCGAGGTTGTTTCGGTCGCTTCGTAGTACCGCCAAGAGCCCTCCTTGCGGCGCGTGACCAATTGTGCGGTGTACAATCGGGAGAGCGCTTGGCTGACAGCACTCTGACTGACGCCGACTGCGGCTTCGAGATCACAGACGCAGACGCCGTCGTCGGCGTTCGCGATTCGGCGAAGCAGTTCGTATCGGGTGTCGTTCCCCATCGCGGTCAGCACCTGGAGATCCGTCGCCATCGCATCCGGGTCAACGTCGCCGGGTGGTGCACAGCAGAGAGCAGTCTCTTCCGCGGTTCCGTCAACGATCGCGTCCTCTGCCATATCAGCTTCAGCTTATACAAGCAAATACTAATATGTTTTCCCCGACGGAACCATTCGCAACTGTAGAATCATCTTAGACCCTCGTTGCAGCCTCAACACCACCGATTTGAACTCCGAATCAGTGCGCTAAAAAGACGAGTACATCGACGAAACTGTCTGAAGTAAAATCCACGTTCAGGATTATGCGTGCTGAATGCGTATGTATTGAGACGACCAGTCTCAATTTCTACCGGAGCCTATCTACATCTACAGAACATCCGGAAGACGACTACTACGACTCTTCTTCCGCTTCCTCCCCTGAAAGACCCACACCAAATTCGTTGAGCTGCTTCTGCCTGCCCAACTCAGCAGTAATTCTCTCCTCACATTCTTCCCGGAGGTCATTCTTCAGATCCTCGATTCGCCAATTAACCCACTTATCCTCAAGAACCTGCTCTAGGTCGTCCTTGGCAGTATAGTTCGACACCAGCTTCAGGTCAGCACGTTCTTCGTCCCATTCAGAGAGGAAATTAATGCGTTTACCTGCCTCAATCAGGTCATCCACGATGCCCGTCACGCGCTCCTCAGAGTAGTTCAGTGAACTGCTCGAGACATACGACTCGATATCTGCACGGTCAACACAAGGATGTCGCCCTTCGACTCGACGTGCCTGCACCACGACTCGTAGTTGATCGACAATAATCGCGGTTGGTAAAACATCTGCCTGCCCAAAACTCGTGGTAACTCGGTCTAGCTCCCCGTTCAACGCTGACATATCGTGCGTGTGTCGGCGGTCTAGTTCCTGAAGCATCGCATCCGGCTCGTCAGCCTCCAAGTTGTCCGGGAACGACGTCGGGCGGGCTTGACGAATCCACAGCTCGTCGTGGTGGGCGTCCACGACCCAGGTAATGAAGTCGGCCCCTTCCTCAATGATGGTCTTCGCGATTTTGTCGCCGTGGTTGACGTACGTCGAAACCACGAACTCCATATGGTCAATCTCGCTTCCCAGGTACTCCTCTTCGATGTGCTGCTTGTGGTTTTCGGCAATCTCCTTGCGCTCCTCGAGCTGATTCACCACAGTGTCAGCGCTTGCCGGGACCGAGGACTTGGCCTCACCGAAAATCACCTTCCCATCTAGGTTCCACAACAGGAAATCGAAGTTCGGAACGCCGAGTTCCTCCAGCGGTTCGGCGGTGAAGAACTTGTAGCCAGCCGGTCGCCCCTGTACGAAGGGGAAGATGGAGTAGCTGATTAGTTTTCGGTGTTGGCGTTGAACACTGATTTCCTCACGCAGGTTTTCACTCTTGGACTGCTCAGGGAACCCTTCGAGCTTATGCTCGACACACTTGCCGTACAGCCCACGATACTTCGTTTCTTGACCCTCAGGCACCGATTCAGGAGGGTCAACATTCGTCATGCGTTAGGCTGCTGACTGAGACTCGTACAGTCGCATTTCGGCGCCACCATCTAACAGCTGTATTACGGCTAGATAGAACTCGACAAGAGACGGGAACGAGCAGTCGTGTTTCGGCACGATACGCATCGACTCCTCGGTCGCACTCACATTAAATAAGGAGCCTCGGTTCTCGTCAGTAACTTGCGCGGAGAAGTCGAGCGACCCAGCCTGCTTGGTGACATCGGTGAAGCTAAAATTCAGGTCATCGCTATTCTTTGTGCCCTTGATAAAATTCTCGGCCTGCATCAACGACACTTGCTGATCAAAATCTATCTCACCAGAACTCACCTCCGGCACTTGTACCTTCAAGTTTCCCGGCACCACCTCCCGCTTCTCGAACTTAATCTGGTTCGCCACATCCAGCAACTCGAGTACGTTTACTACGACCTCGCTCAGTAGGTCAAACAGGATGTTGAAGCTCTCTTTGTTGACGGTTTCGAGCGTGAACTTGCCGGACGTGTCGATTCGGATCGAGACGTTCTCGTGCTCGTACTGAATCCGGGTCGGGACAACACCATACTCGTCACGGAATTCATCGAGTCGATCCCGACCATCAGCACCTTTGTATTCGATTTCACGGTCAACGTCCGGTCGCGTTCGAGCGTCAGCAAGGCTTGGCACTCGCTTCGATTTAAACTCGGAAATCCGCATATCGTCGTAGGTACTGAGGACAATTTCGTTCATCGTCTGGAAGTCCTCAGTCATAATCGGCATCGGCGACAAGCAATCGCTGTGCTCCGAAACCGGACGGAGCGCCTGCCGAATCGCTTCCTCGGTTTCGGCAGTCAACACCATCTGAAGGTCGTCTTTGTACTTCCCAGCGTAGAATTTCGCCGGCTGCTCCGCGCCCTTTCGGTTCCTGTACTCTCCAACGAACTTCGTGATGCTCCCCAGTTCCTCGGTCTCGTAGTGTTCGTCGAGGTAGTCGCGCCAGCCGTCGTCAGAGAGGTAGAGGAAGGATTTGATGCGTTGGCCGTGGTACCCTTCGAGGACACGCTCTGGCGAGTCGAAAATCACTCGACAGAACTCCTTGAGATTGTATTGTCCTTCTGGGATGTGCATTAGGGTACCTCCGGCAATGTTGTTTGTTGATTGTCGTACACCAGACCGTATATTAGTTCCCCATTCGTAGCGAAAGTGGATGTTCGGCGGATAGTGGTTCTCTATCCCTTCGCATTGAAACGAATACGTTAATGTTATACTCGGCTTTGCACATTTATAAGTGGTCTTCTGAGCGTAGGGTAGACAGCGTGAGAGTGCCTGTCTCGATCTGTCATCTCTTGTAGATCGGTGATCAGCTAGCCGATGATCAGCATATCTGGCCCGATCTGACCCGTACTCGCCTCCACAGCGGGCCCGTCAAGCCACAAACTATCGGATAGGTCCTGCTCTGTAGAGACTGAGACTGCAGAATCCAGGGCTACTTATAAACGTGCAAAGTCGAGGTTATATCTAGTTCAGCACCTCATCAGCCGGTGTTCGGCCATACAGTGCTTGGTTCGGTCGATCCTGGTTGTAGTGGTGTCTGAACCGCCTGAGCTAGCGACGAGCGCTGGCTGGACTGCCCCGCCAGAAGGATTGAAAGCAGTCGACCCGCATTAAGGCCGTTTGAATCGATGGCGACCCTCGTCTTTCGAGAACTTCTACTCTAATCGAGAATCAATTTTCAGAAAGCAACTCAACCATAGAACGAAGGTCAGATTCGATCACAGAGTACTCACTCGGGTCCCATTCAAACTGTTCTTCGACGCCGGCATCGGTGAATCGGAGTGAGGCACGAATACTGCGATTGGGAGCCGTCGTCTATCGGGGCTTGCAGGAGCCGACGATTGGGCAACCGTTGTACGGACAGTTTAAGTATGCCGATTCTAAACAATTCTTTGAATGCCGGACGGCGAGGATATTCACTCGGTCGACAGGATCGCCGGGGGGTTCCAGAGGAGTGCCTATTCTATCTTCGAGAACAGCCGTGAGAAAGACATCGTGCTGTGGCAGCCCGGGACAGTCGTCGAAGACATTCAGTCGCTGCCCAGACCGAGGGAGGCGAGACAGAGGGCGGAGTCGTTCCTGAGTCTGACAGGCGACTCCGACCTCGCGGTTGCCCCCGAGTGGAGTTACAGCGTGGAGTGGGTGTGCGACCACGACGAACTGTTCGCCGACGAGAGCCCGTTATTCGTACTTGGTTGTCGCCCAGTGGAGATCGAAGAGATGCAGGAGACAGTGGAGAACCTACATGAAGACTTCTGCGTGATTGGAGAGGAAGTACCGGACGAACCCGGCAAAGAGTTCGTCACCCCGACAATAATCCCGCTGCGAGCCGACGCACTTGGAAATGTAGACGAGCCAACAATCGTGATCCAGTACAAGACCTACCCGATGAGCGAGGGGGCCAACCCGAACGAGGCCGACAACCTCGCGACGGGTAACCGGATCCACCATCTTGGGCCGCTGAGCGGAGCCGGGGTCGTAGTCTGGACCTGTTCGGACCTGCTGGACGACGACCTTCGGGAGCAAGTCGCTACCTACGCCCAGAGAGGGAACGTCGTCGTTCACCCACAATGCAACCCGAAGCCATTCCACTCGGAGTGGACCGACTTCCGCTCACGCATCTTCAATAACAGGAACGACGTGACGTACATCTGTGCCAACTGGGGGACCGTCCCAGGCGTAGGCGGGGCCGACATACAGTGGGGGTATTCGGGCGTGTACACGAAGGCGCGAAAATGGTCGTCACTCGAGAACTACAACAGGACGTACAACAACAGGGGTTTACAGGGGGTAAGCCCGTCTAACCGCGCTGAATACGTCTGGACACTGGTCGACGACGGGGTGAGTAGACTGCGTGTGCGACGCGAGGGAAACGGCCCAGCCCCGGCACAGGGACTCCGGCCGGAGCCACAGATCCTGTGTACACGGACCTGGGACGGGTCAGTATATAACGAACAGTCGGAGAAGATAGACGAGTGTGGGTGTGAGGTTTGCGACGACTGCGACTGTCGAACGTGTTCGGACTGCAAACGGGCTGAACGACAGAGACGACTACCCGACCCGCCACGCGACGCAGAACTCGTCGCGGCGGTCACACTCTGGCGACTCGAGATAGACGAGGTGAACAGTCTTGAGGAGAGGTGGGATGTGCCGCTGGCGGCACTCGAGAACCTCCGAGCGAACGGGCAAGAGGAACTGGCACACTCGTTCGCGGCCCACGGACACCGCCGCGGCAGCGGCGTGGCAAGGAACACGAGACGGCTCCTCGAAACGTTCGAGGCGGCCAGCGGCAGGTACGGTCGTTTCATTCATCCCGCCGACCGATGTGGACCGCTGGACATCCCGATCAACGCGATGGACGGCGGTGAGGACGGCGTCGACATTTCGCTTTCGCGGCTCGACGATCCGACGCCGGGGACACGACGGGAACGTCTCGCAGATATCGCCAAGTTGCGGAACTGCCAGGAGGACAGGAACTTCAGGCCGCTCGTCTTGATGGTATCGCCCGACGGCACGGAATTGAGACAAATCGACGGACTGGAGGACGTGACGAAGGGCAAATTTCAGCCTGAAGATGTCACTGCAAGCAGTTCGCCGGTCGAATTCGTCGAGGTGAATCGATGACCGACACTCCCGCGCTGCTGAAAGAGACCGGGGAGGTGACTGAGATCAACCCAGAGGATGTCGATGGCAACGAGGTCAACCCGATGGATAGCGCTGACTCGCTGTATCGGATCGAACGGTATCGGGAACAGGGATTCGACGACGAGGTGCTGTTCGTCCGACTGCTGGCGAGTGGCAACCACGATTGGGAGGCGTTACTGGAGACGGATACACGACAGCTCGAACTGGAGTTCTACGACGACGATACACCGAACCAGTGGAACATCCAGCTTTTTTGGGCCTACGAGGACGACAGTGAGCCTGACGACGACTTTCGCCGCGAATTTGAGAGAGAGACGAAGTTCGCCATCCGGCGGTGTGTCCCCCGCGAGTCGCTGGAGGAGTTCCTCCGCCCGCTGGAGCACAGCCGTAGGGCACTGTCCGAGGTGAACGACGAATTCGGGCGCAAAGCGCTCGTCCAGCGGGTGACCGGCAACGGTCTGGGGTTCCTGTTCAACCAGAACACCGACCGCGACCAGAAGTTCAATCGACTGCTGGAGATGGGTATAAATGATGCCGGCGGTGCTCGTGCCACGTCGTCGTCGACGACGACCGACGACTGCCCGCCGGCCGTCGACACTGTCGAACTGGGAGACTTCCGAGAGGAGGCGTCTAGACGGCGACTCGACGCGGCCCAGTTCACCCTCCTGTACGGCCCGAACGGGACCGGAAAAACGAGTCTTCTCGACGGGATCACGATGGGGCTCGTCGGCCAGACCCGCCGTGACGACGACCGTGTCGACAGCTACGACGATTTGAGCGTCACGCTGAAGGGAGACGACGAACCGCTACCGATGGACTCGGCATCGGTGAACGACCGGGTCGCCGACTGGTTCGGGTTCCGGCCACAGGGGCCGGCGAGGCGGCATGTCGAGTTCTACCGCGTCAACTACCATGAGGCCGGCGAGACGACGCGACTTCTTGAACCGTCGACCGGCTTAGAGATCGAGCGAGTGTTCAGGAACTTCCTTTACGGCGAAGACCTCGCGTACGCTACGAAAGAGAAAGAAGAACTTCTAGACCTGCTCGATGGGAAAATCGACGATAACGAAAATGAAATTGAGGATATAGAAGCGGAACGAGAGAAACTCCAAGAACGACGAGACGAGGTGAAAGAGGCTCTCTCGACGCTCGGGAGCGTCCGACGGGACCTTTCGCCGGCAGCGTCTGCGCTCGTCGAGAACGACGATTCGGGAGGCGGAGGAGAACGGAAAAACGAGGAAATTTTGAAGGACGAGGAGCCGCCACTTGAACAGATTTCACGGTGGCGAGACTGGATGCGACGGTTCGAACAGCTTGAGGCGGCACTCGACGCCACGATGTCAGACTTGACTTGGGAGACAGCCCGCGACCTGCGGTCGGGACTTGACGACGAGGCGGACCTCCTCAAGCAGAGAAGGAAGCACCTCAAGAATGTTCGGGAGCTGAAAGACGAACGTCGCCGGGTCGTCGAGGTTGCGAAACACGTCGAGTCCGAGGCGATTATAGAACTGTCGTTCTCGACGTTCTTCACTGGACTCCTCTTCGTCGCCAATGGAACCGGCCACGAGGACGCACGTCGACTCGTCCGGGGAATCGAGGAGGCGGATCTCAAAGTCAACGAGATCGAGTCTATACAGTCTGCCGAGTCGTGGTACGCGACCGTCGAAACGGCACTGCGCGAACGGTGCGAGGACTTGGAGGATACCCGCAACCGATTGGCGGAACTCGGTGATCTGGAGGAACGTCGGAAAGAACTCCGTGAACAGATCCGTACCGATACGGAAGAGTACCTCGAGATCACCGACGACGAAGACATTCAACACTGCCCAGCCTGTTACATCGAACAGTCTGCCGAGGACATCCGGACACGCGAGGAGCCCGAGCACACACACGACGCGGGCGGTGTTCCGGAGAGTCTCATCGAGTCGCTGGAGAATGTCGAGCAGGCGCTGGAGGTCGTCGAGAGTGCCAACCTGGCGGCTATCGACGACGATATCCGTCGGTACGGCGACCAACTGTGTGGCCTCAACGACGTTCCGCGGCTGTTCGGTTTCGTTGCGGACAGTAGGGAGGGGGTTCTGTTCCCCGAAACGACTTCCGAGACGGTGGAGGCAATTGCTAGGCTAGCACAGAACCAGACTGTCTACAACCGTTCGGCCGATCCGGTGCTGGCAACAATAATAGACGAGATAGAGAGCGACATCGCAGAGCAAGCTTCGGAGATACGCGACTTCGACCCCAGCACAGAAGTACGGCCACAGATCGACGACTGCGGGGACCGACTGTCGGCCGTTCGGCAGGGACTTGATGTCCTCGAAAATCAGTGGACGGAAGAACAGCTGGATGCCAGCCCCGCGATCAAGTCCGACCGTCGGACGATTGAGTTTGCGGTCGAAGAGGCGGCGGACGCGGCCGAATCAAAGCCAGCCTCGAAGCTGTCAGACGAAATCGACATAAAGACGGGGGAGATTGACCGTCTGAAAGATCATATTGAACAACTGGAAGAGACGCGTAATCACCTCTGGGAGACGTTCGCGGGAGTTGAGGAGAGTCTCGACGAGGTGCTCGGGGAGTATACCGAGATAGTCACGATACTGTTCAAAGTGTTCCAACGACCCTACGACTTCAAGCGCGTCAAGCTCACCGACGACAACGAGGAACTCCAGGTCATCCGGCGAGAAAGTGGCGAGGTGGTAGGCATAGATGAGATGAGTTCCGGCCAGCGGACGGCGCTCGTGTTGGCGATCTTCGTTACGAACAACCTCGCCCACGACTCTGCGCCGCCGCTGATGCTACTAGACGAGCCGTTCGCGCACTTGGACGAGCTCAATACGCTGTCGTTTTTCAACCTCGTGATTGAACTTGCGGTCCTGGGAGACCGACAGATCATGTTTGCTACCGCGAACGACAACCTCGCCTCGCTGCTGGAGCGCAAGGTTGGCGAGACCGAGGCGTTCAAGCGGGTCGATCTGGAGAGCCGTCGTCGCTGAGCAGGAAGTGCCTGTAGGTCGATCATGAATTCGGTCATCAACCGAAGGGGTCCGGAAGCGGATGTTACAAAAGCGACCGGGGGACTGACAAGACAGACTGGTCGCACGACGTAACCCACGCTGCTCGCGACAGCCACCCGGACTACCGAGAGCTCAGTCGACAGTGATTCTTCTAAACAGTCGGTGGGTAACTAGAAGATCTCGTGTGAGTCCTGACCGACTTGGGAGTGAGTATGAAACTCATCCAAGATATAGAGGATTGAAACATCAAATAAGGAGGTCAACTGTTGCTGATATCGGACGATGTCTTTCTTATCCCCGGTTACAACACGATGAAGCACACCGCGTTCTGCAAGCCCGATTGCGTCAAGAAGCCACTGAGAGTCTACTGGAGGAATCCGGGACTCTCGAATTCCGATGTGCTCATTGACTAGACCGCGAGCCCGCTCCTGATCGTCATAAATTGAAGACATGATATGTATAGCATTCATTAGTGCGTTTTTTCGCTTCTTTGCGTCGTAAAGAACACGATCACGAAGATCTTCGACACACCGTTTCGCGTTCCGCGGAGTGACCTCACGCGAGGAAAAGTAGTTCTGGAAGTGCCGAACAAAGTGTGGCTTAGCCTGACTTCGAACCTCGATATTTTCGAAGAAAATCTCTAATATCCTCTCAAACGAAAGTCCATCGTAGCGCTGTAAATCGATTTCACGATTGTACATCGGGATGTTGTCCTCCACATTCTCTTGAAAGTCTTCAAGAACGGTTCCGAACACGCCACCTGTATCGTCAGGATCAACCCGTAGCTGATCAGGGTCGGACACAACTCGAGGCGCTCCTTGTGGGCGGCTGCAATACTCGTAGATCACAAACTCACTCGTGAAGAGCGTGTTATGGCCGTCTAGAATACGCTCTGCTTCCACGGCCCACCGGTCGTGAGAAAACGTGAGTCCAATGAGGACGTTAGTATCTACGAAGTATCTAGTCATTGACCCGGATGAAGATCCTCGTGCGCAATTCCCCGGCGTTCAAGAATCGGAGCAACAAGTTCGTCAGCTGCGCTCCGTTCAGATTCGAGTTCGGTTGCTAATCCAGAAAATTTTGCATCAAGGTCTTGCTCTTCGAATTCGTCAAGTTTCTGGATCGCAGTATTCCGAGCCTGCTCAAATGAAGTTATACCGAGGTTCCCACGAACCTCTTCCTGAGACATCCCCTGGGCATACCGTTCAGCAAGTTCGAGGGCAAATATACGCCAGAACGTTACATTCACCGTCATCAATCTGGAGGGATCAGGAGAATGCGAATGGAGTTCTCGTGTGACCGCATTATACCACTTGATTAGCGGTCGGTCGTACTCCGGAAATCGGTCGTTTGGAAATGATTCAAAAGTTTCGTAAACCGAACTGAGTACCGATTCTCTACTTGGGTCAACCTCAAAGAAATCGTGATAGCCCGTATGTAACGTCCGGATTTTCTTATCTAATTCCCGAAAATCCCGCTGAACCTGATACGGCGCATCATCATACATTCTGTCTGTGAGCCATTCTAACCCATGCTCGTAATATTCAGAAAGAGCCTCAGAGACAATAGAACGGAGGCGATCTTCAACTCCGGGCTGATTAATACTGGCTGAGGGGACAGTCGAGGGTGTAGCTGGAGAGACAGTACCAAAGAGATACCAGTAATACGGAATCTCGATGTCCAAATCTTGCTCGGCAGATTTGACGTCAATACGATAGAGGAGCTTGTGAAGCGACTTTTTCGGTAACGCATCCGCGGCCCCACGTTCGCGATTGAGGAGACGCAGAGTCGTTCCCAAGTCCTCGCGGTTCATTATCTCCAACATATACCGCTCGGATTATAGAAGTACCGTCGTATCCCAGTAGACTATCCAACGACTGGGGAAAAGTAATTCACACGAGACTTCCTTGTAACGAGATACAACGTGCCCATCTACAATCTATATAAAGAGCGGGAAGGGACGGCGAGACGCGGGGAGGACTATAAGGAAGTCGTCATCGAGTACATGGAAAGGCTGAATTACATGGTCGAACGGGATTCAGCCTTCCACTCTACGCTTGACGATATTCAGTTTGTGAACAAAGCTACGGGCGATAAGGTGGTAGCCGAGGCGAAAGCGTATTCCACAGGCCTCAGCCCGAACGATTTTAGAGACGAACTCGCTCGGTATTTCCTCAAATACATCAAACAGCCCCAACCCCACCGTTTTGATTTCTATATTTTTACGGAGACACTCTCTAATGACCAGCTCTGGAAAGCCCTATTCGATCGAGATGTCACCGATAACCAGAAACTGGTCGACTTCTACAAAAAACTCAAAGACAGCGTCAACGATGAGGTCGTAGATCGGCTAGATGATACTGAGGTAGATGAGTTCAGAGATTTTGCTATCGATACCCATGTTTTCGTAGGTACATACGATGATCTCCGTCAACAAGCTCATCAACTCGAGAAAACAGAACGGTTCCAGTACGAACCATATCTTCATTCGTATGAACCGGTTTCTGAGGAAACAGAATATGCGACGAATCTGTTTCAGGTAACCCGCTACCCTGAGACACTGTATATCATAGATACGACAGATGAAGCCAAGTCAGCTCGCGTCTATAATTACAACAACGAAGCGTTTCCCATCAAGCTTCACGAGCGGAAATTGTATTCGCTCGTTCATCCGGACCATCTTCCGGGGTCTACTCGTCATTACCTCCACGAGGACCGTTTCGAAACACAGGATTTCGAGGAGTTCCTTCGAACGGGTTCTCAAGAGGAAGAGCGCGAAAACATCGTAAGGTCGCTTCTCAGAGGGATATTCACTCTCGTTGCGAGAGATAACGATTGTCTCATCGACCGTGAGAAAGGAACAACAGTATACCCAGAACTCGACCGCAAACAGCACGGTTCCGAGCGGAAACTAGGTCGATCTTGGGTTGCAAAGGAGTTAGACTCCTACCCCGATGTCATCCATCGTGGTGTCAAAGTACGAGTACGGCGCTATGCGGAAGAGTACTACTACGTTCTCCTACCCACACAAGTCTTCACTTCTGACGGTCGTCGGCCTGTAAAAGGCGAGCGTAAATCCCGGCTCCAAAACGATTTCTCACCAAACCGCTTCCACGCCCAGAATAGTAAGTACGACCGCCAGCTGCGTGTCTGGGAAGAGCTGCTGATGTCCGATCAGACCCAGCTTGATCGATTCATGGGCGAAAAGATACCCGTGATAAAGGAACTCGAGGTGACCAGAGTTGACTCGCTTTCCCTCAATGTCCGCCCACCCAAAGATGGAGACGAACGTGATGAGCTCATCGAGTCAGCGTCTGATCTCAAAAATCCAGGTGGAATTGAACAATGACGCCTGAAGATTCCCCGTTCACACTTCGTCACCTCGAGGAGCCAGAGATTCAGTTTGAAGGAGGTACTGAAACCTCTCCCAAACGAGGCCTTATCAGATATGGTCCACGGCTCTATGAAGAAGGACACCACACAATCAAACTCGGGATTATCGGCGATCGAGATTCAATTCGCCGGTTGACCGAACTACTTCATGATATGGAGGTCGGGATCCATCCAGGAACAAGTGATAAGCCGTGGCAGGTTCCGTATCCCGGCCTAGGTAAGAGTTCCCCGCTCAATCTCTCTATTAACGCAAAAAAGGGCTGGAGACGCCAGATTCGTCGACGAGACATCCAATCTGTTACGAGTAAATCAACGCCCAGAGACCGGATGGAGCGATTCCTGAAGCTAGTGCGGAAAGACATCGAGATAATCGAACGGGATTCCGTTCAGCCGAACGCAATCATCGTCTGTATTCCGCAAGAAGTGATGGACGCGTGTACTCCAGAGAATCAGGACCATGCACAAATCCAGTCGGAAGGTTCTGACCTGCGAAATCGAATCAAACTGATCGGGATGGAGGCTCGAATCCCCACACAGCTGATTAAGCCATCCACACTTGCGATCCGTACTGACCGACAGCGAGCATCTCGGGCCTGGAATCTCACAGTTGGACTTCTGTACAAGTCCCAACGAGGGCATCCATGGAAAACTCGGCAGATCGAAGATGGGCACTGCTACGCAGGGCTCTCGTTCTACAGAGAGCGAAACGAAGGAGATGATGTAATTCGAGCTGCTCTTGCTCACGTCTTTCACGGACGGGACCATATTATCCTGCAGAGCGATCCACTCCCGGATATCACCGAGGACGAGAATGGATCTCCCCACCTCTCATATGAGGCGGCTAGACAGGTAGGTGAGCAGATTCTGGAATACTACGAAGCCCAGAAAGGGACACGTCCCAGCCGGTTTGTCCTACATAAGCCATCTGTCTTCTGGGAAGAAGAACGTGAAGGGTTGCTTGATGCCACGGACGGTGTTCGCGATTTAGACCTTGTATGGGTTCGTAGGCGGCCAAAGGTCAGGTTGTTCCCGCCTACGGATTATCCCGCCATGCGGGGAACACTCCTGAGTGTCCCTGATGACGACGTCCACTATCTCTACACATCTGGATATGTTCCGGAAGAGACGACCTATCAGGGGAGTGGGGTACCATCACCGATTGAGATCCGACCTGACGAGATCTGTGAGACACCCTCGTTAGAGATTTGTAAAGAGATCCTCTTTTTCACGAAACTCGACTGGAATACATCAGACTACGCAATTCGGATGCCAGCAACCGTGAGTGTTGCAAAGCGGGTGGGTACAATCCTCTCCGAAGTAGATACGGAGTCCATCTCAGAGGTTCGGCCACAGTATTTCTACTATATGTGAATCGGTGAGTGAGACGCTTATTCGTCTGAATCAGAGATCGGATTTAGCTGATAACCAGCAGACCGCAGAAATTCACGGAGATGCTCAACCTCCTGCTTCTCCTCAGATGAACTCGTCCCGAGTAGTTCTTCAATTACCTGCTCTCCATCCTCACAGAGAGTAATTGATTCATTGAAAGGAGTGTTCTCAAGTGGATCTCGTCGCTCATCAATCACTATCGGCTGCCACCCCCCCTGGTACTGGTATCGGTAGAGGGTGATAGTGCGGACGGTGTCTTCGTCGACAAAGAAGCTCGTTTGTTCGCGTTTGCTGGCGACCGCGGTCTTCCCGCTGTCGAGATCCGCAGCAAAGTCCTCGAAATTGTGGAACTCAGCAGGAACCGGCCCATCGACGACGTGAGTGATGATTCCCGGCCAAGTGAACCCATAGATGCGCTCAAAGAAGCTGACACCATTATCGTCAGGAGAATCAAACACAAGGAGAAGATCGCCCAGCTGGAGTTCTGTACCGTCTACGCTGATATGCGATGAATACGGATAGGCGTCGCCGTCGTCGAGGACTTCGATATCCGGCTTCGGCATATTGTCCGAGTCTAATTGGAGCTACAAAGAGATGGCTAATAGCTGGGGGTTGAATGTGAGATCGGCCAGAAGGACAGTATCATAGTCGAACCTCAGGCTTGTCGCACTCTACTCATCTTTAAAATACCAAATGACTAAGTCAACTGTCTGTATACATCGTGATAACCTACTGTGCGCGAAACTCAGGGGACCGGACATTTCGTGATACAATTATGCCGATGATACGGGTACAGGACTGGACGAAAGAACAGCTAGAGGAGATCAAGGACGAGGAAGACCACACGTCCCTCGATTCGGTAATCAAGACGCTCCTCAAAGAACGCACCAACGAAACCACTTCGACAAACGAATGAGCGATACGCCCACAACCACCGGCACGACGAATCGCCCGCCGAGTATTTTCGACTCCTGCGAACCT